>JBBRDG010000009.1:0-57016 GCA_038204165.1 Elusimicrobiales bacterium
CTCGGTTTGGTTTGCAATGTTTGTGCAAGTCGCAGCACCGCAAATCAATTTTGCTATGTTGGCAAAGTCGGAGTTGGATATGGCTGCAGCTATTGTAGCGGCAGCCGCGGCGTCTCCTGCGTCAGAAGGTGTACCGTTGTAACCAGATAGCGTGATGCCGCTGGTAGGGGTTCCCGATATTGTGTCCAATCCTATATTCGTTACATCAATCTCCGGGGATAGCCCTATAGAGGTGAAGTTGTTGACGGAGAGGGCCAGCTTGGAAAATTTAAAGTCCACGCCTGCGGCTACTTCAACAAGAGCGCCTTTGCCCGGCTTTTTCATGTCGCCCATTAGAGCCAGCGTTTTAACAAAGGCCCCTATTTGCGCTGCATCGGCGTTATTACCGCCTTCCTGCGCAGCTTGCAGGGCAGAAAACTCCTTAGCCATGTCGCCTATCTGGCTGGCGTTCTTTACTATGTCGCCGGTAAATTCGGCGTTGACGCCTACCGGGATTTCCATGCCGGACACATTGGCGCTGCTTTTAACCAGGCCGCCGGGGTTCCAGTACTGCGCTATGGGGCCCTGCGCTACGGCTACAAAGGCGCCGCCCATGCCCAGGGGCCGGGTGCCAAGGATCTTCCACTGTTCCGCCTTAGCCGTGGCCGCCGCAAGGGTACAGGCTATGACAATAAATAGCTTTTTCATTCTTCCTCCCTAACCGGTGTAAAAACGATACCCGCATATTTTATTATATGCGGGCATCATTGCCTATAGCTATATGGTTACTTGTATATAGGGTTACAGGTTCTTGTTGAAGAAAGCTTTTAGGCGCACCTCGTATTCGTTGCCGGCCTGGTACCAGTTTTCCCCGTGGCCGGCGCCCTTTATTACCCAGAGTTCCACCGCGGGAGCGGCCGCCTTTATGCGCAGCGCGTTCTGCAGCGGCACCTGCCTGTCAGCGTCTCCCTGCACCAGCAGCACCGGGGTTTTAAGCAGTGCCGCATTTTTTGCGGGATTAACGGAGTTGACATTAACGCCCATGAACACGAAGCTCCACACCTTCATCAGGCCCAGCAGCGGTTTGCGCCAGATCCCGAACGGCCTGAAGATATAATCCAGTTGCCCGCCCAGGTCGGCGTAGGGGGCGTCCAGCACGCGGGCCTTTATGGCCGGGTTCTGTGAAAGCAGCACCGTGGCCGCGCCCATCGAGAAGCCGTAAGCCCCCACTCCGTTCTTGAAGCCCTTGTCTTCCAGGAATTTTACCGCGGCGTCTATATCGCGCGTCTCTTTCGCGCCGCCGCTGGAGAAGAACCCCCCGCTCCTGCCGGTTGCCCGGAAGTCGAAATAGAGCAGGTTGAAGTCGCGGGTCATGAAGGCGGTGAGCCCCAGCACGTCGCTCTTGTCCATCGGATAGCCGTGGCAGACTATCACCGCTTTCTTGGACTTTTTATTCGGGATGAACCAGCCGTCCAGCTTTATCCCGTCGGCGGTGGTCAGGGTTATCGCCTCAGGCTTAAGCCGGAAGTCCTCCGGCGTGAAAGAGCCGGTATAGCGCTTAGGGTGCGCGTAGAGCCAGAAGAAGATCAGGGAAAAGACCACGTAGACCAGCGCCGGGTAGAAAACTACGCGCCAGCCCAACCTGAAGAGCAGAGATTTTTTATTCATGGTTGTTAGGGCAGGGAGTTCAGCAGCGGCACGAAGCGCACCGCGCAGATATTCTTTTCTTTGTTGCCGGAAGAGGTTTTAGTTATCAGCTTAAGTTCCTGGTCGCCTTCCCCCACCGGTATCACCAGGCGCCCGCCTTCCTTAAGCTGTGCCAGCAGCGCCGGGGGCACGCTCCCGGCGGCGCAGGTCACGATAATAGCGTCGTAAGGCGCGTGTTCGGCCCAACCCGCTGTGCCGTTGGCGGTATTGAATTTTATGTTGGCGTAGCCCAGGCCTTCCAGTTTGCGGCGGGCCTCGGCGGCCAGGTCCGGGAAAAGTTCCACCGTGCAGACCTCGGCGGCCAGCTCGGCCAGCACGGCCGCCTGGTAGCCGGAGCCGGTACCTATTTCAAGCACGCGCTCCGGCCCCTTCAGGTCCATAAGCTCGCTCATCAGCGCCACAATGTAAGGTTGGGAAATGGTCTGCCCCCGCCCTATCGGCATGGGGTAATCCTCGTAGGCGCGCGTTACCAGGTCTTCGGGCACAAAGCAGTGGCGGCAGACCTTGTCCATGGCGGCCAGCACGCGCCCGTTCTTTACGCCGCGGGACACTATCTGGTCCTGGATCATGCTGCGCCTGATGAAGCCCAGGTAGTCATCGTATTTTTTATCCAGGAGTTCTTTGAACATATACAAAGGTGGTCTTTACCAAATTTTATGGGAGACCATGAAGCAGGCAGCCACGGCCTTTATTCCGTAGGTTTTAGCTTTCTCCAGCGCGGCTTCCGATTCCGAGCCAGGCTGCAGCCAGACTTCCTTTATGCCGAGTTTGTTGCAGTCTTCCATTACCTGCTCTGCGGCGGCGGGCGGCACCACCATTATTACCACGTCGGGTTTCTTCTCAATTTCTCCCAGGTTCCGGTAAAGGTTGTGCCCCAGCACAAAGCCGCCCTTCGGGTTGACGCCCTTTACGTTATAGCCGCCTTTCAGCATATCGCGGAAGATTTTGTGCCCATACTTGGAGGCGTCCGCGGAAACACCGACTATTGCTACCAGGCCGTAGTTTTCAGGTTTCATAATGTTCCGAAGTCCCCCCGTATTCTTTCTTCCCAGGCGTTCAGGCGCGGGAAGTGGTAGATTTCCAGTCCAACCGCAAAAGCCAGCAACAGGTAGAAGTCGGTGTAAGCGCCGGTAAGAAAGAACATGCTGAGGCCGCACACGGCCGGTATTTCCGAGAGCGCGGCGCGCATAATGGCCAGCAGCACCAGGTTCTTTACCGTTTCAACCGGCCCGGTTTTTTTTACGTCCAGCCTGGTAATGAGTTTAAGCAGCGGCAGGACCGACAGGCCCAGGATATAGAGCGCGTATTTTACGGCGTAGGCCGCGGGCGGCGTCAGCGGCGGCCTGAACCCGTTATGCCGCAGCAGCTCCGCCGCCACCGCGTAAAGAAAGATTGCCGCGGTTATGCCGGCGGCCGCCACCGCCGCCGCGGTATAGGACTTCTTTAAAAGGTTCTTGTCCATATCAGTATTTGTAAAATTCCTGGCCGCCTGCTTCGGTATGGCGGCAGTTTAACACCAGGAGCCCGTAGCTGGAGGAGCCGGGGTTGGAAAAATAAAGCCAGCCGCCGTCGTCCGTAACGGCGCCCGACAGGTCTTTGTCGTATTTTTTTGAATCTATGATCCTGACCTCGGCGGTTTTCTTGTGCCCCGGCAGCCAGAGTTCCGGGATAGCGGGGATCTTGCCCGGCGTAAGCGCGGCCAGGTCGGCGGGGTATTTGCCGCCATTGTCGCCGTACCAGACCTGCAGCGCGGCGCGCACGTCCTGCAGCGCCCTTTTAGCCGCGGCGGCGCGTAGCTGTTCCTGCTGCTCTTTTTCGCGGCGGGCTAGCTCTTCCGTGATCTCTTTGCCCAGCGCGTCCTTCACTTTGCCGTCGAATTTCTTCAGGTCCGGCGCCAGCGCGTCCATCCTTTCCGCGGGGATTTCCGCGCCGTGCTCCAGCAGCGCCGACAGGTTGCTCATGGTCCGCATGATCTCCGCGGCGTATTTGTTCCCGGTCTCAGGCGCAGTGGAGTCCTTTACCCCCTCCTGGGCGTAAACACCGGCGGCCTGCAGCAGTACGGCGGCAAAAAGCAGGTTTTTCATATTAGATATTTATCTTCCAGTTCTCTAGTTCGGAGATGAATTTGTAGTTGGTGAGGTCGAACTGTATCGGCGTAACGGAAATGTAGCCCGCCCGCAGCGCGTTCAGGTCGCTGGCCTTGTCGGCGTCCTTGGGCTTGAAGTCGCCCGTCATCCAATAATAGGTGTTGCCGTGCGGGTCCGTGCGCTTGTCGAACCAGTCGTTGAACGAGGTGAGGCTCTGGTTGGTGATTCTTACGCCCTTCAGCTTCTCCGCCGGGACATTGGGCAGGTTCACGTTCAGCAGCGTGCCGGGCGGCAGCGTGCGCTTCTTAAACAGGCCCGCCAGCTTTACCGCGAAAGCGGCCGCCGGGCGGAAGTCCGGATTCTTAAAGGTGTCCAGCGAGATGGCTATGGACGGAATGCCCAGCAGCGCGCCTTCGGTGGCGCCGGAGACCGTGCCGGAATAAAGGATATTGTAGCCCTGGTTGCCGCCCAGGTTGATACCGGAGACCACCAGGTCAGGGCGTTTTTTCATAATGGATTTTATCCCCAGCTTAACGCAGTCGGCCGGCGTGCCGCTGGCCGCGTAGCCGAAGAACTTGCCGCCGCGCTTGGCGGGCACCACCCTGAGCGGGTCGGCGATTGTTATGGCGTGACCTACGGCGCTGCGCTGGGTATCCGGCGCCACCACCGTCACGTTACCGGCTTTCTTCAGGGCCTCGGCCAGGGCGTAGATGCCTTCCGCGTAGATGCCGTCGTCGTTGGTGATAAGTATTTCCATGTTGCGTTCCCTTTTTTCGGTTTAGTTCTTTTCTTCTTTGTAGTCGAAAGCTAACAACATGCTCTCTACTACCCGTGAATGCGCGTTCTCCTCGCGCGCCATCTGGATGAAGAATTTCCTCAGAGCCGGGTCGTCCACGGCCCCGGCGTAGGCCTCGAACCTGTCGTGCATGGTGGTCTCTACCTTTTTTATCTGCAGAAAGTATTTTACGTAGTCGGCTTTAGAAAACATCTTTGGGGTTCTCCTCTATTTTCTTTCTGAGCTCTCCCAGTATGCGGCTGTGGCGTTCCGATTCCTTCTCCAGGATCCCCAGCTGGATGCGCAGCTTTTCCCTGTCCGGGGCGGGCAGCCCGCTCCAGAACAGCGCGGTTTTAAGGTGCTTGTTGTAGATCGGCACGGAGCGGTCTTCCAGCGTTATCGCGTCGTCCAACATTTTTAAAAGCTCTTTTTTTTGTGTGCCCATGGGGTCCCCCGTAAATTATTCGTGCCAGCGAGCCTGCTCGTCCCTGCCCAGGACCGGCAGCTGGTTGAAGTAAAAGATGTTCCACAGGATAAAGATGTGGTAAGAGCACCAGAAGATATTCACGCCAATGGCGTAGGGATGCACGCGGAATTTGAGTATCCCCACAAAGATGGCCGCCAGGTTAAGCCCTATCATAACTCCGTAGGGCCAGAGGGCCGAGACCGGCATTACTTCGGCCTTTCCCTTGGTCGTCACCACGAAAGTCATCCGCTTGCCGAACAGGGCGTAGATGGCGGCTTTCATCAGCAGCGGGAAGCACAGCGAGCCCAGGATCAGGCCGTAGTAGACCTGCTTAAGGCTGTAATGCCGCTCCTTCATGGTGGTGAAGAAGATCATCAGCGTAAGGCAGAAATACGGCACGTAGGCTGAAAGGTAGACCTGCGGAGCCAGGAAGAAGGACGGCACGTCGAAGAGCAGGAAAGCTATCGGGCAGATCATCAGCAGAAAGAAGGCCCAGCCCACCATGTAATAGCTGCCGGCCAGCGTGTATTCCCACCACTGCATCGGAGAAAGTTTGGTCGGGTTCCTCGAAAAACTTCCCAGCAGCTTGCGGAAGACGCTCAGCGTGCCGCCGGCCCAGCGGGCCTGCTGCTTGAAATAGGCGGGCAGGGTTTCGGGCGCGCGGCCGAAGGCCAGCACATGGTTGTGGTACCAGGAGGTCCAGCCCTTCATGTGCAAGTTCACCGAGGTGGCAAAGTCCTCGGTAATGAACTCCTCCTCGAAGCCGCCCACGTCCAGCAGGGCTTCCCGGCGGAAGACCACATTGGTGCCGCAGCAGAACATGGAGCTGGTGGCGTTCTTGCCCTCGCAGATAGTCTCGTAGAAGATGGCCTGCTGCATGGCCGAGCCTTTCGCCACCGGGCTCTCGCCGATGTTGCTGTAGAACTGCGGCGTCTGCACGAAGGCCAGCTTCGGATCAGCCTCCAGCATTGGTATCACTTCTTTAAGGAAGTCCGGCATCGGGTTCTGGTCGGCGTCGAAGATGGCCAGGTATTTTTCGGGCATGGCCCGGATAAAGTCGTTAACAATGCCGGCCTTGGCGCCGTGCCTCTCCTCGCGCCGGAAAATTTTTATGCCGTGGTCGCGCGCCAGCGCGTCGGCCTCGTCCTTATAGTGCTGGTCGGTGGAATCGTCCAGGAAGTAGATGGTTTTGTCCGGGTAGTCCACGTTGCGGAAGGTGATTATGGTGTCTTCCAGCACTTCTCTGGGTTCGTGCCGGGCCGCTACCACAATGGCCACGGAGGGTTCCTTGTCCGGGGTGAGCGGGGCTGGCAGGGGCTTTTCCTTGGCGGTGGTGAGCGTGAATACGTTGATCATGTAGCCAAAGGCGTGCACCAGCATGTAGGTCTCGCCCATCAGCAGGAACAGACCAAGAAGTTTCTCGAGCCGCGTATAATCTGAATAGGAGAAGAGCAGGACCCGCGCTACAAAGTAGAAAGCCACCGAGGCCGCGGCGGCCAGCGTCAGCAGCCGCATCTTCTTTAGGATTAATTGCAGCATCAGCGGACCCTCGTTGAGGCGAGGCGCGGCGTAAACGGCATTATCGGAGGCATGGCTTTATTCATGATAACTGAGTATGTTAAACCGCACAATCATATAATAATATTAAATAGAGAGACGCCGTACAAACCGCTGACGGCGCATTGACCGCGGTTCTACACAAAGGATACAATTCAATATTATTTATGCGATTTACCTCACGTCTTGGAATTAAGGCCGCTATGCTCCTGTCGGTTTCCGCTTTGCTTTTGGCCGCGGCGGCTTTATTGCTGGCGCTGCGCGCCGCCCGCCCCGAGCTGTTCCGCAGAAAGACAGCCATGGAGAAAAACTTCCCGGTCTGCGTCCTTGGTGTTTCAGAGCGTACGGGGCTGGCGTCCGCGGAGAAAGCCGGCATCCGCAATATCTATATAAACTGGAAGACCTCCTTCCCTGAAGCGGCGGTTAAGAAGATCCGCGCTTCCGGGGCGGTGCCTATGATAACCTGGGAGCCGTACCTGGAGCGGCTGACCCGCGACGAACTCCTGCCGGCCATAGCCGCCGGCAAATATGACGCCTACATAAAGCGCTTCGCCGGGAAGTGCGGCAACGAGCCGCTTTTTATACGCTTCGCCCATGAGCCTAACAGCGACTGGTACGGCTGGTCGGGCGTAAAGTCCGGCCCGGCCGGATATATAAAAGCCTTCCGTCGGGTTAAGGACGCGTTCCTTGGGCAGGGCAACAGCTCCGTTAAATTCATATTTTCGGTGAACGGCGAAGACGTTCCGGCTGAGCCTTGGAACCGTTTTGAAAACTACTATCCTGGCGATGAATACGTCGACATCATAGGCCTGGATGTTTATAACTGGGGCGGCGGCGGGGACGCCTGGCAAAAATGGATGGCGCCGGGAAAAATGCTGAGCGGGCCCTATGAGCGCGTGGTGAAGGCCTTCCCTTCCAAGCCGGTCTTCCTTACGGAGACGGCCTCCGGCGAGAACGGCGGAGATAAGGGCCTCTGGATCGGGCAGCTGCTGGATTCCGTCGGGCGCCGGTTCCCGGCGATTAAAGCCGTGTTATGGTTCGATTTTAAGAAAGAGGCAGACTGGTCCCTTTCTTCCGGAGAGCTGCGCCAGCGTTTTTACGGTTCCTGCGGCACCGGGCGCATTGAATGTTCCGCTAAAAGCCTTGCCTGGATATTTAAGGAGGAACGATGACCGATGGCGAATCAGCGCCGGCCGGGCCGGAGCAGGAGTGGGCCGCGGAGAGCGGCGTAGCTCTGCTTTTCGGTATTTTCTGGTACTGGTATCTCCTCGTTGCCGCCGGCTTGTCCTTTTCAGGTTATATAGTCCTGAATATATTTTTTACGGGTGCGCTCGCGCTGTTGGTGCATCTTTATAACTTCTTCGCGCTTTCACGGGGGCGCCTGCTCCGCGGCTTTACCGCCGCGGTCCTGGCGGTTTTGGCCTTGGCCCTGCTCTGGCGCGAATCCTTTCTGGCGCCTGTCACTACGCTGGCCTCTTTCCTGCTGGATCCGGAAACGCGTCCTACCGCGCGGTACCTCCTCGACTTTATCCGCCATTCGCTGAATATCCCTATGTGCGCGGCCGGCGCCGTCCTTTTTGCGGCTGCGTACTTCGTCCGCCGCCGCAAGCCCCTGCTGTTCGCAGTAGCTGCCTATTTCCTCCTGTTCGGCGCCTGGATCATGCAGCCCAAGCAGCATATCGTGCCGGGTGAGGCCTCCTCGCCTGAGGATTTTTACAGGAGAGAGCGCGCCAGGCCCGCTGTTGACTTTCCCCGGCCCGGCGCCGCCTCCCCCGCATTCGACGTGATCATCCTGCATATCTGCTCGCTGTCCTGGGCGGATATTAAAGATTCCGGCGCTGACCTCGTTCCGTTCTTCTCCAGGTTCGACTATGTCTTTACAGATTTCAGCGCGGCCAGCGGTTACAGCCTGCCCGCTTCGCTGCGCGTAATGAAGTCGCCCTGCGGGCAGGTGCCGCACTGGCAGCTCAATGAACCCGCCGCTCCCGGCTGTTATCTTTTCGACGATCTCCGCAACAGCGGGTTTAAGACCTATACGATGTTCAGTAATAAAGGCAAATACCAGGATTTCGATCTTAACCTGGAAAAATACGGGCATGCGGACGCGCCGCTCGGCGTTGACGGGCTGAGCCCTGTTTATAAAATGTTCGACGGCGAACCCCTGTACGCGGACGATGCGGCGCTGCATAAATTCTGGACGGCGCGCCAGGCTTCTAAAGCGCCGCGGGCCGCGGTGTATTACAATACCGTCAACCTGCATATCGGAACTTTTAAGGCCGGGGTCCCGTACGCGGCGGATTCCCCCGCCCATTACCGCGAGAGGCTTGCCGCCATGACGGCTCAGTTCGAGGCTTTCTTTTCGGAAGTGGAAAGCTCGGGTAGAAGGGCCGTGGTGATCTTTGTCCCCGAGCACGGCGCGGCGCTGATAGGGAATAAGATGCAGGCCCGGGACGTCCGGAACATTCCGCTGCCGCCTATCTCCATAGTACCTGTCGCCGTAAAGCTGATCTGGAAGCCGTTTTATCCCGCCGCTTCCGGGCCGCAGGTCATAACCAGGCCCGCAAGCCTGCAGGCGCTGGCCTGGCTTATCGCCGAGTTCCTGCGCCATAATCCTTATTCCGGGGACGCCCGCAAGCCCGGGGTTGTAGCCGCGGATATCCCGGTAACCGAGTTCCTGGCCGAGAACGGAGACTCCGCGGTAATGCGGTCCGGTTTAGGTTATATTTACAGGCAGCAGGGCAGGGACTGGTCCCCGCTGCCTTCGTATGCGGGCCTCCCTCCCGGCACTATTCCGGAGCCCGGGGCTTTCAGGCGTGCGGACAAATAGACACCAGGTTTTAGCGGTCCACAGTTGAGGATTATGAATATGAGGAAGACTTTCTTAGCGCTCCTGGCGCTGCTCCTGGCCGGGAACGTTTCCGCCGGCTGGAAGTTCGCTGTTATTTCAGACATTCATATAGGGACCAGCGAGGATCCCGCGCTCAGCATAGCCGAGCCCCTGAAGAAAACCATACAAAGTCTGGTCCTGGCGCGGCCTGACTTCGTCATTATAGCCGGGGACCTCACTCTCGGCCAACCCGACGATAAGCAGCCCCTTGAAAAAGTTCGTGCCTGGTGGTCGAATCTAAATTCTGCCCTGCTGCCCCTGCGGCAGGCCGGTATCCCCGTGTTCCCGCTGCCCGGCAACCACGACCTTTATACGAATGTCGAGCGGCAGGCTTACGGCGAGGCGTGGAAGTATTTTGAGGCGCCTCTCTCCTCTTTCACAGTGTTGGGCTCGCCTCCCTTCTATTACGCTTTCGACCATAAAGGCGTTCATTTCAACGCGCTTAATATTGTGGGCCAGTATATAGACCCGGAGCAGGAGGCTTGGCTTAAGAAAGACCTCGGGCAGGCCGGGAACGGCGGGCTGCGGTTCGTAATAGGGCATGTCCCACTGTACTCCGCCATTACCAGATCCAGCGCTTACTTTAAAAAGAATATGAGCGAAATCCTGGCCGGCGGCCGCGTTGCGGCCTATATCTGCGGGCATGAGCACCAGGTCTGGGACCAGAAGCTGAAGACTGGCGGCCGGGCTTTTAGGCAGATTATAGTGGGCTCTGCGATGGCCGATCCTTACAACTATCCTGTCCGGCACGCGCTCTACGATTCAAACTGCCGGGCCTGCGACGGGGTCTGTCGGATGCCTTATAACGGACGGCATTTTCTGACGGACAAGAAGAGCCGCCTTCAGAAGGCCCGCCGTACTTTTTATATGTTTGAAGTGGACCCAAAACTGGATGGCGGCTATTCGGCCGAACCTTACGCGCTAGGGATTAACGGGGAGATTCTCCCGTTCTACGAGCCCGACGGGAACGGCCGGCTCGCGCCCTGCCCGCGGCGTTAAAACCTTACTTGTTTTTAAGGGGTTCGGCCCGCTTGAGGTCCCAGGCCTTGTAGACATTTATATAGACCACCAGACCGTGGTCGCTTGTTTTAAGCTTGGGGTAGTTCCGCCAGGAATACTTAGTCCCCAGCTGCGCGAAGTCGTTACCTATCTCGAAACCCGCCGAAACCGCGCTGAAATTAAAATATTCGGAGTTCTGCGTCCGCAGCCGCCAGTCGTAGGACACGAACGGCCCCGCCATTACGTTGTGCGGCAGCCAGAAGGTGTCAGCCTGCAGCTTCACCCAGCCCATCGTAGAAGAGCCGTTCTGGTTGCCAAGGTCGTAGGCTACGCTGCCCCAGGTCTCGAGCGGCAGGGCTTTTATGAAATCGCTCTTGCGCCACTCCTTCAGCCCCCAGTAGCGGGACCAGTTTACGAACAAGCTGTCGTCTTTTGAGCTGTTGGAAAGCCCGGTGTAATGCGGCCAGCCGAATTCCGCCCCTACGTCCACGTACTTAAAAGACAGCATCGCTCCGACGTAAGGCGTGTAGGAATTATAATAGTCCTGGTTTATGCTGCGCAGGCGCCAGTTGTACCGCCCGTACACCTGCAGGGGCTGGCCTCCGCTCAGCTGCAGCAGTTCAACGCCCTGCCTGACCATGCCCTGCGTGTAGGTGCCGTCTATGCCGCTCATGTCGCGGCCGGAGTTCATCCAGACCGCGCCGGGGTAGCCGGCAGGAGTAAAGGCCTGGCAGGCGGCGCCTGTAAAGAGCAGCGAGATGAACAGCGGCAGAACGAACGTACGGGCAGGTACGGATATTTTCATGTTTTTAGTTTTGTCTTTTAAGAATCGGGTCAATTTTGCCCGGGAACTATTGTATAGCTTGCGCGGCTGAGTGTCAAACGGCGTCAGGTTCCTAATTTTACCGCCACCGGCGCCTTTTCGTTCTCCGGGACCTTGTACATTTCCAGGGGAGTGTAATTCATCATATTGGAGATGGCTGTGTAGGGCACCTGGCTAATGCGGGTGTTGAAAACGGCGACTGAGTCGTTGAAGAACTCCCTCCGGTCGGCTATCTCGCATTCCAGCGCGGTGATCCGTTTTTGTAATCGCACGAAATTCTGCTCGGCCTTCAGGTCCGGGTAGTTCTCAACCGTGGCGAAGAGCGTGGTCAGCGCGCCTTCAAGGTGCAGGTCCGCTTTGGCCATGGCCGGCGGGGTCTGCGCCTCCAGGAACATGGCTCTGGCCCTGGTTATTCTTTCCAGGGTGTCCTTCTCATACTTCATGTAGCCGTTGCACACTTCCACCAGGCGCGGGAGCTCGTCGTAACGCTGCTTCTCCAGCACGGTGATGTTGGCCCAGGACTTATCCACGCTGACCCTCGCCCTGACCAGTTCGTTGTACAGGCTCACGCCGTAGGCCAGGCCGATGATAGCCAGCAGCAGCGGCAGTCCAACCCAGATAATTTGCATATCCATTAAGTTCTCTCCGTAGTTAGAAAGGGCCCTTCGTGAGGGCCCATAGCGCGTATGCTATCATGCAGACGGAGGCCGCTATTCCGATAAAAGAGGAGTACGCCATCTGCTGCGTCAGTTCCACCTCGCTCATGTCGGAGATCAGGAACGTGCTCTCCGCCTCACCTTTTCCCACGGCTATCTCGTCCGCCTGCGCGGCGTCCGCCGCCTTGTCGAAAGTGCTGATCTTCACTTCCAGGTCCTGGATGCCTTTCCTGATCCGCACGCGCGCCGTTTCCTGCGCGGCCGGGCCGGCCCATTCGCCGGGTTTCAAATCCACGTCGGATAACATGCCTTTCAGCCTGGCAAGTTCCTGGCGGTAATGCGCGCTCTGGTCTAACTCAACCGAGCTGGAATCGCGCGCCTTTCCCACGGTGCCAGCCACGTACAGTTGCGTGCCGGCCATGATGCACCATTCAGTAATCAGTTCTTCGCCGTCGCTGGTGCTGGAACTGTTCTTCAGGCGGAACTCCGCGCCCTTAGGCGAGACGAGGATCTTCCCGGTGCCGTCGTCCAGGTAGAAGGAGGCGCCGGATTCGCCTTGTTTTACCGTCCGCCGGCTGCGGTGCCTGCCGTTGTAAGTTTCTACCTCTACCAGGTACCTGTAGTAAAGGCAGGGGAAATTGGAGTAAGGGCTGGTCAGCATTACCTTAGGCCTGGCCTCACCTTTAAGCTCTGCGAAACCCATAGCCACGGAGCGCACCTTGGACGTGGGCGTGTCCTCTATTACTCGCTTCCTGCCGGAAAATAAAACCGACCAGAGCAGGAGCAGGATGCCGATAGCCAGGATAAAAACGTTCATGTCCATACTGGAGATAGTTTACCAGTTTCCGGCAGCGGCATGAAACGTGCTTCCCGCGGCAATGAAGAACGGCACCCGTATAGGATGCCGTTCTCTGGTTTAAGTTCCGGTCCCGGGAACCAGTCTAAATATCTACCGTGGCTATAGCTTCTATCTCGTCCCAGTCTACAAAGGCGTAGCGGCCCTGGCCGCGGTTCACCACCAGGCACTCATCGGTGTCTGTTAACGTAAGCGCCCTGAGCGCGCCGGTGGGAGTGGCCGCCCTGATGATCACAAGGATCTCCTTGTCGGTTATGGAGTAGGTAGTTTCACCCGGTTTAGAAGTCTCGTCGGGCGGCAGCAAAATAAATCTCTTTTTAAACAAGCTCTGCCACGCTGATCTTTCCATAGTATTAGTCCTTTAGCCTGAAGTCTGACCTGTTTATTCTACAAAGTTAGTCGGCATTCCTTTACTTTTAGTTGCCCAGCCAGTCTTTTTTTATCTGGCCGGAAACGGCGCCGACGGTCGCTCCGGATTCCACGCTGGCAAGACGTATGTTCAGTTCCACTATATTCCCGGGCAACTCTGTCATGGGTTCCCACCACCTGCTGTTTGCGCTGGGGTAGCCGCAGCTGCCAGGGCCGCCGGAGGGGTCAGGGACAGCGCGTCGGCCGCCAGCAGAAGTTGTATCATCTGAGCGTTACCCGAACAAGCCGCGTAATGCAGCCTAATATGACGAGTTTAAGCAACGGCTACATTGATTTCGTCCACCTGTGTGTACGGACGCGCGCTAAACTTATAAAAGAAATAGCCGCCGTCCGGTATTAACCGGAATGGCGGCCCGACCATCCCAAACCTCCGGAGCTGTCTCCGGACCCTTTCATCTATTTTATAATTTGCCGCGCCATGTCGCAATGCGCAGCAGCCGTGCCCCTCGACAAGGTCGATATCGCGGGCGCGCGGTGACCCGCTATTTCTTCAGGGCGGTTTCCTCCTTAGGGCGGCCGTAATGGTCGTAAAGAACGCTTTCATAGTCCCGGCTGACCGGTCTTGAGGGATCGAATTCGGGGCTTTTCCGCACGGCTTCCATGTTCATGTCCACAAAGACTTCGGACCGTTCCCAGTTCACGTTTTTCACCCAGTGAGGGGAGACCAGTACTTTTCTGCCCGCGAGCCAGAGCCCCGTATCTGTTACGAGATAGCGGATAACCCAATTTTCATCGTCTACGATATAATCTTCCACTTCACCTAGCTGTCCGTCGGTCGCGTGAAGGCGGTAACCGGCCACCTTCCGCGTGCTGCGCAGGTGGGGGTCCCCCGCGGCTTTTTCTGGGAACGCTCCCACCGCCGCGGCTCCTTTCGCATCTGCCTCCGGCAGGTACGGGAAGCCGCCGGACATGCCGCCGGGCGTGAAGGCTCCCCAATAGAGCGGCCAATCGTAATGCCCGGCCAGGTCCGTCTCGTGCTGCCGCGAAACGGTTTCTTCCGTATCGATGTCGGGGCTCTTGCTGACCTGTTCGCGGGTCAAAGCGACCGGCAGGATCCTGGCGTCCCAGTCGGGTTTTTTTAAGGCGATAGGCGAAATAAGTACTTTGCGGCTTGAAAGCCAGTCCCCGGTTTCAACCACTACGTACCGTATACGCCAGGTCAGGTCATCGAAGAAGAACTCTTTTACCTTTCCCAGGTCTCCGTCCGTGGCGTGGATACTGTGACCGATTAAACTGTTTAGATTACGAAGCATTCTTCCCCCTTAATTTCCGCCGTCGTTCCACCGCTTTGTTCGCTTTGAAAACTCTTTAAGGTACTGTATCTAACTGGAGCGCAAGACAAGATTGGCTGCTTCCGCATTTAATTGACTTCTTTCCTAACCTGGTTTGCGGTAAACGAGGCCGTTTACGCCTCCGTCAGGACTTACCTGTGGTCTTTCGACAGGGCTTCATAGCCGGAGATAACGTCGAATAGTTCCTCGTCGATGCCGCTCTGTCTTAAGCGGTAGAATTTGCCGTGCAGCTCCTCCAGTAATTCGTCTATGTTCTTGTCGGCGCGCTGCATAGCCGCCAGGCGGGCCGCGTTCTCGCTCGCCAGGGATTCGGCGCAAGCACGGAAGAGCGAGATGAAAAAATATTCGCGGATGAGGGAGCGCAAAGCCTCGGCGTTTCCGTGCATGACCTCGGGCAGGGCTTTGTTGGGCCAGGGGGTTTTAGTCATGCCTTGCTGCCATTGCGCGTCAAGCGGCAGCAGCCGCTGGCTGACCGGCTCATAGAGCGCCCCGGACTTAGGGCGGTTATGGAAGACGTAAACGCGGGTATAGCCACCCTTGATCCGATGCGCTTCACTTTCTATCTGGATCTGATCCACCAGGGGGGTTATTGCCTTGACGGAATTAGGCACCATGAAGAGTCCTACCGGCGGCAAGCCCGCGTCTTTAAGTCGGGAATGAACGCGCTCACCTACGGCCCAGACCTGAGGCTTGCCGGGCAGGGCGGCCAGGGTCTTAACAGCATAATCGGTTACTATATCGTTAAACTGGCCCACCAATCCCTGGTCGGAACCGAATACAATAGCGCCGATTACGTCAGTATCAGTTCGTTCTTTTTCAGGCGCCGGCCTTTTTTGCCTGAGGCACAAGCCCAGCCCCAGTTCAACGGTGCGGTAATAATCGGCCAGCGCTAGCACGGACTTTTCATATTGCCCCACGCTGGAGGCTGCCAGCGCTTTCATAGTGCGGACCACGGACTGCAGGTCTCCGGCGCTGGTTATTTTTCGCCGCAGGCTGGCCGTGGTATCGCTCATAGTTTCTCCTTGAGCGGAGTTTTAGACCCGGTTTTAGCTTCAGGTTCAGGCGCGGCTTTAACCGCTGAGTCCGGTTCGCTTTTTGCCGCGGTTTTGGCATTGCCCTCCTGTTTGGCTTCCGGTTTGGGCAGAAAAGGCTTAAGCGCTCTGCGTGCGATCTCTACGATAGCGCTGCGGTCTGCGTCGCTCAATTTTGTCGCGGTCTCGAATCGCGCGGATACTTCAGGCGGAATGTGCGCCGCGGCTTCATGCACGGCGCGCTCGGCTTCCGGCATCCGGTCGAGCGGCACCGGGTCGAAGAGTTTCGCGGTCACCGCAAGCAGGATGGCGATTTGCGCGGGTACAGCCACCGGGGTCGATTCCGGCTGCTTAAGGCAGGCGCGGATCCGCCGCCCGTGTTCGATGATCTTGCTGGTGTCTTCGTCCAGGCGCGCGCCGAACCGGGCAAAGGTTTCTAGTTCCTCGAATTGCGCGTAGTCCAGTTTTAGGTCGCCAGCCACCGCGCGGTAGGTCGCCCGCTGCGCCTTTCCCCCCACGCGTGAAACGGATTTGCCTACATCTACCGCGGGCAGCACGCCCAGCTCGAACAGCGACGGCGACAGGTAAATCTGACCGTCGGTGATAGAGATCAGGTTGGTAGGAATGTAGGCGGAAATATTCTGGGCGTCGGTTACGATGATGGGCAGGGCGGTGAGCGAACCGCCGCCGAGTTCCGCGCGCAGATGTGTAGCCCGCTCCAGCAGCCGGGAATGGATATAGAAGATGTCCCCGGGAAAGGCTTCGCGGCCGGGCGGCCGGCGGAGCAACAGGGAAAGTTCGCGATAGGCTCGGGCATGCTGGGTAAGGTCGTCATAGACGATCAGCACGTCCCGTCCCGCTTTCATAAAACTCTCCGCTATGCTGGTGGCGGCGTAAGGCGCGATGTAAGCTAGTCCCGGAGGGTCGTTTCCCTCCGCTACCACCACTACGGTGTATTCCAGCGCGCCCTTCTCCTTCAGGACCGCCACGACCTTAGCCACGGCGGAAGCGCGCTGCCCTATGGCGCAATAAACGCACACTACGTCCTGGCCGCGCTGGTTGAGGATGGTGTCCAGCGCGATAGCGGTTTTGCCTGTCTGCCGGTCGCCCAGGATCAGCTCGCGCTGGCCGCGACCTATAGGGATGAGCGCGTCGATGACTTTGAGTCCGGTCTGGAGCGGTACGACCACCGGCGCGCGGTCCATGATGGGCGGGGCCGGGCGTTCTATGGGGCTGCGTTCTCCTGAGGCCAGCGGCCCGCCGCTGTCCAGCGGCCGTCCCAGCGGGTCGATGACGCGCCCCAGCAAAGCGTCGCCCACGGCCACGTCCATAACCCGCCCGGTGCGCTCTACTTCGCCGCCCGCGCGCAGCTGCGAGTAGTCGCCGAGGAGCACGGCGCCGATCTCGTCCTCGTCCACGTTGAAAGCTATGCCGGACACGCCGCCGGGGAACTTCAGCAATTCCTCAAAGCCCACGCCGGGCAGGCCTGAGACCTTGGCTATCCCTGTGGCGACGTTTGTGATGGTTCCCACCTCGTGCGGCTTAAGTTTCGGCGTGAAATCTTTCAGCGCCCGCCCGATTCCGGTGAAGGTGTTGTCAAAGACTTGCTGCAGGCTTTCGGGTTCAATACTCATTGTTATTTATTTTATCTTAGGCTCTTCGGGCTTGGTCCCGGCTTTGGCTTCGGACGCGGGGTCAGGTTTGACTTCGGTTTTCGGTTCTGGCTTAGTCTCCGGCCCGGGCTCGGGTTGAGTTTCTGCTTTGGTTTCACGTTTGCTCTTTCCCTTGACCGCGGGTATATCTTTCTCTTTTAGAAGTTCGGCAACGCCTTTTTCCAGCGAATCCAGGTAATCCGCTATGCTCCACGCCACTTTTTGGCCGTTCGCGGAAAGTTCTATGCCGCCGACCACGTCTGGTGCCGTCTCGAAGCGGAGGCGGACATCGGCCGAGAAGGTCTCATTTATCGCCTTTTGGATCGCCGCGCGCTGTTCCTCCGGCAGGTCGGACACGCTGCGCACGAGCGCGGGCTCTGACGTAGTTTTAATAGCCCCGCCAACTTTTTCTTTCGTCTGGCCGTCCATTTCCCGCAGCCGCCGGCTGAATACCGCGGCCATGCGCTCTTCCAGGCCCGCGTCTGCCAGGTCCGTCAGCGCCTTGCGCGCTATGGCAAATACTTCCTGCCCGGCCCGGCGGGTGAGGGCCTGGTTCAGGGTGCGGGCGTCGTTTACGAGCGTTTCCCGCCGCTTGGCGCTCAGGGTGTCAGCCGCTTGCCTCGCTTCGTCCAGAAGCCTGCCCCGTTCGGCTTTTGCCTCGTCCGTCGCCTTGCTCAGGAGCGCGGCGCGCTCCCCGTCGAACTCCTCGTTCTTTTGCTGGAACTCGTCCCGCTCCTTTTTGGCTTCGGCTTTTTTAGCGGCCGCGTCCGCGAGTTCTGCGGCGATAATTTTTTCACGCGCGGCGATGGCGTTAAGGATGGGCTTATAAAGAAAGCGCTTCATCAGCCACACGAGGATGAGAAAGTTGAGCGCTTGCGCGCCTACGGTGAACCAGTCAATTAACATGGGTCACTTCCCCGCGGTCTGGGCGATAACGTGGTTCCAGAACGGATTGGCGAAAATAATGATCATCGAGACCACGAAGCAGTAGATGGCCGTGGACTCGATCATCGCCAGGCCTACGAACAAGGTCCGGGTAATGGTGGCGGAGGCGTCGGGCTGTTGCGCCAGCGCGGTCAGAGCAGTAGCTACGGACCGCCCTTCGCCCAGAGCGGGTGCCATGCACCCTACGCTGGTAGCGAGGCCGGCTGTGGCGATTGAGGTGACTGCAATTAGTGTCATGCTATCCATAATGTTTCTCCTATGGCTGGTCTGCGGCTGTTTCTTCCGGTTCTGGTTCGGATTCGGATTTAGCTGCGCGCGCGGCTGCCGCTATATAAACCGCGGCCAGAATGCTGAAAATGTATGCCTGCACCATTCCTGTAAGCAGGCCGAGCGCCGTCATGACTATCGGGAAGATGAACGGCGTAATTGTCAGCAGAATACCTATTATCATCGCCCCGCTCATCATATTGCCGAACAGGCGGACGGCCAGAGCCAGCGTGCGCGAGATTTCGCTGATGATGTTGAACGGCAGCATGATGAACGTCGGCTCTATGTAGGATTTGAGATAGCCGCCCATGCCCCGCTCCGCTATGCCGAAAAGCGGTACGGCCACGAACACGCACAGCGCCAGCGCGGCGGTGGTGGAGAGCGATCCGGTAGGCGGCTCGAAGCCGGGGATAATGGTACAGAGGCTGGCCGCGGCTACGAATAAGAAGAGCGTGCCCAGAAAGCCCAGGTATTTTTCTGGTTCGTCTAGGCCGACTTCTTTAATTTGCGTCACTATGGAAGTAACGATAATTTCCAGAAAGTTCTGCCAATGGGTGCGGTTCATCTCCAGAGAAAACTTGCGCGTGATCAGCTTTGACCCAACGGCCAGCACGAGCATCAGCCCCCAGGTGAACAGGATGGTGGCGTTTAGCTTAATAAATCCGTGCTGCCAATAGATTATTCCGTCCGGGCTAAGGTGCATGGCAGGTCTCCTTTTTCGTAGGTTGCGGTAGGCCTGCCTGCGGCCGGGTCAGGCGCGTTACCGCCAGGCGCGCCAGAACGAAGCCCAGCAGGCACGCCAGCAGCCGCGCCCACTGCCCGCCTGAGACGAAGTAAAATCCGGACAGGACAACGCTGATGCGCAAGAGCAGGCTGCCGGAGAACCAAAAGGCCGGGTGCTTCGAGGTCAAGCCCTTACGGACCGTCCACCAAAGGCCTCCAAAGAAGACCGTGCCGAGCAGCCCCCCCGCCGCCCAGGCCAAGATCAGTGTCAGCGGTTCATTCATCTTTATCCCCCCGCTCCTCACGCATGGCCTTTTCTTCTTTTGTCACCCAATGCCAGGCGTTCAGGCAGCCAATAGTGAGACCGGCCACCAATAAAGCCAGGGTCCACGCATGCTTGCCCGGATGGTTCTTGTCCAGCCACAGGCCGAGCGCCGCGCCCAGCACGGTAGGAACTGTAACCGACCAGCCGATAAGTCCCATCATCCCAAGGCCGAACCAGACGCCCTGTGTGGAGCCTCGCGCGTGAATTTTGCGCGCCGCCTGCGCGCCCACCTGCCCGGCCAGGGTTGAAGTGTTTTTATGAGTCTTATCCGTCGGTTCATTATTCATTTTGAAAAGCCGCGAAGCGGCGAAGGAGTCCGGTTTCCATTTTTGCCAGCGTAGAGCGCACGTTCTGCTCACTTTCATCCAGGGTAAGAAACTCTTTTTCTACCGTATCGCGTAATTGGGCCAGGTCTTTTCCTTCGATCGCCCGGCGCACGGAAACGAGCACTACCGGACCGGTCTTGATCAACACCCCTTCGTCCACGGCCACAAAGACCTCGCCTTCCGCTTCGGTTTCGTATATCAATATCCCGGGCGCTAGCGCCGCCACGCAGTCAAGCCTGTGCGGCAGGAGGCCGAACGACCCGCCGCGCCCTTCGGCGACAATGCGAGATACCCCGGTCTTGTCGGTGAAGACCTGGAAGGGCAGGAGGATCTTAAGATTTATGAGCGTCGGCTGCATTGCCGTCCTCCGGTTTAGATTTTGTCCCGGGCTCAGTCTGCGGACCGGGGCCGGCTTTGGATTCAGGTTCAGGCGCAGGTTTAATTTCAGGTTTAGCCGCGTTCGCCGGTTGGCCGGGTTTTGCTTTCACCTTCGCTTCGCTTATCGCCCCTATCATGTAGAGCGCGCTCTCCGGGTAATCCATGAATTCGTCGCGCAGGATCTGCTCGCAGCCGTCCAGAGAGTCCTTAAGCGGTACGAGCTTTCCTTTAAGGCCTGTGAACTGCTCGGTCGTAAAAAATGGCTGGGTAAGGAAGCGCTCCAGCCGGCGGGCGCGGGCTACCACTTTGCGGTCTCCCGGAGAAAGCTGCTCAAGCCCCAGCATGGCGATGATATCCTTCAACTCGGCATATTGCGCCAGCGTCTTCCTTATCTCCTGCGCCAGGGCGTAATGCCGTTCGCCGGCTATGCCCGGCGTGGCCATTTTGGAATTGGACTGCAGCGGGTCGATAGCCGGGTAAAGTCCCTCGCCCGCCCGCTTGCGCGAGAGCACAATGGAGGCGGAGAGATGCGAGAACGTGTGCACCGCCGCCGGATCGGTAAAATCGTCCGCCGGCACGTACACCGCCTGGATGGAGGTGATGGCGCCGCTCGCCGTGTTAGCGATGCGCTCCTCCAGCCCGGCCAGCTCGGTGCCCATGGTGGGCTGGTAACCCATCCGGGAAGGCATCTGCCCCAGCAGGCCCGACACTTCCATGCCGGCCTGAATAAAACGAAAAATATTGTCGATGAGCAGCAGCACGTCGCGATGTTCGTCGTCTCGGAAATATTCCGCCATGGTCAGGGCCGCATGGCCCACCCGGAACCTGCTGCCGGGCGGCTCGTTCATCTGGCCGAAGACCATCACCATGTGCTCCAGTACTCCGGCGTCCTTCATGTCCCGGTAAAGTTCCTCGCCTTCGCGGCACCGCTCGCCGATGCCGCAAAAAAGGCTTATGCCTTTATGTTTCCCGGCCATATTATGGATCATCTCGGTCAGCAGGACCGTCTTGCCTACGCCAGCCCCGCCGAACAGGCCCGCCTTGCCGCCCCGCTCCAGCGGTACCAGCACGTCGATCACCTTGATCCCTGTCTCGAAGATTTCCGAACCGGTCGAGCGCTGCATAAGGGGCGGCGGAGCCCGGTGGACGGAACGCCATTGTATGTCCGGCGGGGGCGGTTGCCGGTCGATGGCGTTGCCGAATACGTCGAACATGCGCCCAAGTATCGCTTTCCCCACCGGCGCTTTTAACGGCCCGCCCGTATCCTCCACCTTCATGCCGCGGGCCAGGCCTTGCGTGGGCGTCAGCGCTATCCCGCGCACGTGGCGCGCGTCGCGCTGTTCCAGCACTTCTATAATTATTTTGCCTTTATCTCCGGCATGCAGCACCGTATAGACCGGCGGCAGGCGCACGTCGAACTTTATATCCACTACGCTGCCGCGCACCGAGACGACCACGCCGGAATTGGGTAAACTGGTTTTATTGTCCATTTCTATTCTGCCTGGTATTTATTGCCATGCCTGGTGGAACAGTATAACTCTATTGTATCTTTCTTAATCAGGTATTCATAACACGCCGCAGTTATTTTTGCTCTTCCGAGTGACAGGGCCGGCTTTAATCATTTTGCGCTTCGCCATTTCCAGTTGCGGACCTCCGGCATATCCAGACCGTGTTCGTTTATGTACCGCCGGTGTTCCACAAGTTTGTCTTCCAGCAGCTTTTTCAGCCTGGCGCCCTTCTCGCCGAGCTGCGGCAGCCGGCTTATGGCGTCCAGCACCAGGTGGAACCTGTCCAGGCCGTTCAGGACCGTCATGTCGAAATAGGTCGTGATGGTGCCCTCCTCTTTATAGCCATGAACGTGCATGTTCTTATGGTTGTTGCGGCGGTAGGTCAGCCGGTGGACGAGTGTAGGATACCCATGGAACGCGAAGATTACCGGTTTGTCCTTGGTGAAGTACCCGTCGAATTCCTCTTCATTCAGACCGTGCGGATGCTGCGTGCTGGATTCCAGCTTCATCAGGTCGACCACGTTGACCACGCGGACCTTAAGTTCGGGCAGGTGTTCGCGCAGAATCGAAACCGCGGCCAGCGCTTCCAGCGTGGGCACGTCGCCGCAACAGGCCATCACCACATCCGGTTCGCCGCCCTTGTCGCTGCTCGCCCATTGCCACACGCCAATCCCTTTGGTGCAGTGTTCGATGGCGGCGTCCATGCTCAGCCACTGAGGGGCCTGATACTTGCCCGCTATGACTACGTTGACATAATGCCGGCTCCTCAGACAGTGGTCCCAGACCGACAGCAGGCAATTGGCGTCGGGCGCGAGATAGACCCGCACGATGGAAGCCTTCTTGTTGACTACGTGGTCGATGAAGCCCGGGTCCTGGTGCGTGAAGCCATTGTGCGCCTGTTGCCAGATATGAGAGGCGAGCAGGTAATTAAGCGACGCTATCTCGCGCCGCCACGGCAATTCCGCGGTAACCTTCAGCCACTTCGCGTGCTGGTTGAACATGGAATCGATGATATGGATGAACGCCTCATAGCAGTTGAACAGCCCGTGCCGCCCGGTAAGGAGATACCCTTCCAGCCAGCCCTCGCACTGGTGCTCGCTCAATACCTCCATAACCCTGCCGTCCGTAGCGAGGAACTCGTCGTGTTTTTCCGTCCGGGCTTCCCACTGCCGGTTGGTTACCTCAAAAACGCTGCCCAGCCGGTTGGAAAGGGTCTCATCCGGGCCAAAGATCCGGAAATTGCGCTGCTCTTTATTCAGAGTGATCACGTCCCGCAGGAATACCCCCAGCTTACTGGCGTCGGAAGCCTCCACGGTTCCCGGCGACGGCACCTCTACCGCGTATTTTCGGAAATCCGGCATCTTCAGGTCGCGCAGCACTACACCTCCGTTGGTGTGCGGATTTGCGCCCATTCTTCGAGCGCCTTCAGGCGCTAGTTCAGCCAATTCCGGAATCAGGCTGCCCGCTTTATCAAAGAGCTCTTCCGGTTTGTAACTTTTCATCCAGTCTTCAAGCGCTTTTAAATGGCCGGGGTGTTCGGAATCCACCAGCAACGGAATCTGGTGAGCCCTGAAGGTGCCTTCTATCTGCAGGCCGTCCACCACTTTCGGCCCGGTCCAGCCTTTCGGCGAGTTGAGAACTATCATCGGCCAGCGCGGGCGCGTAGTGTCGTTCTTCTCGCGCGCATTGCTTTGTATCTTCCTGATCTCGGTAATTACTTCGTCCATCACTCCTGCCATAAGCTGATGCATTGCTTCGGGATCTCCCCCCTCCACGAAATAAGGCGTCCAGCCGCAGCCGCGCAGGAATTGCTCCAGTTCCTCGTGTTCCATGCGGGCCAGGATCGCGGGGTTGGCTATCTTGTAGCCGTTAAGATGCAGAATCGGCAGCACGACTCCGTCGTTAATGGGATTAAGGAATTTATTGGATTGCCAGGCGGTAGCTAAGGGACCGGTTTCCGCCTCGCCGTCCCCTATGACGCACGACACTATCAGATCGGGATTGTCGAACGCCGCGCCAAAGGCGTGGCTGAGCGAATAGCCCAGCTCCCCGCCCTCGTGGATAGACCCCGGCGTTGTAGGCGCCACGTGGCTGGAGATGCCGCCGGGAAAGGAAAACTGTTTGAATAATTTTTTTAATCCAGCTTCATCCCGGGTAATATCGGGGTAAACTTCACTCCAGGTTCCTTCAAGATACACATTGCCTACTATCGCCGGACCGCCGTGACCGGGCCCGGAAATGTAGAACATATTCAGATCGTACTTCTTAATCACGCGGTTCAAATGCACATAGATAAAGTTCTGTCCGGGCGTGGTCCCCCAATGCCCGAGCAGCATTGCCTTAACATGTGACAGCTGCAGCGGCGTCCGCAGCAGCGGGTTGTCGCACAGATAAAGCTGCCCTACCGAGAGGTAGTTGGCCGCGCGCCAATAGGCGTTAATTTTCCGGAGCGCTTCCGGGGTAAGGTTTTTTGCGCTAGTTTTGTACATTGCTTCAGTCATAATTTTTACTTTCCTCCGGGATTGTTCATCTTTGCCAAAGGATATGGGCGTCTTCCAGCGGGACCGCTACACCGTGGCAATACGGTATTAGCCGGGCTGTATAATCCGCCGGGGGGCGGGCCGCGGACACAGTCGCGTCGTATATGTAGTTGCCCGGGGCCTCCGTAATTTGGCGAAGGAGCGTCATTTCCTGCCGTACGGGAACGCCGTCAGCGGCGGCGCCGGCGTAAAGTTCTACGCGCACCGCTTTGGGGGCCAGGTCGCCCAGAAAGACCCGGACCTCGAATCTGTGTTGCTCGTAGCGAGTCTCAACTTTCACTTCGCCGAAGCTCAGCGCACCCCATTTCTGTTCCAGTTCGCGTCGCCACTCAGTAATTTGTCTACCCCCGGCGCCCTTATCGGCGGCGCGCGAATGCCAGGCGGCGGCGGCAGGGAGGTAGTGCCCCTCGGTGTATTCGCGTACCGCGCGGTTGCTGGAGAAGCGCGGCGTCAACCGCGCCATGCTTTCCCTCATCCGCGCCACCCAGGCGGCGGGAATGCCCTCCGCGCCGCGCGTGTAGAACTGCGGGATTACTTCGCGTTCAAGCAGCCCATAAAGGGTCTCGGCTTCCGCCGCGTCCCAGGCGGGATCTTCGCCGTGCTCTTTGCCGTCGCCAATTGCCCAGCCCGTTTCCGGTGTATAAGCTTCCGCCCACCAGCCGTCAAGTTCCGAAAGGTTAAGGCCGCCGTTCACCAGCACCTTCATGCCGCTTGTTCCGCTGGCCTCCCAGGGCCGGCGGGGCGTATTTATCCACACGTCCACTCCCTGCACCAGGCGCTCTGCCAGAAGCATATCGTAGTCGCTAAGGAAAATCACATGCGCGCGAACCCCGGGCCGGCGGATGAAGCGCGTCCATTCGCGTATTAAGGCCTGCCCGGCCGGGTCTGAAGGATGCGCCTTGCCGGCAATGATCAGCTGGACCGGGCGTCCGGGAATGGAGAGCAGACGGAGCAGCCGTTCCGGATCGTGCAGCAGGAGGTTCGGTCTCTTGTAGGGCGCGAACCGGCGCGCATAACACAGGGTCAGCGCGTCGGGATCGAATTGATGTTTCGCCCATTCTACTTCCGTGGGTGATGCGCCGGAGCCGGCTAATTGCCGGGATAATTTCTCCCTTACATAGTCTATAAAGGACCTGCTGCCGGAGGTTCGGAACTGCCAAAGTCTGTCGTCGGATAAGCCGCGGATCTGCTGTTCCAGCTTTTCCGTGGTCCCAAGCCAGCGGTCTTTTCCGCATGCCTCCGTCCACAACTCGTCCGCCTCCGGAGAATCCCAGGTAGGCATATGTACGCCGTTGGTCACGTGTCCTACCGGGACATCCTCAGCCGGCCAGCGCGGGAATAGCGGCGTGAATAGCTGCCTGCTCACTTCCCCGTGCAGCCGGCTCACGCCGTTGACCGACCCGCTGCCGCGGATCGCGAGATAGGCCATATTAAAAGCTTCCGACTGATCATTTGGATCCTTGCGGCCCAGCGCCAGCAGGGCGTTAAGCGGGATCCCAAGCTTATGTTCGGCATAATCCTGGAAGTATTGCCTGATGAGTCCCGGCGAAAAACGATCAAACCCGGCGGCTACCGCCGTGTGCGTGGTGAACAGGTTGCCGGCCCGCGTAGCGGCCAACGCGGCCGCAAAAGGCTGGCCGGTTTCCTTCATAAAATCTACCGCCCGTTCCAGAACGGCGAAAGCGGCATGCCCTTCATTCAGGTGGCAGACTTCCGGCTGAAGTCCGAGGGCGCGCAACAGCCGCCATCCCCCAAGCCCCAGCACTATTTCCTGCTTAAGCCGCAGCTCCGGTCCGCCCCCGTAAAGTTCTCCGGTTATTCCCCGGTGAGCGGGGAAATTAGCTGCGTCATTGCTGTCCAGCAGGTAGAGTTTTACCCTGCCGACCTTTACCTGCCAGGCCCGCAGCCAGACGGAGTAGCCGGGCAGCTTTATTTCCAGCCGCAGCCATTCCCCGTTCGGATAGCGCAAAGGTGTGATGGGCAGTTGGCCGGGGTCGTTGTAGGGGTAAAGGGCTTGCTGCGCGCCGTCGCTGTCCAGCACCTGGCGAAAATAGCCCTGTTGATAAAGAAGGCCCACGCCGACTACCGGCACACCAAGATCGCTGGCCGCTTTAAGCTGGTCCCCCGCCACATTGCCGAGCCCGCCTGAATAGATAGGGAGCGCTTCGCTCAGCATAAACTCCATGCTGAAATAGGCGGCGCAACTCAGGGGTGACCGCGGATGGTTCTTCTGGAACCATGCCGGCTCTGCTGCCTCCCGGGCCTTGGCCTGCACCAGCGCGTCTATTTTTTTACGGTAGACCGGATCCCCCAATACTCGGTCAAGTGTTTCACGCGAGACCGTTTGCAGCACATCGTAAGGGTGATGTGTGAGATTCCACAACGCCGGATCCAGCTCCCGCCACACCGCGTCGGCGGCATGATTCCAGGACCAGCGCAGATCCAGCGCCAGTTCGGTCAAGGCCTCGAAGCCGGCCACATCTTTGGGCAGCTGGCGACACGGCGAGTTACCGGAATCTGTTGGCTTGTTCATATTCAGGCTCCTGTTCAAGCGCTCCGCCCGGACAGAACGCTCTTTGAGGCGATGCAATCGATCAGGTCGTTCCAGGATTTGCTGAAAGATATGGTTCCATCTCGCTGAAGCTGGGCGGCGAGCTCCGAATCGTTCACCCCCGCCCGCGCGAACTCGGCAAGCAGCGTTTCGGCATCGCCGCCGTCAGCCTGCAAGCCGCCTTTCACCTCCCCATGATCGGCGAATGCGCGCAGCGTCGCCTCGGGCATGGTATTGATGGTGTCCGGCGCGGCGAGCGCTTCTATATAGAGTGTGTCAGGGGCGGCAGGGTCTTTGGTGCCGGTGCTGGCCCACAGCAGGCGCTGCGGCCGCGCGCCTGCCCTGGCAAGGTTTAGCCAGCGGGGCGTATTTAACAATTCGCGGTAGGCTTTGTATGTGCGCCTGGCAATTGCGATCCCGAGGCGGTTGCGAAGCCCGGCCGGAACCTTGTCACTTACGGCCTTGTCCCAGCGGCTTACGAATATAGACGCTACAGACCCGACCTTAGGGTCGAGGCTCGCGGCTATCCGCCTTTCGATGCCGCGCATGTAGGCCTCCGCCGCCGCGAGATACTGCTCGCGCGAGAACAACAGCGTTACATTCACAGGCACCCCCGCAAAGATAGTCTCCTCTATGGCGGGCAGGCCCTCGCGGGTGCCCGGGATCTTGATGAAGAGATTGGGACGCTTCGCGCGCCCATAAAGCTCCGCAGCGGCCTTGATGGTGGCCGCGGTGTTTGCCGCCAGCAAAGGTGAAACCTCCAGCGAGACCCAGCCGTCGATCCCGTCGGTGGCTTGGTGGGCTGGCTGCAGCAGGTCGGCGGCCCGGGTCAGATCTTCAAGGGCAAGTTCAAAGAATAACGCCTCGCCCGATTTGCCCTCCGCGGTTTTCTGGCTGATTGCCGCGTCATAGAACCCCGCGTCCCTTACGGCCTTATCGAAGATAGTCGGGTTGGAAGTCAGCCCCGTCACCGACAATTTGTTGATATAACTTTGCAGCGTGCCGCTGGTAAGCAGCCCGCGCGTGATGTTGTCTAGCCAAAGGCTCTGACCTAGCTGATGCAGTTTTTGGGTAGCTTTCATTACGTTTCCTTTCTGAATTGTCCAGTTTCGCCTTACCGCTCGCCGCTATTCTTTTAGGGGACTTATTCCCTGGTGCGGCCATAATGGTTGTAAAGAGTTCTTTCGTAGTCCGGGCTGACCGGCTGCAAAGGATTAAATTCCGGGCTCTTCCGCACGGCCTCACGCGTAAGATTTACAAAAACTTCAGAAGTATCCCACTCAACGCGTTCTATCCAATTAGGAGAAACCAGGATTTTCCTGCCCGGCAGCCAGGGACTTATATCCGCCACCAGGTAGCGGATAACCCACTTCTCGTCGTCCACTATATAATTATCCACGGAGCCTATCTGCCCGTCTGTTGCGTGAAAGCGGTAGCCGGCCACCTGCCGCGTGCTGCGCAAATGCGGATCGCCCTTTTTGTTCTGAACAGCCTTCTCTTCCTCCGCCTTTGGCGTTTCTTCCTGCGCCGGTATGAACGGGAAACCGGTATATAACTCTCCCCAGAAAGATGGCCAATTGTAGTGCCCGGCTAACTCCAGCTCATGCTGCCGTGAAACTGTTTTTTTCGTATCGATGTCGGGACTCTTGCGGACTTGTTCGCGCGTAAGGGCGACTGGCAGGATCTTTGAGTCCCAGTCCGGCTTTTTCATGGCAATAGGCGAGATAAGCACCTTACGGCCTGAAAGCCAGCCCCCGGTCTCAACTACCATGTACCGTATACGCCAGGTTACGTCATCAAAGAAGAATTCCGTAACTTTTCCCAGGTCTCCGTCGGTGGCGTGGATACTGTGACCGATCAAACTGTTTGTAGTGCGAAGCATTCTTTCCCCTTAATTTCTGCCGTAGTTTGCACGCTGCGTTAGCTTTGAAACTATTATATTATTGCTTGCTTGCCTGGCCCCTCGCTGCCCCCATATTTTGAAGTGATTTAATGTAACTGTATATAACTAGAGCGCAAGGCAAGATTGGCTGCTTCCGCTTTAAATTGACTTTTCTCCTAACAAGTTTTGCAAGCATCGTGCTCCCCGTTCGGTGGTCACGCAATAAATGCGCCGGGAGATTTTATAAATTTATACCCGCGGCCCGGCCAAAGGCCAGGCGCAGCAGCAGATCAGCCGGGGTTCACTTTCCTTGCACCTCCACTATAACCTCGTTGCGGCGCAGGAACCAGGGCGTCCACGGCGGGTTATACCGCGCGAACGCAGCTGTTTCATAACCCTGTCCCCGGCTTGTTTATCTTCTTGATATTCCGTAATGCCATTACAAAGAAGCCTGCTGTTGCAATTTTTACTGTGTAGGATCCGCCGGGGTTCAGGAAATCCCTGGTCATAGGCGTTATCCGGCCGCTGGCGATATGTCCAGCGATGCCCAGCGGCAGCGTTAAATAAACCCAGTTTAACCTGGGCACCTGCCAGCCGGCACGGCGCGCCAGCCCGGACAGCAGAGGGCTAAGCAAAAACATGCCGCCGAAAGCCGCCGCGAAATCGAAGACCGCGTAGCCGCCTAGTCTGAATTGGCGCAGGTACTCTATTGTCATTTTAAAACTCCCAGGTAAACGCGGCCAGTAGGTAATTTATCCACGCGAAAGTGTACACTTCGCCTGCCCCCGAGCCGCCCTCCAGAAAGCGGTAACCGAGGCGCAGCCGCCTGCCCGGCGCCAGTTCCCTGCTTACCGCCAGCATCAAGTCTTCAGCCCTGCCTTGCGGGGCGGCCAGGGCCTCCGCGTCCAGCAGCAGCTCATAGCCGGGCCTGAAAGTGTAAGCCCCGGAAAAGGCCGCCAGCGGGACGAAACCGGTGTTCTTCGACTCCGTGCTTTTAACGCCGTTCTCAAGCTTTATGCCGGCGTGGCGCATTTTAAGCGCGCCGCCCCAGCTCAGCACAAGCCCTTCATGGCGGTAGAATTCATAGAGATATTTTATGCGGTAGGAATTAAAGCGGTAAACGGCTTTAGTGCGTACGCCAGCGGCGAAGACCTCGCCGTTAAAGTTAACAGGTCTGGTGAAAGTCCCTTCAGAGCGCAGCGTAAGCGGGGCGGCGAGAAAAGAAAGGTCGTTTTTGCCGTACTTGCGCCCGGCGCGCAGCCGGAGGTAGGGCTCGGCGCCGGCTTTAAGTTCGTCGGTCAGCGAGAACCTGGTACCGCCTTTGAGCGGTATTTTAACAGTGTTATGGCCGGCCCAGGCCGAGCCGGCCTCCGCGTCCAGATAATACTGCGCACGAGCCGTGCCGGTAAGCCAAAGCGCGAGTAATAAAAATGTTAAGAAAGATGTTTTCAAGCCCAATCCCCTTCTGTTTCCTAATTGCTTTTATTATCGCATTAACCCTCCCGCAGTTTCAATATCCGGCAGAGTTAAACGCAAAAGTTCAGCATTGCGGCCTCTTTGACGAAGTTGATAGCCATACCGCAGGAGAGTACGCTTTTTGATTGGCTTTGATGAGCCTGAATAACCCTGGGCCTATTGCCCCCAGACATGTAGGTCTTTTGCCCCTCGAAGTAGCTGTATGGAGGGTCTATACTATTAGCAGGAAGAAAAGATTCCGGGCAATTAATCAGGAGATCAAAATGAACAAAAATATTATTGCGGCGGTTCTGCTTTCAGTTTTCTCAAGCAATGCTTTCGCTGCAACAGCTTTAAAACAATTATCAGCTGACCAGACCATGCCAACAGTTCCTGCCTCTGCGATTCAGTACACCATAGTATCCGGATTATCCGGTCCCGACCAGAATCTCCTGATCGAGGCCAATAAGAACGCCCGGGAAAAAATGACCGCCGTGCTGAACTACCATCGCAAAAACGCGGGCCTGCCCGAAGTCTCCGCTGACACGGTATTTTCCCGGGAACTGATCCTGGATGGCACAATAGTTAAAACCTACCCGCTCTTCAGGTCTTTAGGCGACTTAAAGGCTTTCATGTTCGCCTCTCCCAAGGTGCAGGAGGTTGGCGAAGGCATGGGGATGGCGATGGGCTATACTTTCAGCAAGCTTGGTGCTCCGTCCGCCTTGATAACCGAGAAATTCTGACAGCGCATACAACTTTAAAATCGGGCGGATATGAAAATATCCGCCCGATTTATTTTATAACGCAGTGTGGCCCCCTGGTTCGATAATACCGCGCCGGCTATTCTTCGCAGTAAGCCAGGAAATAGGCGGTTCCCGCCAGGCCGCAGGCGGCGGCGCAGATGAAATTAAGCTGCGGCGAAATGCCCCACAGGAGCCCGCCGCCGAGTGCGGCCGCGGCCACTACCGTGTCCCGGACCAGGTAATAAGCCCCGTAGGTCAGAGCCTTGTTGGCTTCCGGCGCCAGGTCCAGGATCAGGGCCTTGCGCGCCGGCTCGCCGAACTCCTTAAGCCCCCTGATTATGAACGCGAAAACCAGCGCCGTTATAGAGTTGGAGAGCATCAGCACTAGCGGGAAAATTGAAAAGAAAGCGAAGGTTATGGCGATGTAGGGTTTCTTGGTTTTATTCTTCTCCACCAGCCTGGCCACCGGGATGTAGATGAGCACTGCCGAGACCATCTCAACGGTGGTAAGCAGTCCGAACTCTATCGGTGAAGCTCCTACCCTCTTTATGCACCAGATAACCACGAAAGCGTAAGGGATCTGTTCGCAGAAACGTATTAAGATGTCCGAGATTAGCAGGGACTTGAGTTTTGGCCCCATGGCCGACAGAACTTTTAGAGGGTTTTTCTCCATCGGCCCGACTGACGGCTCTTCAATATGCTCCAGGAGAAAATGCTGAAGCAGGAACGCCAGGACTGCCAGTCCGAGGGCGAAGGAAAAAGCTATCCTGACCCCGTCCTTCTCCCCCCAGTACTGGACGCAGATACCGCCGAGTAGCGGTCCGATAGCCATCGGAATCCGCCTGGCGATGGCATGCATGGAAATACCCATTGTTCTTTTGTGGAAAGGCAGCACCTTGGAAATGGCGCTCATTACCGCCGGCAGGGAGACCGCCGACCATGAGATGAAAAGGACCGCGCCGGCCAGCGCGGCCTTCCAGGACGGAAACAATATAACTATAAGGTAACCGGCAATAGCGGCCAGGTTGAATAATAGAAGGGACTTTTTATAGCCGACCTTGTCGCTGAGGTAGCCACCTGGGAAAGCGTAGAGGGCTCCCAATAAGTTGTCCGCCGCGTTCAGGAACCCTATGGCCAGGCTGCTGCCGCCTAGTGCCATAATATAGAGTGGGAGGAACCTCTCGCCCATCTTTTCGCCCATTTCAATAAAAATAGCGGCGGAAAGAAGGATTACCAGGTTTTTCCTGAGCGATAAGAAGTCTATTATTTTTCGCACTTTATGGCCGAATACAGGGCGGCGTAGAGATAGAACTGCGCGCCAGATTTATAGTTCTTCACTTACACGGTTTACTAGTCTAATTAGTATAAGTTTTTTCATTGCCAGGAATCTATAAAACGGAACCGGCCTAGTCTTGTTTGGCCGCGCATTTGGAGGCGTGGATAAGATTAAGTCTGCCGGGCTATGTTGCGTTAAGCCGGTAGTAATTGAGCCCTGAAAATAGTCCTAAAATTTAAAAGCCCCGGTCGATGCCGGGGTTTTAAAATTTTGGGGTGGCTGAGGGGATTTGAACCCCCGACCTCTCGGGTCACAGCCGAGCGCTCTAACCACTGAGCTACAACCACCATGTAAGGATATTTTAGTTTTTTTGGACGTTATAAACAAATGATTTGTGTATAATTGGCGGTATACGGAGGGATTATGATAAGGAAAACAGCCGCCGCCGGAAGGTTTTACCCGGACGAACCTGCAAAGCTTCAAAAAATAGTTTCGTCTTTTCTGCGGGAAGGCGCCGCGCCCTTGGGCCGCTGCGTCGGGCTGCTGATCCCTCACGCCGGTTACGACTATTCAGGCGCCGCCGCGGGCACGGCCCTGGCTTACCTGAAGACGGTCGACTTTGATACGCTGGTAATACTGGCCACCGGCCACACTATGGCGCTGGAGAAAGGCGCGCTACTGTCGGAAGGCTCCTTTGACACACCGCTCGGCCCCGTCGCCATAGACGAGGCTTTCTGCCGCGAACTACTAAAGGAGAAGAAGCTTTTCGAGAATTCCCCTCAGGCTCACGCCGGGGAGCACGCCGTTGAGGTGCAGCTGCCCTTTCTGCGCGAACTTAAAGGTGGCGCGGTTAAGATTGTCCCTATCCTCTTTAACACTGACGACGCTGAGCTGCTGCAGGCCGCCGGCCGGGCCATAGGCCGGGCGATGAAGACCCGCAAGGCCCTGCTGTGCGTCTCTTCCGACCTTTCACATTATCCCCCCGGCGACATAGCGGAAATGTCGGACCGCTCCGTGCTGCTGGCCCTGCGTCAGGCCATGCGCAACGCCAATCCCGGCTATTTCCACCTGGCCAACTCCGTGCTGCAGGCCAAGGGCGCCGCGCGCCTGGACACCACCGCCTGCGGCCAGGCCGCCATGACCGCTGGAACCGCCGCCGCGCTGGAACTAGGCGCCAACGATTTTGAATTGAGCTGTTATACCCATTCCGGCAAGGTCTCGGGCGACGACTCCGCCGTGGTAGGCTATGGCGCGGGCTTTTTTACGGAAGCTTCGCCCAAGCCGGCCGGCGGGCTGGAGCTGGACCAGAAGATGAAGAAGGCGCTACTGGCTTTGGCGCGGAGCAGCATAGCGGGCTGCATGAAGACCGGGAAGGCCGCGGTGCAGCCGTTGGACTCTAAGCCGGAGTTCAACCAGCCGGCGGCTATCTTCGTTACCCTTACTATCGGCGGGGACCTGCGCGGCTGCATAGGCAGCCTGGAACCGCGCGGCGCGCTTACGGACATGGTGGCGGCCTACGCCTGTGCTGCGGCTTTCGAGGATTCCAGGTTTGAGTCTCTGACCGAAGCCGAGTTGAAGAAGACCAGCATAGAGATTTCGGTGCTGTCGCCGCTGGAGCGCGTGGCCGGGGCGGAGGCCGTAAAGCCAGGTGTGCACGGGGTGTATGTGAAAAGCGGCGGCCGTTCGGGCACTTACCTGCCGCAGGTCTGGGAGCATTTTAAGACCAGGGAAGAGTTCCTAACTTCGCTCTGCCAGGAGAAGGCGGGCCTGCCCGCCAACGCTTGGAAAGAAAAATCCACCGCGTTATACAGCTACGCGGTGGATAATTTTTCCGAACACTAAAGCCGGACTGTTCCTTACATTATGTACTTGAAGAGGCCGAAGGCCAGCAGACCTACCAGCAGGCCTGCGCCGCCGGTGCCGATTATCAGGAAGGCCAGGAGGCCGATTGCGGCGGCGCTTACGATCTGGTCCTTATTGTCGCCGAAAAATTTCTTGGCGGTTTCAAGGAAAGAAGGAGCGGGCTTGGCTTCTTCTACCTTGGTGGGAGCGGGCACGGCCGGGGCTACTACCGTGATGGGAGCGGCGGCTCTGGTTACGGCGACCTCTTTAGTTATGTTCTGGGAAGGCGGGCTCATTACCGGCAGGGTAATGGTTTTGTTCGCATCTTCCAGCTGGCCGTAGGCCACATTTTCCGCGAAAGCGAACCCAGTGGCGATAATAAAGGATCCAAGGACGATCAGTAAAATGGCTTTAGTGTTTTTCATATTCATATTATACGGAATAGCCTGTAAAAATGTAAGGGCAATAGTTCCCAATTTGAATTAGGCCAAAGGGCCTATACACTTTATTGGTTTCTACGTGTCAGATGAGAGTAGTTTACTGGCGGAACTTTGGCGGGAATAAGTAAATAACTGCTGTTGGTCCTCTGCTCTTCCGGTTCTCAGGCTAAAACAGCTTGTCCTGGGCCGGCTTGTCCTTTCTTTTCCCCAGCTTCTTAACCTCCCCCTCCGCCTCGGTTATCCCGAGGCGGAAGATGTCTACTATCTGGTAGCCGTCATCCCTGAGCTGTTGCAATTTGTTGTTGTCGTCTTCCGAGAGGGAGATTACTATTTGGTAGCGTGGTTTCATCAGATACCTTCCTTATATATTGGGGAGCTTAGTTTTTCTTGGTGTAAGTGATAGCGAGTTTAATGCGATTGGCGCGGGCGGTGCTTACGCCCATTTTTCCGTCTTTGATCAGCCCGAGGGTGGCGCACATCCAGACTTTAAAGTCGTTCTGCAGCATATATTTCTGAGTGGTTATCTGAGCGTTCATAGTGCCTCCTGTTTGCCTGTGTGTATAGTATAGCATAGCATAGTATTGGTTGTCAAGGGGTAGTTTTCCCCCCTTTCAAATAAGCTATGTAAAACAAGCATATTTTATTCCCCCTCCTCACAGCAACCTGCCCCGGTTTTCACATTTGCCTATTATCCGTCACTTTAAAGTTGTAGAATTTACCGATGAAGAAATTAGCTTTTCTCCCCGGGCGAACGCTTATTTGCGGCATTCTTAACGTAACCCCTGACTCCTTTTCTGACGGTGGAAAATGGGGTTCTCCCGAAGCCGCGGCTACCCATGCGCTGGAGCTGGAAGCCCAAGGGGCGGACCTGCTGGATATTGGCGGCGAATCCTCCCGCCCCGGCAGCGCGCCGGTTTCCCTGGAAGAAGAAAAGAGCAGGGTCCTGCCGGTGCTGCAAGCCCTGGCCGGGCGGCTTAAAATCCCGGTTTCGGTGGATACCTGCAAGCCAGAAATTGCCGAGCTGGCGGTAAAGGCCGGCGCTTCCTATATTAACGATATAACCGGTTTTACTTCCCCCGCCATGCTGCGGGCCGCGGCCTCTTCCGGCGCCGGGGTCATAGCTATGCACATGCAGGGCGAACCCCGCTCCATGCAGGCCGCCCCGGTTTACGCGGACGTTGTAGGTGAGGTTAAGGCCTTTCTGGCCGGCCGGGCTGCCGCGCTTAAAGAAGCCGGTATTAAGGAAATCATTCTGGACCCGGGCATAGGCTTCGGCAAAACGCTGGAGCATAACCTGACGCTGCTGGCCCGCCTGGGAGAGCTCCGTGCGCTGGGGTACCCGGTGCTGCTGGGCGTTTCCCGGAAAAAATTCATAGGCACCCTGGCCGGCGGTGAACCTGCTGAGCGGCTTAGCGGTACCATAGCCGCCTGCGTGCTGGGTGCGGCCAACGGCGCCGACATTCTTCGCGTGCACGACGTGCGCGAATGCCGCAAGGCCATGCAGGTGGCCGACGCCGTAAGAGCGGCGGGAAAAAGATGAAGGTTTATCTTTCCCTCGGTTCTAACCTGGGCTGCAGGCTTACCAACCTGGAGCAGGCGCTAAATCTGCTGGAGCGCGGCGGCTGCCGCGTGCTTAAAATTTCCCGCGTTTACGAAACCGCCCCTCTTTACTTCCTTAAGCAGCCGGCTTTCTTCAACCTGGCCGCCGCCTGCGAAACCGCGCTTTCTCCGGAGAAGCTGCTGGCCCTGATAGGCCGCGTGGAAGGCGCTCTTAAGCGCCGCCGCCTGTTCAGGAACGGCCCGCGCACGGTAGACGCCGACATCCTTTTTTACGACGGGCAGATTATAGCCCGCCCGGGGCTGGCGGTGCCGCACCCGCGCCTGGCCGAGCGGGAATTTGTGCTGGCGCCTCTGGCGGAACTAGCTCCCGCTCTGCGCCACCCGGTTACGGGGCTTACGGTAAAACAGCTGCTTGCCCGCCTGCCAGAAAAAGGCGGCGCGCGCCCGCTACCCGGTACATATAAGGAAGCCGAAGCCTGGCTTAAGGCGCTGCCGGCGCCGGCCGCCGCCCTGCATTATGCGCTGGCTCCGGTTAAGACCGCGCTGGCCGCGCTGGGCGCGCCACAGGAAAAAATGGGCACGGTAGTTCACCTTACCGGCTCTACCGGCAAGACCAGCTCCGCCTGCATGACGGCCGCCGCGCTTACCGCCTGCGGCTGGCGAACCGGGCTCTACACCAGCCCGCACGTAGAGAGAATGCGCGAGCGGATAAAACTGGATGGTCGCGATATTTCCGAACGCGAGTTCCTCGCCTGTTTTCTGCGCGTGGAATCCGCCGCCGCCGGCGAGCTTTCCTTCTTTGAAACGCTCACTGCTATTGCTTTCCTGTACTTCTCGCTGAAGAAGACCCGCTTTGCGGTGGTGGAGGCGGGCTTGGGCGGCGGGCTGGACGCCACCAACGCCGCCCACGGCGCGGTGGCCGGGATAACTTCGGTTAGCCTGGAGCATACGGCCCTGCTGGGCTCGAGGCTCGCGCAGATAGCGGCCCATAAGGCCGGTATAATAAAGGGCGGCGCGGCCGTTGTCGCCGGGGCCGGCATACCGCCAGCGGCGCTGCGCGTTATAGAGCGCCGCGCGGCCGCCGTCGGGGCCAGGCTGTTCCGGCCTGAAAAAAAATTCCCTCCCGCCATGCTGGCGGCTGAAAAAAAACTTTTAAAGGCCGGGCGCTTCCAACTGGAGAACGCGCTTTTTGCCGTAAAGACCGCCGGACTTGCGGCCGGGCGTGCCGGGCTTAAGCTGAACCCCGGCAATGTTTATCCCGCGCTGCCCCGGGCCGTTCCCCGCGGGCGTTTTGAAACTTTCAGCCTGGGCGGCAGGCGCGTCGTTGTGGACGGGGCGCATAACCCTGAGGGCGTGTCGGCGCTGCTTAAGGAATTCCACGGCAGGCCGCCGGTCTGCGTAGCGGGCTTCATGGGCGACAAAGCCCTCGGTCCGCTGGCCGCCGCGCTGGCCGTGGCCTCTTCCAGTCTTATTCTTACGCGCTCCCTCTCCTACAGGGCCGCGCCGCCGGAGGACGTTATAAAACTTCTTCCCTCTGCCATCAGGCACCGGGCGCTGGTTATAGAAGATCCAATGCGGGCTTTAAGGCGGGCCGTTAAAATAGCGCCGCCGGGCGGCACCGTGCTGGTAGCCGGCAGCCTCTACCTCGCCGGGGATATTCTTGCCGGCCTTAAGGGCCGCAAGGCTTTCCACCCGGGCGAAATGCTGGTGAAATAACGCCCCGTCCGACGATAAAAAGGCCCCGGGAAGATCCGGAGCCTTTTTTTATTACAAAAACTAAGTGTCCCCACCAGGAATCGAACCTGGATTGCCTGCTTAGAAGGCAGGAGCTCTATCCTTTGAGCTATGGGGACAATTTATATATTTTACAAAATTACTGGAGTGCAGGGGTGGATGAGCCTGGCTGGGTCGCGCCGCCGGCATCCCATTCTAGCGGAAGTTCGTCTCCGGGGCCCCATTTGGAGACCGCCCCTCCGGGCCTGTTAAGCCTGGCTTCCAGTTCCCTTACCGCCAGGGCGTGCTCCCGGTGGCGGCCGGACCTGAGCGCGTCGGCCAGCGCCAGTAGCTCGTAAAGTTTCAGGTCAGCTTTGGCTGCCGCCGCGGCCTTGGGGCAGAGGGGTTCTATGGCCTGGCCCCGGACCCTTCCCCCCTCACAGGCCCATACGTAGTGGTCTTCGTTGGCGGCCACTATAACTTTTGTCAGGGGTGGCGCGGAATGCGCAGTGGGTATGCCCCGGCAGACCGGACCCGGCTTTGCCGGGAACATGTACTTAAGGCCGTGTACCATAAATTCTGCCAGGGCTGGCTTATTCAGGGTCTTTTTATCCGGATCCATGAACCCGGCCGTTCGGCAGCGGTCCAGGGCGAAGCTTATCTCTGTCTGGGACAGTCCCAGCGGGCCGGCAAGGTCTATATGTCTCCAATGAGAATTACCTAAAACTGCCAATTTCAGCAGGATGGCTATATCCTGGGATTTTATGCCGTTAAATGACCTCATGTGATGATTATAGATAATACTATTTCATATTGCAATATGAAATATGGTTGTGTGGTTTACTTCAAAGCTCGACATGCGAGGCGATGCAGGTCCTCATTTGCTAGTGCTAATATTTTCTTCTTAATTACCCTGGAAAAGTACTCGGTTTCCGTCTTGGTCAGCTTTTCCCGGTTTAGTCGCTTCAGCAGGAGTCCTTTCTGTCTTTCGGTGAAGATCTGGGCCATGGCGGATCCTAGGGCGGCTTCTTCGCGGTTTCTGCCGTCTTTCATATAGGGAATGGGGCCTTTTGCAAGGATATTTTTAAGGCTTTTTATTAGTTTTTCGGGCTGTAGGGTGACCTTTCCCAGTTCCAGGGCGGAATTGGTCTTTAGTTTTTCCCCGAAATTGGCTATTAGTCTGGCCGGGAGTTTGCCGAATAGTTGTTCCCTCCATGAAAACGCGAGACCAAGGCTATCGTAAAGGCCCAGTGAGACCATAATCAGCAGCTTTAAATACTTCTTATCTTCTTCCTCCAGGCAGGCATCAGCGGCTTCGTAGCTAAATTTACCGGTCTCGGCCGCACTGATGAGCATTGCAGGGAAGGCCTCCCAAAGACTTAAATCGTAGCTTTGCACAACTTCGGCAATGGTCTGGCTGGCCTCGTTTTGCTCGGCGGGCGCGTCTTCCCGGAAGCCGAGCCTGGCGGCTTTTCTTAAAAGTTTATCGTAGGTCATGCTCTTCCTTAATTCGTAATATTTCAAGATGAAATAACGTATATTGCATTATATAATGCAATATATTGTCTCAAAATATACAATAAGCTGGTTTATATCTATCCGGAGCGCAATCAGAGGCTTACAGGTTCTCTACAAACTGCACGCTGTAGCCGTCTGGGTCTTCTACGAAGAAAAACTTTATGCTCGTGGTCGGTTGGAAGGGGCCGCTGGAGATAGGCAGCTCTTTCTCTTTTATGAAATCCATCATGTCTTCCAGGGACTTTACCTCGAATCCCAGCGAGACGCCTACTCCGCAAGGGACGGGGTGTTTAGGGCCGCATACCAGCTCCACCTTGGTTTCCCCCTCGCCTAAAAAACAGAGTTCGTAGCCGGCGTCCGTAGTAAACCGCCTGGTTACGGGCAGACCGACAACTTCCTTATAAAACTGCACCGACTTGTCCATGTTCTTTACCGAGAGCGTGCACCAGCAGAATTTCATTGCGTTCTCCTTAGATGATCTGTATTGTTATCGTCTGCTTGTGGCCGCATTTGGGGCAGGTCCAGTTTAGGACGTAGGGTTTGTCGGTTTGCGGCGTTAGAATGGTTATGGGTTCGCTTTCAAAGCCGCATACTTTGCACTTTATGCGGAACGTGGTGGTTTGTGCGTCGGCGCTGATGATCCCCGCCCCGCTGGCCTGCAGCTGGCCGGTGGTTATCCGTGCCGAACGGGAGGCGCCCTTTGGCACTGTGCTGCAGCCGTTGAGCAGGAACAGAAAGCCGGCTATCACTGAAAGAGACAGTATTAGTTTTAGGTTAGTTTTCATTATAATCTCCGTATTTGTCAGCTATATTCTACATGTTTGCGCTTTAAAAGCGGTTGGGAATTATTCGCAGGGCCTGGCAATGCCCGGAGTGCCGCCCGGGACATGGATAAAAAGTCAATTAAATGGGGAAGCTGCCCATTAGCAGAACGGCCTGGTCAATGATAGCCTATATGTGTGCGATGTCCGTACCTTTGTTAAATATTGCGGCAGTTAATTCAGGGGGGCAAGATGAATAATATAAGCGCAGAGTATTGTGACGAGCAGGAATTGGACAGGGGCGCGCATTTAACAGCTACCTCTTACGATCCCACGCAGTTAGCTCTTGTTACCGAGGCCCGCGCCACCGTGGGCGGCAAGGCGGTCACCGCCGAGATCTCGGGCATAGCTACCGGCAGAGGCGAGGACGGCACTGTGAACGTCTGGCTGCCAGCGTTCTATTTTAAGGCCAAGGATGGTGAGGTTAAGCAGGTTCCGGGCCTTAATGCCGTAACCACCCTTTCCCCCCGCCAGGGCGCCATAGAGACCGCCAAGGCTCTGGCTTCCTACGTTAACCGCTCTAAAACGCCATACAGGGCCAAGATAAGCGGCGACCGCAGGCACGCGAAGATTATGATCGCGCTGGCCGCCAAGGACTGGCATAAGCAGCTTGGCTCGCCCCGTATTCATTTGTGAGCAAGGCGACGCTATCTTAGGGGTTGTCCGCAGAAGGCGCAGGTTTTCTTTGAGGCGTCCAGTTGCTGGCCGCATTTGGCGCAGCGGACAACTGCGGCAACTGGCGGTTCGTCATGGCCTCCTCCGGGTTCAGCCGGAGGCGCTTTCTCCAGGTATGGCTCGGCCAATTTCCAGATATCGTAGGCCATCCAGGCGGTATATGCTACCGCGCAATACTTAATAAAACTTACCAGGCTTCCGGGGAAGGTGTCACCCGCCGGCGGCAGCAGCAGTGCGGCCGCGCAGATATATCCGGCCGACGAGAAAATTTTCCCGGTAAGCTCCAGCGTTCGCTGCGGCGGTTGTCCCCTGCCGTCGAGCCAGGCCTTAAGCTCGCCCAGCAGGCGCTCTTTCTGCCCCGCGAGCTTGTAAAGGATATAAACGGCGATGCCGGCCTGCACCAGGCTAGAGAGGTAAAGCTCGCCGTAGATGCGGTCGCGCGAGCCGAGTGTCCACTGCACTATGAACGGTACCATCAGGTAGTAGAACAGCAGTATCCCCGCCGACTTAAACTTTTCCTTCCATTCTCCGGTAATCATCTTTGTAGCTCCTGCGCTGTTCTCCTGGTTACAGCTCTTTCTCCTCGCATTTAAGCGCGGCGTAAAGGGCGTCGTAGACGAAGAACTGGTGCTCCAGGTTCTCGTCGTCGTTGGGGAACATCAGCGAGAACCCGCGGGCCACGGCTTCCAGCCCGGCGGCGTAAGGGTGCGCCTTCAGGTTGCCGGTGTCCGCCGCGTTCACGATGTCGGCCAGCTTGAGCAGCACGGGGTCGTTGAGGTCGTATTTTTTAAGGATGGCTTTAAAGGTGCAGTCGGCGCCGTGGTGGCCCAGTTCGGCGTCCTCAATGTCGAAGGGGATGGCGTTCTCCTCGCGGCCTATCTTCTCCACCAGGCTGTCCGCCGCGAAGAGAATCTCCGCCTGGGAGTCTACGAAGCGCTCGATCAGCCAGGGGCAGGCCACCCTGTCCACATGCACGTGAGATCTGGTTATCCATTTCATATTTTTTCCTCCGTCGTTGAAGTCTGTTGTTTTAAAGCGCCATCGCGTTATCCCGGTCGCTTTATTTCTTATTGCCCGTTCCCCCGGGGCGTACGTGAAGGAACCAGGCCTCCAGCCGCGCGCGCGCCCAAGGCGTCTGCCTCAGGAAGACCAGGCTGGACTTTACCGTAGGGTCGTATTGGAAACAGCGCACCGGGATGCGCTCCGCCAGCTCGCGCCAGCCGTGGCGCTTGACCATGTCCAGCAGGATGTGCTCCAGCGTGATACCGTGCAGCGGGTCGCGGGTGTTTTTGGCGGGCGCTGGTTTAACGCCACATTCCGCTATGGCCGCGGCGTAGGCGTTCTCCGAGCAGCACTTGCCCAGCGGGTTCTTCTCGCCGCAGCGGCATTTGGGCACGGCGCCGGTTATCTCTTTGACGATGGCGGCCCAGCGCGTGGCCCCTGTTTTCTCTACGGCGGCCAGCACCTGCGCTTTGGTGACGCCGGAACAGTAGCAGGCGTAAACGGGCTCGGCCCCGGTCTTGAAAAATACCGGGACTGAAACGTCCGCCTGTTTGTACGCGTCGCCCTTCGGGTGATAATAAACCGTTTCGCAGCCGGCGGTCCGGCAGATCAGGTAGCGGTCCCAGGGGGCTGTCAGGCCGGGTTTAAGCAGTTTTCTTACCGTATCGCCCTGCACTATTTCGCCGGGCTTGCCGCAAACGGGGCAGAGCGGCCTGTCGGGGGCTGCCCCGCCGCTTTTAGAATTGCAGCAGCCGCATGAATCTTTAACCATACTTCATTTTACCAAACCCTGCCCCTCTCCAGACGAAATCGCCGCATTACTGAGGCCGACACTTGCAACGTTTCCAAATCCGTTATAAACTATAGGCATGCCAATATTACCTAAACTTCGCTGCCCCAACTGCGGCAAGGCCATGGGGCCGGTAACCGCCAACATTATCCCGCCCGCCGAAACGTTCGAGGACTGCCTGCGCCGTTGCAATGAATGCATGATAGGCGCCACTAACGCAAAAAATCCGGCCAAGGTCAGGTTCATTCAGGGCGAGCAGCCCGTCCCCCCGCCCGAGAAGCAGTAAATTGTAAAAAACACAGCGTGGGTCCTTTGGACCGGTAGGTTAAGGGCCTATATGCCCTTACCCCCGGCCGGCTGGCGTGATAAGATATATTACAGTAATTACCGGAGGACTTAATGAAAACTAAATACATCGTGCTGCTGCTGACTGTGCTCATCCCCTCTTATTTCGTTCTGGCCCGCCAGGCCGCACCCCTCCCCTCGGACCTGCGCGATGCGGTAGGTGAAGGCGCTTTTGAAGCCCTCTCTGGTTCCGGTTCCGACGTGGATGTCCCTTCCGTGTCCGCCCTGGTTTCCGTTGCGCCTGCGCAGCGCACCAACTACAAGTCCATTTACGGCAATGACGACCGCAAGGATTATTTTGAAGCCAGCGTCCCCATGCGCAAGTTGTCAGATTCCGTGGCTTCGTTCTGGAAAAGCAAGAACGTCACTATAACCGGGGACAAGGCCGCGCTTTCCACCGTTAACTTCGGCGACGCGGTCGGGCTCTGCCCCGGCCAGAAGTTCGCCGAGCAGCCCATAGGCGCCTTCTGTTCCGGCACGCTGGTGGGCGATGACCTCGTGATGACGGCCGGCCATTGCATAACCGATCAGGGAAAATGCACCGACGCCAAAATCGTGTTCGGCTATAACGTAGACCATCTTAACGGCGCGGCTAACACCACGCTGCCGGCGGCCAACGTGTACAGTTGCAAGAGCATCGTGGCGCGTGCCCTGGACACCAAACCCACCCCCGCCGACCTGGCCGCAAATGGCGGCCCCGGCGCGGACTATGCCATCATAAAGCTGGACAGGAAGGTGACCGGCCGTCAGTCGCTGCCCGTTAACCGTAAATCCCGGCCGGCCAAAGGCGACAAGCTGTTCGTGATAGGCCACCCGGTGGGCCTGCCGCTTAAGGTCGCCGGCAACGCTGTCGTCCGCGACGCTTCGCCCAAGTTCTTCTACAGGACCGACCTGGACACTTTCGGCGGCAACTCCGGCAGCGCCGTGTTCAGCGCCCGCACCAATCTTATAGAGGGTATTCTGGTGCGCGGCGACGTGGATTTTGTGGACTCTCCCGCCGGCTGCAAAGTTGCCTCCGTGGTGCCGCAGAATAGCGGCAAGGGTGAAGCTGTTACCAAGATTTCAGTGGTGCAGCAGTATATCCCCTGAAGCTGCAGGAAGTACTTACAAAGGCCGCCGGAAAGTTCCGGCGGCCTTTATTTCGGCTGTAGCTTTTTCTGCGTTAACCTTCCGCACTTGCGGACTGCCTGTATTTATTCAACCTTGTAAAGAACCATCGGCGCAGACTTGCCCTTCATGAGTACCGGCGGACAGGCTATAAAATTAACGCCTGGGAACTGTTCCCTGTTCAGGCCGTTTACCGTAGCCTCGCTCAGTAAAACCTGCGTGGCGGCCGTTTTAGTCTGGCTCTCTATGCGCGAGGCCACGTTCACGGTGTCGCCCAGTACGGTGTACTCCAGCCGCTCCGCGGTCCCTACGTTGCCGGCCACCAGCCCGCCGCTGTGCACGCCCACACCGAAGAAAACCTCCGGGTACTTGCCCTGCGCGTTGAAAGCCTTAAGGGCTTCCCGCATCCCCAGCGCGGCCCGCAGCGCCGCCGCCTGGTGGTCCTCCACGCCGAATACCGGCGAGAAGATAGCCATTACGGCGTCGCCCATGAATTTATTTATCACGCCGCGGTTCTCCGTTATAGGTTTGGTAACGTAGGTAAAGTAGTCGTTTAAAAAACGGATCAGCTCTACCGGCGGCAGCTTTTCGCTAAGCGGAGTAAAGCCGCGGATATCCGAGAACAGCACCGTGGCCTGGATTTCTTCGCCGGCCAGGTTCACCTTGCCGCTCTTCATAATCTTCTCGGCGATCTCGAGCGAGACGTACCGGCCGAAGGTGTCCTTTATATGCTCCCGCTCCACCAGACCGTCCAGCATCATATTGAAATGCCCTTTCAGCTGGCCCAGTTCGTCGGCGTACAGCACGGAGGTCTTGCAGCTGAAGTCGCCGGCGGCCACGGCTTTCATACGGCGCACCAGCGCGCTCACCGGCGTCTGCACGTTAGAACGGTAAAGAATTATCGAGAACGTTTGAAAGATCAGCAGGATTCCCGTCAGCGCGGCTACTAGCAGGATGGGAATAATCACCTGGATATGCTCGTAAGACAAAGCCGCCTGGCGGATCTGGTCGTTACTGTTAGTCAGTAGGGCAAGTAAGTCGAGGTTCGCGAAGATGGGGATATACAGGCAGAGCGCCAGCGGCACCATGGCGAGCGAAAATATCATAAGCGCGTACCTGAGCGTAAGGCTTATGGCGAAGCCGCGTTTCAGGCTGTAGGGGTTATTCTCCAGAAAGAAAGGCTTGGCTATCCGCTGGCGCACATAGAGCCCGGTAAGCTCCAGGTTCAGGTAGCTAACAAAGGCGCCGAACAGCAGGGCCGAGACGGCGAAAACCAGCTTTATCCTTCCGGACACATCCCCGTAAAACGACGAATAGGATGCCACACTTCCTACATAGTGTTCAACGGCTATAACCCACCCGAGCACGAAGATTACCAGCGGAAGCTGGATTATGCGGCGCTCGATGCGGGCGATGTCTTGAGGTTTTTTTGAAAAGTAATGCCGATAAAGCGGAAAAAGCCAGATCACCAGGAAAATAAAAAACAAATCCAGGTTCCCCGTCTTAGCTTCATAGGACACTTTTCCGTTCGTGCTAACATGCTTAGTTAGGTTTAGCGATTTGTATATCCCCTCCGTGGTCGCTTGCGGGGTCTTGTCCTTGGTCCCTTTTGCCTGAGCGTCTATGAAATACTGCCATTGGGTTTTAAGCAGCCCTGCGTCTATGATAGAGTATTTTTCAAAAAAAAATGCGGTAGTGCTGCCGAAGAAAACCATCATTGAGAACAGGACGTATAGTCCAAGGTGAAGCTTGTGAAACTTCTTCCAGAAAGCGGACAGTATTTTCATATGGGGATAAGTGTATCGATTTTAATTTTGTGACAGCGCTCAGCCGAACAGGTAGAGTTCTTCTTCGGCGCGGGTGATGCCGGTATAGAGCCAGCGGCGCCACATCTCGTCGTCCATCTGGGCGAAGCGTTCTTCGAACATGATGACTTTTTTGGCCTGGCTGCCCTGGGCTTTGTGTACGGTCAGCGCGTAGCCGAAATCGAACAGGTCGCCTATCATGGCGAGCTGGCGGTCCTTGGTGAAGTTTACGCCTGTTTTGGCGTTGAACTGCGGCGCGTAGATCAGGCCCTCATAGGGCCTCTCGCGGTCGTCCAACTGGATCTCGGCCTGGTACCAGCTCTTCTGCGCCGGGACTATGCTGATGATGGTGCCCAGCATGCCGTTGAAGATGGCTTTCTTGTGGTTATTCCGGAGGCAGATTACCCGGTCGCCGCTGGCGGGGTTGGGGGTTTCGTAGCCGCGGTTGGCGCGGATGTGCTGGTTGAGCCGGTTGCGGGTGTTGTTGTAGCCGCAAAGGATAAGCGTGTCCGGCGAGTAGCATTCCAGCAGTTCCCCCGACTTCTCCTGGGCGTCGGGATCCTCTTTCAAATACTTGTACACGCCGGCCCCGTACTTTTTCGGCGGCACCAGCCCGGTAGTGCGGGCGAACTCTGAAACCGTTATTATTGGGTTTTCGGCGGCCTGCCGGTGGATCTGCGTGAGCAGCAGCTGCGGCTTCTCCATCAGGTTGAACTTGCCGGAGATGGGCGGCAGCTGCCCGTGGTCGCCCACGGCGATGATGGGAATGTTGTAGGAAAGCAGGTCGTGCCAGATGAGGCCGTCCACCATGGAGGCCTCGTCTACGATTATCAGGTGCCGTTCCAGCGCGTCCTTCTTGTCCCAGCCGGTTATCAGCCCGCCGGCTTCCCTGGGCGTGTAGATCAGGCCGTGGATGGTACTTACGGAATCTTTAACGCTAAGAGCGCCGGCTTCCTTCAGCTTGTTCTTAAGGTTCTGCGCGGCCTTGCCGGTATAGCTGCAGAAGGCCAGCTTGACGTTCTTGTCGAGCCTCAGAAGTTCGTTCTTAAAAATTGCGATGAGCGTGGTTTTGCCGGTGCCGGCGTAACCGCCCAGCGTGATATACGGGGTCTTCTCCGGGGCCGTGTACCAGGCCAGGAGTTTCGCCAGCGCTTTTTGTTGATCTTCGGATAGTTCCATGCGGCTCTTCTAATTATTGCATATTCCTGCCCGCGCAAAGATGAAAGCCCGGCCTATGAAATAAGCGCGGGCTTTCTTCTGGCTCCTGCTCCTGTCAGTTTTTCTTTGCCGCCAGCTGGCCACAGGCCGCGGCGATGTCGGTGCCTTTCTCCCGGCGCAGGTGCGTGCGGACGCCGGCGTCCACCAGGATCTTCTGGAATTCCTTGGCCTTTTCCACGCTGGTAGGCGTGTAGGAGGAGGCCATGGCCCCGGGGTTGTACCGGATCAGGTTAAGCTTGCATTTTACGCCCTTGATCAGCGCCAGCAGTTTCTGCGCGTCCTCGGGCTTGTCGTTCACGCCGTCGAAAAGGATATATTCGAAGAACACCGACTTCTTGGTCTTCTCGGCGTAAAAGCGCGCGGCGTCCACGATCTGGGCTAAACCGTATTTCTTGTTCATCGGCGTAAGCTCGGCGCGGTGCGCCTCGTCCGAGGTTATCAGCGAGACCGCCAGGCGGATGCCCATGTGGGATTCGGCAAGCTCGCGGATTACGGGCGCCACCCCCACGGTGGAGACGGTGACGCTGCTCTGCGGGAAATTGTGGCCCTTGTTGTCAGACAGGATCAGGATGGCCTTCTTCACGTTAGCCCAGTTCATGAACGGCTCACCCATGCCCATGAAGACCACGCTGTCTATAGGCTTGCCGGCCTCGCGGCGGCAGACCACGAACTGCGCCAGGATCTCGGCGGAACTGAGGTTCCGGTTGAAGCCGAGCGCGCCGGTGGCGCAAAAGGTGCAGCCGCAGGCGCAGCCGGACTGGGAGGAGATGCAGGCGGTAACGGTGGCCTTGTTGAAAAGGATTACGCATTCGGACGCGGCTCCGTCAGGGAAAGTGATGAGCAGCTTGATGGTCCCGTCTATTTTAGAGACAGTCTTTTCCACCTTTGGGAAGGCGGCTATGGAGTACTTGTCGGCCAGCTTCTTGACGAGCCCGGGAGGTACGCCGGACATGGCCTCGAAAGTCGCCACGCCTTTTTTGTGCAGGCAGTTGAAGACCCGGTCCGCCTTTGAGCCTTTTTCGCCCAGCGCCATGAGAGCGCCGGCCAGTTCCTGCCTGATGAAATTCCTTATGTCCGGTTTAGTCATTCTACAATTCTACAAAACTTGCCGCCCGTCTGATTATTATATAATAGGGCAGGATATGGCACATAAAGGGGCGGCAATTTTGATTTTAACGGTTCTGCTGGCCGCGGGCGGCTGCGCCCCCCGCTACGACGACGCCGTGGTGCTGGAGAAGCAGGGCCAGCTGCTGAAAGCCGCGCAGAAATACGCCGCCTTCGCCGAGGCCAGGCCGCAGGACCCCGCCGCGCCCAAGGCGCTTATGGCCGCCGCCGAGATTTACGCGCTTAAGCTTGGGCTCTGCGCCGAGTCCAAGCCGCTCCTCGAGACCCTGGCCAGGAATTACCGGGAGTTCAGGATGCCGGCGGACGTGTTCCGGCAGATCTTCATCTGTCCCGATTATTTTCCGGTAGCTCCGGGCTTGAAGTGGGTTTACGGCGATACCGAGACCCTGGGCAGGAACGCCCGGCAGGTGAGCGAGATAGTGGACCATACCGCCAGCGGGGCCGCGCTCAGGGTGGCTTTTTATGCGGGCAAGACGCTGGTGTATAAGCAGAAGATGAACCTGCGGTTCAGCGGGCTGGATTTTCTGGAGCGTCAGGATCGCAAGGATACCGTGCTGTTTCGCTACCCGCTCAGTGCCGGAAAGGCCTGGGAGACCGTGGGGCAGGAAGGCCGCCTGGAGTTCCGCGTGGAGCAGGTAGGGCTTAAGCTCAAGGTGAAGGCCGGGGAGTTCGAGGACTGCGTAAAGATCCGCCGCCGTGTGGCGGGCCAGCCTTCCTGGGTCTACGACTATTACGCCCCGTGGAAAGGCAGGGTGCTTACCTCGGTGGCGGGTAAGGGCTATGAGAACCGCATAATGGAACTGATCTCCTATGAAGAAAAAAAATAGCGATCCCGCTCCCGGAGTGGTGCCGGGCCTGTTCGGGGACATAGTGCCTCCCGCGCCCGCCAAACCCGACGGTCTGCTGGCTTTCTCCTATTCCAAGCTGTCCCTTTACGAGGAGTGCCCGCTTAAGTACAAGTTTAAGTACATCGACAAGATCAAGGAAGAACCCAAGTTCTACTTTGCGTTCGGCTCGGCCATCCACTCTGCGCTGGAGTTTATGTACGCCGTAAAAGCCCCCCCCTTCCCCACCGTAGAGGAAGTCTGCGCGGAGTTCAAGCGCGAGTGGGGCCTGAAGTCCTACCTCGAGAAGGGTTACCGCACCCCGCAGAAATCAGACGACGATTACCTTAAAGGCGTGGCCATGCTGAAGGCCTACTATGACCATAATCGCGCGCGCCTGGCTCCGCCTTTCCTGGTGGAGTATTCTACCGACGTGGCCGTGGACGGGCTCAAAGTGCGCATCATCGCCGACAAGATCGAGTACAAGGGCGGCGGTCAGGTGGAGTTGATAGACTACAAGACCGGCAAGGACGTTAAGCGCCAGCCCTCCCAGCTTTACATGTACCAGAAGATAGCCGAGATGGACCCCCGGCTTAAAGAGAAGATCGCCGAGACTTACGGCCACAAAGTCAGCGACGTGCGCGTGAGCAGGATGCTGTACTACCATGTGCCCACCAACAAGGAATATTTCTTCGAACGCGCCGACGACAAAGAAATCGGCGGGTTCTGGGAGAGGGTGCTGGGCGTGGCGGACTCCATCCGCGGGCTTAAGTTTGAAGCTGCCCCCAGCGAGCGCGGGTGCTCCTGGTGCGATTATAAAAGTCTGTGTCCCCATTTCTTCGGCAATAACCCGCCACCGGTAGAGCATAAACTTACGTCGGCGGAGAACATAGAGGTCCTTGTGGACCGCTACGGCCGCCTGCAGGAGCGCATGGACGAGCTGCAGGCGCAGCTGGCCGAGGTGGGCGAGAGCATCGGCCGCGCTTCCCGCGACGGGGGCGAATTTGCCGGTTCGCAGTACACCGCGCAGGTCAGCAAGCGCTCGAGATGGGAATTCAGTAATCGCGAGGCTGTCATCACTATCCTTAAACAGTTCGAACTTTACCAGAAGGCGCTCACGCTTACGCTGACCGGCATCAGCAACGTGCTGGACAGCGACGCCCTCCCCGAAGAAGCCCGTAAGAAGCTGCTGGAGCAGGCCGTGAAGAAAACGGCTTTCGACATAAAAGTCGTGAAGAAGGCGGGGCTGATCTAGATGCCGGAAAAATTCATTATCGTGCTGGACCAGGGAAGCTCGAGCTCCCGCGCGCTGGCCTTCGACCTGGAAGGCCATATCCGCTATAAGGCGCAGCGCAAGCTGGAGGCCTCCTATCCCGCCCCCGGCCGCGCCGAGTACGACGCCGAGAAGCTTTACGCCTCCCAGACGGACAGCCTGGCCGAGCTGATGGCCAAGCTGCCGCCCGACGCCGAGCCCGCCGCATTGGCTATAGCCGCGCAGCGCTCCACAGTGGTTTTCTGGGATAAGAACTCCGGAGTGCCACTGGCACCCGCCCTGAGCTGGCAGGACGGCCGCGCGCTGGACCTGCTCTCCAAGGTTCAGCTTTCCAATACCAGGATCCACGAGATTACCGGCCTCTACAAGACCCCCTACTACAGCGCCTCCAAGATAGCCTGGGCGCTGGAGAACTACCCCGAAGTAAAAGCCGCGGCCGCCGAGAAGCGCCTGTTGATAGCCCCGGTGGCTTCCTACATCATCTGGCGGCTCTCGGGCGGCAAAAGCTTCGTGATAGACCCGTCCCAGGCGCAGCGTACGCTGCTGTTCAATCTGCGCCGCCTCAAGTGGGAGCCTAAATTGCTGGCGGCTTTCGGCCTTACCGCCGACTTGCTGCCCGAGATAAAGCCCAGCGTGGGCCGCCTCTGCTATGTGGAGGTGGCCGGCCGCCGCCTGCCCGTGACCGCCATGCTGGGCGACCAGCAGGCCGCCATGCTCGGCCTTGGGCTGGAAGCGCCCAACTCCGCCGCCCTCAACTACGGCACCGGGGCCTTCCTGCTGGTGAATACCGGCCGCAAGCCCGTTAAGATCCGCGGCCTGCTGAATTCCTTCGGCTGGCAGGAAGGGCGCGGAAAAAAGAACATCTGCTATTTCACCGAGAGCACCGTGAATTCCGCCGGTACGGCGCTGGAATGGCTGCGCCAGAAGTTCGGCATCTTTGAGGATATTTCCGAAGTGGACGGCATGTGCCGCAAGTCGAAGAACCGCTTATACTGCCTGCCCGCCATAGGCGGCCTGGGAGCCCCTTACTGGGATTTTAACGCTTTTACCACGTTCACTGGCTTCTCCCCGCTTTCCGACAAGTACGACGTGGTGCGCGGCGTTACTGAAGGCATCGCCTACATGGTGGCCGACGCCTTCGACCTGGTGAAGAGGAAAGGTTTCAAGATAGAGGAATTAAAGGTTTCAGGCGGACTTTCAAAGATAGACTGGCTGTTGCAGTTCCAGGCGGATGTGACCGGGGCGCGCCTGGTCGCGCTGGAAGAGAGCGAAGCCACCGCCATGGGCGCCGGGCTGGCCGCCGCGCGCGGCTTGGGGCTTTCCCCCCAGTGGCCGGCCAAGGTCTCCAGCCGCGTGTTCCTCCCCTCCATAGGCGAAGAAGAGCGGCAGAGCCTGATAAAAGGCTGGCGGCTGTTCGTAAAGCACACCCGCCGCAGCAGCCGCGAGTTCAGGAAGCTGGGCGTACTGCCGCATAACTGAGCGCGGGACGTAAAAAATAAAGAGGCCGGGTTTAGCCCGGCCTCTTTTTTTTCCGCCTGAGAGAGCACTTATTTTTTAAGCGTTTCCAGGTATTGAATGGCTTCCATCGCGGCTTTACAGCCTGAACCGGCGGCCACGATGGCCTGCTTATAATGCGTGTCCATCACGTCGCCGGCGGCGAAAACGCCGTAAACCGAAGTGGCCATTCTGTCGTCGGTAACTATATATCCGGTGTCGTCCAGGTTCAGCTTTCCCGCGAAGATTTCGGTGGAAGGATTGTGCCCGATGGCGATGAACACGCCCGGCAGGTCCAGGCGGCGGGCCTTGTCCGTTTTTACGCTGCGCAGGTTCACGCCGTTAACATGGGCGTCGCCGGTCACTTCTTCCAGCACGTGGTCGTAGATTATTTCCACTTTAGGGTTGGCCCGCAGCTTTTCCTGCAGGCGGAAGTTGGCGCGCAGCGCCTCGCGGCGGTGTACCAGGTACACCTTGGAGGCGAACTTGGTCAGGAACAGCGCGTCTTCCGCGGCGGAATCGCCGCCGCCTATCACGCAGATCTCCTTGCCCCGGTAAAAGAACCCGTCGCAGGTTGCGCAGCCGGAAACTCCGCGGCCTATGAACTTCTGCTCGGAGGGCAGGCCCAGCCACCTGGCCTGCGCGCCGGTGGCCACTATCACGGAGCTGGCTGTGCAGACGCGGCCGCTGTCCGAAGTGAGGACGAACGGGCGCTGTACGAAATCCACGGTCTTTATCTCTTCGCTGTAAAGCACGGTGCCCAGGCGGGTGGCCTGTTTGAGCATCTGCATCATGAGTTCCGCGCCCGGCACCGGTTCGGGAAAGCCGGGAAAATTTTCTATCTCCATGGTCTGCAGCAACTGCCCGCCTGGCGCCACGCCGCCGAACATGGCCGTGGTGGCCCCGCCGCGGGCCCCGTAGATGGCCGCGGTGAACGCCGCCGGCCCGGAGCCTATGATGATGATGTCGAAATGTTTGGGGGTCTCGGCCATGTTACTTTCCCCCTTTTTTGTACGAGGCCATGGACGTGGGAGTTTCCCAGAAGGCAATTTCATGGACGGGGAGTTTTAGTTCTTTGGTGAAGAGCTCGAAGAGGAGCTGCGCGAAGGTTTCCGCCGTGGGATTCTGGGGCGTGGCGTAGCACGCCTGGCCGTGCGCCCTGAGGAGCGGCAGCAGCGGGTCGGCTTTGTCCAGGATAACCTTGTGGTCGAAGTTCTCGTCCAGCCAGGTTTTCACCTTGGCGCCCAGCTCGGTGAAATCCATCACCATTTTTTCTTTGTTCAGCTTGTCGGCGGCCAGGGTTACCTCTACCACGCCGTTATGGCCGTGGAGGTTTTCGCACTTGCCCTTATAATTCAGCAGGCGGTGCCCGTAGGCCAGGTGGAAGGTTTTTTTTACTTTATGCATGGACTTTTGCCTTTTTTAGGAACTTGCGGACCAGGTTTACCGGCAGCCCGACGATGGTGTCAAAGCGGCCTTCTATCTTCTCTATAAATTCGTCGTCCTTGTCCTGCACGGCGTAGGCGCCGGCTTTGTCGTGGTGCTTGCCGGCCAGGGCCGCCAGCTCCGCGGCGGGCAGGCGGCGCGCCTTGCAGCGCGAAACTTCAGCTCCGGCGAGAAAGACGTTCTTCTCTATCCAGATCAGGGCCACGCCGGTGTGCACGGCCTGCCAGGAGCCGTTCTGCAGCTTCAGCAGGCGCAGCGCGTCCTTGTGGTTTCTGGGCTTCCCCAGCACTTCACCCTTGCAGTAGACCAGGGTGTCGGAGCCCAGTACCGGGGAACCGGGGTGCTTAAGGGCCACGGAAAGGGCTTTCTTGTAGGCCAGTTCTTTTACTATCAGGGCGGGTCGCCTGTAGGAGGAAGTTTCGTCGATATGGCTGGGGACTACCCTGTACTTTATGCCGGCCGCCTTAAGGAGTTCCTTGCGCCTGGGGGATTGGGAAGCGAGAATCAGCATTATTTAACCAGCTGCTTGTATACCAGGGCGGAAAGGAAGATGCCGATGATGCTGGAAATGTTGAATTTGAACATCAGCCCGGCGGTGAATTGCACCAGGGTCAGGTCCACCGTGGTGGGCTGCAGCCCGGTATTGATGCCGGTATTCAGCAGCGCGTTAATCTGCCCGGCGGGGAACCAGAGGTTGAACAGTTTGCCTATGAAGAGCCCCAGCAGGGACCCCACCACCACTACGACGAGGACGTTCAGCACGTTTTTCATATTTTTTCACCGGAGTTTTTCGGGATGTTGGTAGTAAAGAGGGTGTTGGCCCCTAACCAGTCCAGGTATTCCCTGGGGGCGGCGGCGATGTCGAAGAAGATGGTTTCGGGCACGCTGTAGGGATGGTGCTGCTTAACGAATTGAATGATGTCATCGCGCAGCGCCGAGCGGGTCTTGATGATCAGCAGGATCTCGGAAGATTTTTCTATGCGGTCCTTCCACCAGTAGGAGGATTCCACGCCCGGGACGCAGGACACGCAGGCCGCCAGCTTCTCGTTGAGCAGGCCCAGCGCTATTTCGTCGGCGGTCTTCTTGTCGCCGCAGGTGACAAAGCAGATGTCGTATTGCGTATTCATATAGTAAATAATATCAAAATTCCGGCCTTTTATTCCGGCAGGCCGCAGGCGGAGAACTCTTCCCGCGCGGCGTCTATGGCGCCCTGGTGACCGGCGCGCCAGTCAGCGTCCTTTTTAATTTCCCTTTCGTAGACTTTCTGCAGGGTGGAGAACAGGTCGCTCTGGCTGTCGTAAAAGGTGCGCTGGTAGCGGTATACGTCGTAAACAGGCAGGCCGCGGAGGGTCGCGTCGTTCTTCATGGCCTCGCTGAACGGCATGGAGCCTTTTTTTACGCGCTGAAGGTCCCGGTCGTACATCAGCTGGTAGAAATTATTATCGTTGATGGCCTGGCGGCTCTTTTCCAGCCAGGCGCGCTGGTTCTCCAGCGTTTCCAGGGGGCGCTGGCAGTTCGTGTCGGGGGTCAGGACCTCTTTGCGGGCCTGCGCCATGGCGTAACGGGAACTTTCCAGCACATAGGTGCAGAAGTCTTTCTTGATCTCGCCGGCGTTCTTAGCCCTGGCGAAGTCCGCGTTAACCAGCCCCAGCTCTATGGCTACGCGTGCCTCGTACAGAGCGGCCAGCTCTTCCTCTTCGGAAATGATCTCCTCCATGCCGATTTCGGTATACATGCGGTAGATGAAGCCGGCCCGGGCGATAGCCAGCGCCAGCACCTTGTCCGAGCCGCGGTAGTCCTGGGGCAGGAAGATCTTGTGGTTCTTCAGGGCGTACTTTGCGCAAAGCCCGGCGGTGTTGGAATATTCGAAACTGACCGGGTTCTTGAGCAGGAATTTAACCAGCGGCTTGCCCTGAGGAGTGGAGTTCAGGAGATCCAGCGCGCGTTCCATGGAGGGCTCGCTGCTGAGCCTGATCTCCGGGCGGCTTGCGCAGGAGCCCAGGAACAGGAGCGGCGTTAACAGGAGCAGGCGTTTAGTCATTGAGCGTCAGTAACAGGCGGTTATTTCTTGAACAGGCCTTTCAGGAGTTTGGAAGCTTCGGGGGCGAGTTTGTCCAGCGCCTTCTTTACGGCCGGCTGCTCCGCTATGGACTTCAGGTCCGGTTTTACCGACGGGTCGCTGAAGGTGCCTTTTACCAGCATCCCCACCGGCGCGCCCATGCTTATGCCGCTGGCCCGCTTGAGCGTGGTGTCGATGCGCATGTCCAGCTTTTCCTCCGGCAGGTTGATGGAGCCGGAAGATGCGACGTCGGCTACGTCTGCGGTCATGGCGGACTTATTAAGCTTCATCAGGCCCTTGTTGAAAGAGTAGTCCCCCTCAATATTTTCGAAAGCTATATTGTTGAAGTCGGGCAGGCGCAGGGTCTTGGCCAGTTTGGAGGTTTTCTGCAGCACGAGGAGCGGGTACAGCGCCACCTTGGCCGCTTTGTAGCGCCCGGCCAGGGCGTACAGTTCGGAGAACTTGCCGGGGCCCGCGGTGAACGAGGCGGTGCCGTCCAGGGCCTTCATGTCGTCGGAGATGTTAACCAGATTCAACTTCATGGCTGAAGGGCCGCAGCGGAAGTTCGGGTGCTCGATAGCGCCTATTTCCGCTTTGCCAGCCACGTCCAGGTAGAAGGGCTCCCCCCCCGTTTTCTTCGCCGCATCTTTCTTCGCGGCCGCGGTCTGCGGCTGCGCCGCCGGCGCGGGCGCGTCCTTCAGGACCAGCTTGGCCAGCTTCAGGTCGAAGTCCGCCCTGGGGTGCTTGAGGAAGTCGCGGGCTTTGAAGGAAACGCCGAGGTCTTCGCCGTCCAGCTTGCCTTCCAGTTTCTGCGCGACCGCCGAATCCTTGGTGAATTCTATGTTCCCTTTGAAGCCCGTAAGCTTGTGGTCCGCGAACGAGGCCCCGATGCCCTTGAGCGAGGCCCGGCCTTTGAACGCCGCGTCCCCGGCGTAGGTATAGTCCAGCTCCGCCGAGGCGGCGCCGGATGGGGCGTAGGGCGCGGTGAGCTCCGGCGCTATGGCCGCCAGCTTGGCCAGGTCCTTTATCTCGGCCTTAAGCATGCCGGCGGCCTTGAGCTGTTTGCCCGAGAAATTAACGGAGGTCCTGCCGGACGCCGACACGGCGGCGCAGTCCAGCGAAAAAGAGGTTATGTCCGCATAGCCGTCCTTCAGGGTCATGGCTGCGGCCAGGTCGGCCATGGGCAGTTTGAAGCCGTGCGGCAGCGGCAACTGCTTGAAGCGCCTGGCGAGGATAGTGCTGTCCACTTCTGGGGTTTGGGCTTTTATGCTGGCGGCCAGGGTGTAGGTGACTTTGGGGTTCCAGGCGGCGCGCCCCTTGAGCGAGCCCTTTATGGCCCCGGCCCGGAAGGTTACCGAGCGCAACAGCACGTTGGTGAAGGAAAGTTTGAAGTCGGCCTCCGTCTCTATTTCCGGGAGCAGCAGTTTGTTGGGCAGGCCGGAAAAGACGGTCTTGAGGTCTGAGGTGGAGAATTCCTTGACCTTTATGAAAAGTTTCGCGTCCGGCTCCATCAGGCCGGTGAGCGAGCCTTTGATCTCGGCCTTTACGCCGCCCAGCGAGAGAGAGGCTTTGTCTATTTCGGCTTTTCCTTTGGCCGGGTCAAAGTTACCCAGCGCCACGCGGCCTTTCAGGCGGGCCGGGATGGAGCCTTTGAAATAGGGCGAGACCACGTCCATGGTGAAGTCTGCTTCCATCGGGAACAGGCCGGCGGGAGAAATGTCGGAGGCAGAAAGGTTTATATTCTTCAGGTCCACCGACATGTCGCCAGCGGCATTGGTGTAGCGGAAACTGGAATCCTTCACTTTCAGGCTGGAGATCGCCAGCGGCGCGGGAGAGGCCTTCTT
>JBBRDG010000010.1:0-52813 GCA_038204165.1 Elusimicrobiales bacterium
CCGGGGCTAAATTGATTATTAGCACTTGGATGTTACAATTGCTAGTTTACCAAAAGGACGTTTTGGTGTCAATAGCACTCTTTGGGTGTGATTGCTAGTTTAGGTGCCGTTGCTTCGGCCTTTGCCGCGTTTTACGGTAGAGAACCGCGGACCGGACGCCGGGATGAAGAGCGTGGTGGTGAGGGTCGCCCCCTCGAGCTCTTGCGGAAGCCCGGCCAGGTCAGTCTCTGTTGAATCCGGATGGTTAATGATGAAAACGGGGTGCTTCGGGTCGTAAGCCGCGCGGAGTTCCCGCAGGAATTCCTTCTTTAAGGCTGGTTTCCCCGCCCTGAGCGCCCAGACGCTGAAGTAAAGCGTGTCCATGGCCCGGGCGCAGCCGCGCGGCGCACCATGGCGGCCGTCTCCCAGGTTCACCAGGCGCAGGCCCGCCGGCGCGTACCGACCGAGGCGCAGCTGGTTCACTATCCCATCGAAGGAGGATACCCCTTCCGCTACCTCGAAGGTTATCCCCCGCCGCTCGGCTTCTTCAGCCAGCAGGCAGGCCGGCTGGTTAAGGAAGAAAGGGTTGCCATATGTAAGGAAGGCTATTTTTTTTCTCCCGGGAAAGGCGGCGAATATCCTTTTTGCGAGGGATTCCCGTCTGGCTCCCTTTATAAGGATAAGTTCCCTGCAGTAGGGTTTGAACTTGTCCGCGGAGGCGAGGTCAAGGCAGTTTGAAAAAACGGTGTCGCAGGACTTCAGCAGGGCCAGGGTTTCGAGCGTAATCTGGCCCGGCCGGAGGCCGTAGGAGCAGAGGAGCAGCGTCTTTTGCGGTGTCATTCTACTTGCGCAAGAAGAACCTAAAACGCGTAGTCCCCACCTCGATCGTGTCATCGTTCCTGAGGGGCACCTTCTCGTTCAGGGCGTTGCCGTTATACTTGGCGTAGCCTTCTTTTATCGGGTTGAGGAAGTACCCGTCCGGGCGCATCGTGATCACGGCGGCCAGCTCCGGGCCGCCCCCGAAAAGCCCCCCGCTCTTATAAGGAATGCTGGCCTGCGAGGATTTGCCTATGTAGGTGGAAAGGGCGGTAAGTTCGAAATCCTTCCTGTCGTCCGCGGGGTTCTCCAGCACTTCCAGCGCGCCCTGCGGAGTTTTTTGCTTCTGCTGAGGCAACGGCACCTCGGCGGGCGTAGGCGGGGCTTCGCTCACGAAAATCAGCGTGTATTTTATCAGGGTCACCGAGTCGCCGTTCTTCAGGCCGGCTTTTAGGACTTTCTTGTTGTTGACGAAGGTGCCGTTGGTGGAGTTCAGGTCCTCTACGAACCAGGTGCCGCCCGATTCGTAGAACTTGCAGTGGTGCCCTGAAACGGCGGCGTTGTCCAGCGCGATGTCATTGTCCGGTTTGCGGCCCACGGTAAAGCTGGGTTTGTCCAGCTTTAATTCGCGGATAAAAGCGGCTTCAAATTTTATCAGAAGTTTAGGCATATGATTTCCTGAAAAGGTCCTTCACGGTCTCTTTGAAAGTTTTTTGTCGGACCGTTCCTATCAGTACCGTGATATTGTCCGGACCGCCGTTGGCGTTGGCCAGAGATACTAGTTCGGCGCAGGCTTTGGCGTCGTCGGGCTGGGTGTTCAGCAGGGCCAGCAGCTCGGGTTCCTTTACCGCCTTGAAGAGCCCGTCGGTGCAGAGCAGCAGCCGGTCGCCGTCGGAGAGTTCCCTCTCTATCAGGTCCACCACAGGGGTTTTCTGCGCGCCAAGCGCGCGGGTAAGGATGTTCTGCAGCGGCGAGGTTTCCGCCTGCTCTTTGGTAAGCAGGCCTTTCTTTACATGCTCCATCACTAGCGAGTGGTCCTCGGTGAGCTGCGTAAGGACCATATTGCGCAGCAGGTAGACGCGGGAGTCGCCTATGTGCGCCAGGCAGATTTTGTTCTTTATCAGCATCGCGGCGCTGAGCGTGGTGCCCATGCCCTTGTTCTCGGGCCCGGAGTTGCCGGCCTCGTAGATCACCGAGTTGGCGAGCTGTACCGCGAAGCCAAGCTGGTTGGATTCCAGGCAGAAAACGTCATTGTACGGCGTGGGCTTTAGCCCGGTGCGCCGCATGGATTCGTATTTATCGCGGGTTACCTTTGCGGCCAGGGAGCTGGCCACCTCGCCGGAGTTGTGCCCACCCATGCCGTCGGCCACCAGCGCCATTTTAAGCGCGGGCTCCAGCAGGAAACTGTCCTCATTGTTGGCGCGGACCTTGCCGGTGTCGGAGAGGGCCGCGAATTCAAGTTTAAATGTCATTTCTTATCCTCTTCCGGGTAAATTAAAGGCAGGGTCTTTTCAAAGATCTTACGCCTTTCGGAATTGAAGGCTCGGGCACTTTTAGTTTCTGGGGCGGGGTTAACGCTAGCGGCGGGCTTCTGCTGCGCTGCGGGAGCGATGTCCGCATTCAAAGTGAGTTCGAGTCCCGCCCGGGGGGCCAGTTCCAGTCCGGCCGGAGCTTGCGAGGCCGCGGGCTTCTGGGCCGGGGCGGTCTGCAGCGGCGCGGGCGCGGGTTTGGGCTGGGCCGCGGGAGCGGGGTTGATTTGTGCCACCGGGGCGGGCTTAACCTGGGGCGTGGGCGCGGGTTTAACCGCGGGTTGGGGCGCCGGAGTATTAGAAGACTGTAGTACCGGAGTACTGGCCGGAGCGGGACCTGCTGTGTGTTTCGGCTGCTCCGCCGCTGATCCGGGGGTTCTTTTTTCGAGCACGGCCATTATGGCCTTGGCCATCTCGGCGCCGGTTTGGAAGCGTTCATCGGGGTTTTTCTTGAGAACCTTGTCTATAATCGGCACTATTTCCCTGGGCAGGTCGGGTCTGATCAGCAGGGGATCCGGCCACGGGTCGGACGAAATCTGGAAGAACAGCGTACCGATGGCTTCCCCGCCCTTCCACGGGCGTTCGCCGGTAAGCAGTTCGTACATGGTAACGCCCAGCGAGAACAGGTCCGCCCTGCCGTCAACTTTCTTGCCGGAGATCTGCTCCGGGCTCATGTAATAAGGCGTGCCCAGCACGGTGCCGGTAGCGGTCTTGGAGGATTCGGTTATGCGCGCTATGCCGAAGTCGGCCACGCGCAGCGAGCCGTCTTCCAGCAGCATGATGTTTGCGGGCTTGATGTCGCGGTGTACCACGCCGTTCTTGTGGGCGTAGTCCAGCGCGTCCGCCGCTTTAGCCATATATTCCAGCACTTTGTCGACGGGTAGCAGGTTGTCCTTGGATGCCCATTTCTTAAGGTCGTCGCCTTTGAGCAGTTCCATGGCCAGGTAGGCTATGTCCTGTTCTTCGCCGGCGTCATATATTTTTATGATGTTCGGGTGCGACAGGTTGCCGGCCGCCTGGGCCTCGCGGAAGAAGCGTTCTTTCTGGTCCTTCAGCGCCTTCTCCTCCATGCCTTCCTCGAAGCGCATGGTCTTAATGGCCACGGTGCGGTTAATCTTCGGGTCCTTGCCCAGGTAGACTATGCCCATCGCGCCTTTGCCCAGTTCTTTCAGCACCTCGTAGCGGCCCAGCGTGGGGGTGGTGGTGGAGCCTGCCACCATCATGGTTGCGTCGCCGCCGCTCTTGCCGCCCACGTTGCCGAACACGGCCCCGTCGGAGGCTTTCTTGAGCAGGTCTATCTTGGACAGGATGTCCTTGTAGCCCGGGTCGGTCTGGCCAATATGCTCGTACACGGCCGCGGCTTTGTTGAACTGGCGCTTGCGCTCGAAGTCCAGCGCCAGCGAGTAAAGCGTGTCTTTCATGCTGGTATCCACCGGGCACTGACGGAATTTTTCGAAAGCCAGGTCCAGCAGGGCCTGCCCCTGGAAGGAAAGCCCCAGCATCTTGTTGGTTTCTATCTGCGAAACTTCTATAAGTTCCTTCTTCTTCTCCGTAGTGAAGAAACGCTTTGTGATGCCGAAAATGTAGCCGGTGACCAGCACCAGCGCCGGGTACATGATCTTTAGCCACAAACCCTTATCAGTAAAGAAGTAGATACCGGCTCCTACCAGCGCTGTGAACAAAATTCCGGAGAACACGGCCCCGTACCCCGCTTTCATGTGCGGCAGCAGGAAAGCCGTGAAGAGGCCGGCGATTACAATCAGCCCCACTTCCACCGGGAAAGCCCATTCCGGGCGCGAGATGAATTTACCTGAAAGAATGTCGTCCACGACGTTGGCGGTAAAATCAACCGCCGGCATCGCGCTGTCGGTGGGCGTCACATAGAGGCTTCCCACACCTTGCGCGGTAAGGCCTATCAGCACTATCTTGTCCTTGAAGGCCTCCGGCACTATCTTGCCGTTCAGTACGTCGTAAAAGGAGTAATATTTTACGGTCTTGCTCTTGTTGAAGGCCAGCAGCGCGGAAGAGGCCGCGTCCAGCGGCATCACGCTCCTGCCGAAAGTGGCGGAGGTGCCGGGCGCCAGGATCACCTGGTCCGGGCTTAGGCCCAGGCGCACGCGCACTATTTCCGAGGCGAAAGAAGGGTAGAAGTTTTGGCCATAAGGGATAAACGGGTATTCCCTGCGTACCTCGCCGTCCATATCGCTGAAAACGTTCACGTGGCCCACCCCGGCGGCGGAGGAGGCCAGGACTTCGAGCGGCAGGGTCATTCCGGAAACTTCCACGGCCATCTCGGCCGGGGCCGAGCCGTGGGAAATGGAAGGCGCCAGGCGCTTGAGCCAGTCGGGTTCGGGCGCGGGCGTGGACGAAGGCTCTCCGGTGGAGAAGTAGAGCGGCAGCACCACATTCCCCGCCGCGGAACAGGCTTCGGCCAGTTTGGCGTCGTTATCCGCGGCTTTCTTAGCCAGGTCTACGGCTTTCAGAAATTCGGATTCCTTGCCGGTTTCTTTTATCTTCCTTGTGGCTACCAGCTCGGAGTATTTGAGCTTGAGCTGGTCGGCCATTGCGGCTTCGCCGTTCTTTTCGGGTTCGGAGAAAAGTATATTGAGACCGATTACGGAGGGGCGGGCCGGGGCGGAAGAAAGGATTACCAGCATTTCGGCTATCTTAGAGCGCGACCAGGGCCAGCGGCCTATCTTGGAGATGCTGTCGTCGTTGATTTCGATTACCGCTATGTCGTTCCTGGCCGGGGCGGCGGCGTTCAGGCGGGCGCGGAAATCGTAGAACTTGAGCTCGGCTGTTTCCAGGCCGGTGCCGGTGAAATAAAAGAAAAGAGCGGCCAGCGTCAGCACTAAGCCCCAGAGTATGTCCGAGAAAATAAATTTACGCACGTTTCTCCTCCGCAATCGTCAGTAAAGTTCCCTTTCCCTGTAAGCCGCGAGGAGTTCTTCTATGAAGCAAACATTCGCCATTAGAGCCAGGAAAAGGGCTATGAAAATTATGCCGGCCGATTCCGCCAGCGCCGAACGTATGCGCCGCCCCAGGGCGCTGTAATACTGAATTCTGGCCTGGCCCCTAAGCTTGTTTTCGGGGGCGGGTCTTACTTCCGCGGGGACCGGCGGCTGCTTTTTTTCCACCGGGCGGCCGTCCACGTCGTAAAGCACTTCCGACTGCGCCGCTTCCAGGTCACGCTCGTAGTTTTCGTGGTTCACGCGGTTGGCTTCCCCAGCGGACGCCGCTTCCGCCTTTACCTTAACGCCGGTTATGGCTTCTACCTGCGGGTTGGTGAACATGGCGAACATGGCGACGTTGGCCGCCAGGAAAAACAACTGGGGGCTGAAGAACAGATTGAAGCTTTTTTGTGTAAGCGCCGCCGCCAGGCCGAGCAGCGCAAGGCCTCCGCCTGCCGCCAGCCAGAGCCCTTCTGGAGCGATAGGGGCGCCCGCTTTGAAGTAAGCGTAGGTCAGGGCCAGCCCGCAAACATATCCCGTTATGGCAAGCACTTTTAGCAGCCAGCTGTCCCTGAAGGCCGCTTTTGAGGCGGCCAGATAGAGGAAGAGCGCGTAAACTATCAGGTTGGCCTGGGAGAACATTCCCTCGAGCCCGATCTTAAGGGCCAGGAAGCCTTTGGAGACGGTGTCCGCTCCGGCCGGCGCGGGGATGTAGGCTCCGCCGGCATAGGCAGCCGCGGCTGCCGTAATTGCAAACATGGTGTAAACGGGCGTGAACTTGAGCGGCTTCTGCCAGAGCGCCCAGAAAGCCAGCGCTGCGCCCAGTCCGGCCAGGCCGAAGGCGGCGACAGGATTGGAGGCCAGCGGCGCCGAAAGCGAGCCGGAGATGTTGCCCGAGGCTCCGGCCAGGATAAAGCAGCCGGTGGCGGCTAACGTTAGGGCCAGGTGCAGGGCTATTTTCACCGAGCTGTGCAGGGCCGCCAACTGCAGCGTCGGCCTGGCCGCCGGTTCCTTGAAGATAGAAGGGGGTTCGGGCGGCTTGGTTCTGCCCGGCGAGCTGGTTTTTCCGGCCCGGTCCGAAGTTTTTGGGTTGGCCCTGTCAAGCGAAGCGTGCTGGGCGGGCGGCGGGGGTGGCGGAGGAGGCGGTACTGCCGCCAGCCTGGCCGTAACTTCAGGGATATCGAAGGTGCGTTCGGAGGAGACCGCTTCCAGCGGCATTTCGCCGGAGTTATATTTGCGCAGCTCGGCCGTTACTTCTTCCGCGGTCTGAAAGCGTTCTTCCGGCTTCTTGCGCATCAGGCGCTCTATGACCCGTGAGGCCCAGAGCGGGATGTCGGGGTTTATCAGGATGATGTTGGGGACGGGCTCTCCGATATGCTTGTGAATGACTTCTATGGAGCTTTTTCCGTCGAAGGGGTATTTGCCGGTGAGGATGTAGTAATAGGTGGCGCCAGCGGCGTAAAGGTCCGCGCGGCTGTCCACCGTGCCGGCCAGTCCCTGTTCCGGGCTCATGAAGTAAGCCGTGCCGATCATTTCCCCCGCCATGGTCAGCTGCTTCTCCTCGCTGATGCTGCGCGCCAGGCCAAAGTCCACAATGCGCGGTATCCCCTGATTGTCCACCAGGATGTTGGCGGGTTTGATGTCTCTGTGTATTACGGTCTTGGAATGAGCGTGGGCCAGGCCGTCCAGCACGCCGATTATGATGTCGGTGGCTTCCTTCACGGGGAGCGGTCCCCTCTCCGCCACCAGGTCCTGCAGGCTTTTGCCTTCCACGTAGGACATGATGATGAAATACGCGCCGTTCTCCTGGCCGAAATTGTAGATGTGGACGATGTTGGGGTGTTCCAGCTTGCCGGCGGAGCGCGCCTCGCGAAGGAAGAATTCTATATTGCGCTGTTCTTTGGCCAGTTCCGGGGAGAGCAGTTTGACGCAGACGAACTTGTCCAACGCCTCGTGCCGCGCCTTGTAGACGGTGCCCATGCCGCCCTGACCGAGTTTTTCGGTTATCCTGCAGCCGGAGAAGACGGTGCCTGTCATGCCGGGTTCGGTATCCATCAGATGCGCCTGTCCTTTACATAAATGCTTCCATGCCTGGCGGGCAGATCTTTGCCGTAATGCTTAAGCTCTGCGGCGCTTTCTACTATCTTGGCATAATGGTGCTGCGTCTTGGGCGCCACTATGGCCACCGTCAGCGACATTATAGGGAAATCTCTGGTCTTGTTCTTGCGGTCCATCGTGGTAATGAAGCCGCGCTTGCGGTCCACTTCGTTGTAGAACTCGAGGATAAGTATGTCGAATTCCTCGGTGATGGCTTTGGCGGTAGGTTCGGCGGCTTCCGGCGTTGTTACCAGAATGAAGTCGTCCCCCCCTACGTGCCCCACGAAATATTCGTCGCCGGCGAAGGCCCGGGCTTTGTCGGCCAGCAGCAGGGCTATGCGCTTGATCACGTCGTCGCCCTTGGCGTAGCCGTAGACGTCGTTGTAGGCTTTAAAATTGTCCGCGTCGATGTAGCAGAAGGCAAAGGGTTCGTCTTCCGCTATGCGCCGGGTGACTTCCTCTTCAATGGCGGGGCTGCCCGGAAGGTGGGAGAGCGGGTTCAGCGCGGTGTCGGCGCTCTTGCGCTTCAGGATGCGGTTTATGCGGGCGCGCAGTTCCCGCACGTCGAAAGGTTTGGTTATGAAATCATCCGCGCCCATTTCTATGGAGGTAACTTTGGCGTCCACTTCCGAAACGCCGCTGAGGATGATGACCGGGATATTGCGCGTGTCGGGCGTTTCGCGGATGCGCTTGCACAGGGCGTAACCGTCTATGCCGGGCATGCGCAGGTCCAGCAGGATCAGGTCAGGCTTGTTGTCGCGCAGAAAAGCCAGGACCTCGTCGCCATTGTACAGAGTGGTGACGGAATAATTATATTTTTTGAGGACGGCGGAGATGAGCAGGCCCACGTTAGGGTCGTCGTCTACCACCAGAACTTTCTTTCCTAGCAAGATACCCCCAATACATCTGCGCGCCGCGTGGAGAGTTTTACTTTACAGTTTGTCCGGCAAAATCGAGTTTGCCGGGCGGACAGCGCTCTTGAACGGCAAACTTTACCGCCTTAACGCATTTAGCGGCTTATATTAATTATAAAACATAATATACCAAAGAGCAACAAGGGGCGGGTGCCGCGCGGTATTCCCGGGCGCGGTATTTTTCATGTTCTGCCTTTCCTGACCAGCGTATTTTAGGTCTTGCCAAGTTAGCCATTTATGGTTATAATAATAAAAAGGTCAAAAATCGTAAAAGTCTTAATACAACAGAGGATGTGCAACTTATGAGACAGAAGATCTTTAGTACTTTTGAAGTGGCGAAAATGCTGGAACTGTCGCCGGGTACGGTAGCTAACTGGGTGGACGCCGGGCGTCTAAAGGCTTTCAACACGCTGGGCGGTCACCGGCGGATAAAGGCCGAGGACCTGGTTTCTTTTCTGAACGATAATAAGATCCCGGCGCCGAAGGAACTTTCAGAACGCATGAATTTATCAAAGAAAGTGCTCATTGTTGAAGACGACGAAAAATTCCTGAAGCTGATGGAGCGCTTCTTCAAGACTTTCAGGAAGAAGTGGGACATCTATTCTGCCGCTGACGGCTTCCAGGCCGGTTCGCTGGTGGGCAGCGAAAAGCCGGACGTGGTCATTCTGGACATCATGCTTCCGGATATTAACGGCTTTAAGGTTTGCGAGATTATAAAGGCCAGCAACAAGCGTACGCTGGTGATAGCCGTAACCGGCTACGATTCCGAGGATATAAAGAACAAGATCCTCGCCGCCGGGGCGGACGCGTATTACGTAAAGCCTTTCAAGTTCCAGGACATCGTAGAGCGTATAGAGACCTGGAACGCGCAGCACGGGTTGCCGGACTGATTTAGGGGTTGGGTTAGGGGGACGCACTAAAGAGAGCCCTTGTCCGGTAACGGTCAGGGGCTTTCTCCATTTGGTCCCGGGAATGGTTGTAACTTCGGTTACACTTGAGACTTGACAAATATCAGACCGAGTGCTAGAATATTTTTGTCAGGGCTGCCTCCCTCACCCTACCCCCCAATGGCAGCCCTGCCTTTTTTTTATCCGGCAGCGGTCCTTAAATGACAAGGAACCTTAAAATAATACTGGTCAGTGCCGCAACGGCCGCCTTAGGGCTGGCCGTAGTTTTTTTAGGGCTTCGCCGCGCCGCCACCGCGGAGGCCGAGCATTTTGGCTGGGATACCGTGGCGGCCCTGGTTTTTCAGAAAGGCTACCCCCCCGCTATGGCGGCTCTCGACGCGCGGCTGGCCAAGCACCCTAACGACGCCATTCTTTATTATTTCAAAGCCAGGCTTTATTACGATCAGGACATGCCCGCGGAAACGCTGGCGGCGGCGGATAAGGCTATACAACTGGGCTATCTGCAGCAGATTTCGCAAACGCTGAAGGCCATGACGTACGGGCGGCTTTACGGGGATTACGCCAGGCAGAAGGAACTGGCCTCCAAGGCGCTGGCGCTGGATCCTCTTTATGAGGACGGATACCTGGCGCGCGCCGAGGCTGAGTACGCGCTTAAGGATTACAAGGCCTGCGCGGCGGACTCTGCGGCTTACTCGGGGATGCTGCCCAGTTACGAGGAAGGTTACGAGCGCTCCATGCTCTGCCTGCTGGAACTGAAGGACTATAAAGGGGCGGAGGCGGCGGGGCTTAAGGTCCTTTCGATTAAGCCTGACAGTGATCAGGCGCTGTGGCAACTGGGACGTATTTACTACAGGACCGGGCTACACAAGCGGGCAATTAATAAATTTTCGGAGGCTATTCGTTTGAGCGGCGGGCGTGAAGCTTATTACTTTGACCGCGCGCATGCCTGCGAGGCGGCGGGCGATCTTACCTGCGCGGCCTGGGATTATGCCTCGACGATGGACTGGAAGTCGGTCTCGGATTACGCTACAAATTATTACCAGCTGGGCGTGGCCATGTACCGCGCCGGAGAGCTTAAGCAGGGGCTTGGCGCCGCGGACCAGGCCGTTAAGAAGGCTCCGCTGGACGCCGTTAATTATGAGCTGCGCGGCCGCCTGCGCGCGGACTCCGGCGACCTTGCCGGGGCCAAAAAAGATTTTCTTAAAATGGCCTCCCTTTCCCCCTCCCGCTCGGCGGACTCCGGGCTCCTGATCAAGAAACTTAAAGAGAAGGAATATACTCAGGGTAACTAGCCCTCCCTTATTTTCCCTGTGAGGGCAATAAATTATAAAATACACAACGTATGGAAGGAACTGCAAAGCCTCTTGAAAATATTTTAGCCAAGCCTTACTTTTTCCCGGGGCTGCTTTTACTTATACTGATACCTCTATACATTTACTGCCTGCCGCCTGGGCTGCCGCCTTACCGCGACTCCGGAGAGATGGTCAGCGCCGCCGCCACTCTAGGCGTGGCGCACCAGCCGGGCTACCCGCTTTACATCATTTCCGCCAAACTCTTTTCTCTGATCCCGTTAGGAAACCCGGCCTGGCGGCTCAACCTTTTTTCCGCCGCGGCGGGTATCGCCGGCGTATTTTTATTCTGGGCCCTGGCCGCCGCCGAGTTCTCCCCCGCTGCCGCTTTTGCGGCGGCCTTGCTGCTGGGGTTTAACTTTACGCTCCGCACCGTCTGCAGCGTGCCCGAAATGTACGCGATGAACTTTCTGTTAGTGGTGCTGCTGCTCTGCGCCGCTTCCGGCACGGGCGCGCGCGCCCTCTTTTTGTCCGCTTTCCTGCTCGGGCTGGGCATGGCCAACCGCATGGACCTGTTGCTCTGTGCCCCGGCGCTGGTTGTGCTGCTCTGGCCTTCTTTCAGGGCCGGGGGTATAAAAGGCCTGTTCAAGGCGGCAGGTTTCTTCTTCCTGGGCTTCTCCCTCTACCTCTACCTGCTGTTCCGCTCTTCCGGCTGGCCGCTCTTCGACTGGAGCCATCCCGCCGATCTGAAGACCTTCCTGGCCGTTATCACCAGAAAAAGCTACGGTTCCACACTGGACCTTATTTCCCTGAATTACGCCCCCGGCGAACTGTTCTGGCCGAACCTCAAAGTTTACTCGCTGCACCTCTGGCAGAACTTCGGCATAGCGCTGCTGCTGGCCGCCGCCGGAATCCGCGCTGAGTGGCTGGGGAATCGCCGCCGCCTGCTGGGGATAGGCGCGCTCTTTATTTTCAGCGGACCTGTTTTTCTATACATGGCCAACATGCCGCCCAACCCGCATGCGCTCGCTATCGTAGAGCCCTACTATCTGCTGCCGGACCTGGCTGCTGCCTTCTGGGCCGCCGCTGGGCTTTTCTGGCTGGCCAGGACTTTCCCGCGCGCGCTGCCGGGGCTGGCGCTGACCGCGGCTTTTGCCGTAGGTTTTGTCTTTTACGGCGGGGCGCACGGTTCCTACCGGCGCTATCTGTTCGCCGCCGAGGATTATGCTTCGGACGTAATGCGGAGCGCCCCCCCGGGCTCAGCCGTGGTAGCCAAAAAGGACGTCCAGCTGTTCTCGCTCTGGTACCTGCAGTCGGTAAAAGGCCTGCGCCCGGACCTTAAAATAGTGGCGCAGGGCCTGAGCGGAGCCCCCTGGTATAATGCCTCCAAGAAACTTTATCGGCCCGACCTGGCCCTTTTTAACCTGAACACCGGAGGAGAAGCCGCGTGGAAGGCCTTCGCCGCAGCCAATCCAGGCGGCGTTTATGCCACAATGGACACGGAACTGCCTGGTCAGGTCCCGGCCAGGCCGCGCGGCGTGCTTAATGAGGTCTTTCCCGCGAAAGAACCGGCCGCCGCGGATCCCTGGGTATTTTATTCTTTTTCCCGGCTGGGCCTGCATTACCGCGACTTCTTCGACAGGGACCTCGGCACTTCCTACGCTCAGGCGCTGGTCTCCGCGGCGGCCAAGAAAAGCGCTTCTGGCGCCCTGGGCGAGGACGCCGTCAAAGAACTCAGGCTGGCCTCGCTGCTTGACGCGGACGTGCCTGACGCCCCGCTCTACGAAGGTTTTTATTATTCCTCGCGCGGTGACTGGGCGTCTGCCCGCAGCTCTTTCAAGGCGTCGGCGGATATTTATGAACGCCTTCTTACCCTTAGCGACGAATATTCTTCCCTGCCTTCGCTAAAGCAGAGCCTGGCCTCTTCCAGCGCTTACGCCTGGCTTAACTACGGCGTGGCGCTGGAAAAGTCCGGCGACAAGCAGGGCGCCGAGAATGCTTATGTTTTTGCGGCCGGCAGGAACCCCCGCCTGGCCGACGCGCATTACAACCTCGCCATCCTTTATTGGAACCGCGACTGGGCCAGGGTTCGGGCTGAGCTGGAGGAGACCGTGAGGTTAAACCCCCTAAACATACAGGCCGCAAGGTACCTGCAGCAGATACGGGCTCGGTGAGCGGTTCAGCGGTATAAAAAAAGAGAAGGCCCGGGTTACCAGGCCTTCTCTTTTTTATGCGGGAAGGTTATTTTCTGGGTAGGTAGTTGTAGCGGAACTGGAACATGCCGAGCAGGTCCCAACCGCCCTTGAAAGAAAGGTAGGACAGTTCGAAATTCATTTTCAGTAAAGTGCCCAGGTGCAGGTTTATAAGCTTGGGGCTCTGCGGCGCGCCCTGCGGCAGCATGAATTCAAGGCCTATGGGCGAGTCTTTCCTGGGCAGCCACATGAACCCGCCGAATAGCATGCCGGAGGGGATGGAGGCATTGGGGTGGCCGTTAAGGCTGAGCGCTTCTTTAGAAAGGAATTCCGAGAAGCTATAGATAACTCTCGGCATGTCCCCGTCAGAGTAGCCGGCGTTTAGCAGGAACTTGGGGTGCAGCCGTTTAGTCAGTACTACGTAGGCGTTGGCGAAGGTGTCGGTGTTCTTGGAGGTGACCTTAACGGTGGCGGTGGGCTGGTTGAGCGTGGGCTGCGGCGAGTCGCGGAACTTCAGGATGCCCTGCACGCCGGCGGACATGGCCGGCCTCCAGGTCCCCTCTGTCTGCACCTGCATCTTGGAGTCGGCCGAAATCAGCCAGACGCCCAGACGGTCCAGATAGTTCTTCTTCTCCGTGGTCCAGGTATACGTATTCTTGCCGTACAGCCGCCCGATGTAATAGGCGGCGTTGAAGTCCAGGCCCAGCCCTATGGTGTTCCTGCCGCGGCCGCGGTAGGCGGTGGGCATCAGCACTATGCCGCTCAGGGGGACTTTCCCCTCTTCGTAAGCGGCGGGTTTGGAAGGGCCGGCTTTATCCGGCCGGGGAGTATAGGCGGTGGTGGAGAGCGAAAGCCCGGAGGACGCCGCTGTACTGACGTCGGGGATAACCTGTATCATCTGCGCCGAAACCGGGGCGGCGAGGATAAGAAGAGCGCAGGCGCGGAGTATTAATTTCATATGAATATTTTAACCGCCAGCCTGGTCAGGAGGTTCGCTTCCGCCCCGGCCAGTACGTCATCAATAATTATACCAAAACCGCCCTTGCAGACTATTTCCAGTTTCTTGATGGGCCAGGGCTTGAGGGTGTCGAGGGCGCGGAAGATCACGAAGGCGGCTATAAGGTTTGCCGGCGTGCGCTCCATAAAGAGTATGGCCGTCCAGTAACCGATGATCTCGTCTATTACTATACGCGGGTCGTCGTGCGTACCGTAGCTGGCCGAAGCCAGGGAAGCTATCCAGATAGAAAACGGCAGGAAGGTCAGGCAGAAAGCGGCGAAGACCGCGGGGTCCTCCGGCAGGAACGGGACCAGAGCCAGAGCCAGCAGCGTGCCGGCGAAACCTGAACCAGTGAATTTTTTAAACCCCGTGAGATTGGCGGGCAGGTAGCTTATAAAGCCGCCGCTGGCCAGGAAGCGTACCGTGAAGTCTTTTGGGGACATGAGCGCTTACTGGCCCCGCTCGCTCCACGACCTGCGCAGGAGCTCGCGATGATTGTAGAGATAGGTGGCGCCGCTGGCCAGCGTGAAGAAAGCCGTGATTACAGTGAGCCACCAGGTTACGGGCCTGGCCAGTTTCTCGGCTCCGTAAAGGAAGGCTGGCAGCGGTTCCTGCTTCACCCAGAAGTGAAGGATCACCAGCACCATTATGACGAAAGCTGAAGTCATCTGGATGGCGGTCTTGATCTTGCCGGTCTGCTCGGCCTTCATTACTTCGCCGTGCAGCGCGGCCAGTACGCGCAGCGTGGAGATGGTCAGTTCCCGGAGCATGATGAGGAACACCGCCCATAGCGGTACCGCCAGTTCTCTGATAGAGGCGAAAGCCAGGAAAACGGCCATCACCAGGATCTTGTCGGCGAAGGGGTCGGCTATGGCCCCGAAAGGCGTAGTGGTCATGGTGCGTCGGGCGACCACGCCGTCGACATAGTCCGAAATGCTGGCTATCGTCAACAGGACCAGCGCCGCGACCTCGGCCCAGAGCGTCTTGGAGATTATGCACGCGAAGATGGCCAGGCTGAGGACAACGCGGCTCATGGTGATTCTATTGGCTAGTGTCATTTAATTTTTAAATTCCAGCACTTCTACGCCCTTGGGCGGAGAGAACTTGAATATTTCCTTGTCCACGGCGGCGTTCTTTTCCACGTTGGTGAGATGCGTCTTTATAAGAGTGTCGCCCACTGAAAGCTCCGCGTCCATCGGGAAGTAATCGGTGGCTGAAAGCGTGAGCGTAAGCGCGTAGGCTTCTCCTGAACGGGGCGTGAAGGTTACTTTGTAGGGCTCCCCGTTCTTTCCCCCCTCGACGCGGGTATTGTTTCTGACGCCCAGCGCCGAGTAATTCCCGAAGTCGAGGATGCCGGAAAAATTTTGGTCCTGCGTTCTGCGCCAGGCTTCCCAGGAAGTGCGCACGGCCTGTTTGTCTTCCGGTTTGTAAATCCAGATGTCGGTCTTGTCCGTTACTACCACCTGGCGGGCTGGCTTAGCGTGCTCGATGCGCAGGAAGTTGGGCTTAACGTAGTTGAGCGTACCTTTGATGGACTGCTTTAGTCCTGCTTCCTTGAAGTTGACTTCCTGGGTGAAGTCGGCCTTCAGCGTTTCCAGGGAGGCGTCCCAGGCCTTCAGTCCGGCCATGATCTCGGCGGAGCGGTCCGCTTCTTTGGCCGGGGCCGGCTGCGCCGACACGGTCTTGGTTGAGACGGCGACCGACGCCGCTTTCTTGTTAGGTTTCGGGGCCGTTTTTTTGCCGGATGGTTTCTGCTGCGCCGAAGCGCCTGCGGTAAAAACAAGGAGTAACAGGGCTGTTAATATCTTATTCATTTCTGGAGAACTCCTCTTCTTCCCTGGGTTTTCCGCTCCGCTTAGCCTCGAATGGCTCTTCCGGCTGGGGCTGTATTACCGCGGCCGCCGCCTGGGACTTAAGGTGGGATTCCATCTTGTCGAAGTAAATCTCCCAGCGGTTAGAACCTTCCGGTTTGTGGATGAACCCGTTCATTTCAAGGATGCTCAGAATGTTGGTGGCCCTGGCCGAGGAGCCGAAGTGCGCCTTCAGCAGGTCCTGCGAGACGCGCCTGCGCTCCAGCACCAGCCTGATTGCCGCTACCATCTCCTCGGAGGAGCTGCCCTTGCCGGAGCCCTGGGTTTCCTCGTCCTCGGTGAGCGGCAGGTAGTTGGGGCGCGCCTGCGCCTTGACGAAGTCCGCCACCCTGCGGATCTCGTCCTCGGTCACGTAGGCGCCCTGGATACGGGAGGGCTTCTGCGCGTCGATGGCGAGGTACAGCAGGTCGCCTTTGCCTATCAGCGCCTCGGCGCCGGGGCAGTCGAGGATTACGCGGGAATCGGTTTTGGAGGTTACCTGCAGCGCCACGCGCGAGGGCAGGTTGGCCTTGATAACGCCGGTGATCACGTCTACCGATGGGCGTTGGGTGGCCAGCACCAGGTGGATGCCCACCGCGCGGGCCATCTGGGCCAGGCGCTGGATGGCGTCTTCCACCACGTTCTTCTGCTGCAGCATCAGGTCGGCCAGCTCGTCGATGACCACGATGATATAGTATTCCTGCGGCTCGTTGTTCTCGAGCGCCCATTTATTGTAGGAAGCTATGTTTTTAACGCGCGCCTTTTCGAATTTTTTGTAGCGCTTCTCCATTACCCGCGTCAGCGCCACCAGCGACTTGGCGGCGGATTTCGGATCGGTGATCACGGAAACGCGGTCAGGGGTTTCCTTGGGGTCGTAAAGGTAGGGGATGTCCTCGTAGAAGGTCAGCTCCAGACGCTTGGGATCGATGAACAGGAATTTAACTTCGTCGGGTTTGTTCCTGAAAATTAGTGACAGGATCAGCGACTGCATGAATACGCTCTTGCCGCTGGCGGTGGCGCCGGCCACCAGCAGATGCGGCATAGTTTCCAGGTTGGCCACCGCCACGGCGCCCTCGGCGTAGCGGCCCAGCGCCACCAGCAGCGGCGCGCGCCCCTCGTTGAAAACCGGGTTCTCCAGGAGTTCGCGCAGACAGACTTTGGCTCGCCTGTTGTTGGGGATCTCGAAACCGATGGCGGATTTGCCCGGGATAGGGGCTATCACGCGGATGGCTCCGGCGGACTTCATGGCCAGCGCCACGTCGTTGGATAGGGAGACGATGGAGCTGATCTTCACGCCCGGGGCCGGGGTAACTTCGTAGCGGGTTATTACGGGGCCCGGGTACACGCCGGAAATGCGGACGTCGATTTTGAAGCTCTTGAAAGTGGTCTCCAGCTGCAGGCCGGCGCTTGCTATCTCGGCCTCGGTGGGGCCTATGTCAGCCTGCGCCGAAGGCTTGTCCAGGAGTTCCGCGCCGGGCAGCTTGAAGTTCTTGAAATACGGGTCGGCCAGCTTTTCTTTGCCGTCGGCCCTGGGCGCGGCCTCGGAGGCAGGCTTGGGGGCCTTGGCGGGAGCGGGGTCCTGCTGCGCGCGCACTATGACCGGCGCGGGGGCCGGGGCGGATTTCTCGGGAACTGCCTCCGGCTGCCGTCTTACTACCGGCGGAGGTTCCACTATGGGCGCGGCGTCGTAAACGGGGCCTTCGGCCTGTTCCTTTTCCGAAATTATCTTAAGCTTGGCCGTCAGTTCGCGGCGGGCGGCGGACCAGTTGCGGTAATCGTCCACTGCTGCGGAGGAGGCGGCCTTCAGCACCTTGCGCCAGGAAATTTTGAACAGCAGCTGGATGCCGGCGAAGAGCAGCACGGCGGAGAATAGCCCGGCGCCCGCGGCGCCGAACATCCCGTAAAGCATTTCGTAAATGAAGTTCCCAAGCCAGCCGCCGGCGTTCTGCCAGGGGCCGAAATGGCTGCTGAAAAGTTCGATGATTGCGGAAACGGAGCCCAGCAGCAGCAGGATGCCGGAAGTGAGCGTGATTACGCCCTTGTGCGGCTTGTTAACGTTCAGCAGGATGGCCACCATGCCGTAAAGGAATATGATGGGAAAGATGTAGGCTGTGTTGCCGAGAAAGCCAAGAAAGGCTGTATGCACTTTCTCCCCCGCAAAGCCGCGTTGCCCCGAAGTGAAAAGCACCCAGAGCAGCCAGAGGTTTACGGCGAAAGCCCCCGCCCAGTAAAGAACGTAAGAAAAAGCGGAAGTTTTTTTCTTCCCTTTTGCGGAGGCCCGGTTTTTTGCGAAGTCGCGCATGGTTAAGTAAGGTTTGCGGGCGGGTTCAGGCTGGAGCGCCCGCGGCCCCCGCCGTTCAACCCTCCGTCTTTTCGGTGAGCATTACCCGGAAATTAAGTTCTTTCGGGTAGAGGGCCACTTTGCCCTGCGCCGCCAGCCAGCCGAGGGCCAGGTAGAGGGAAGAACTGGAAAGATGAAGCTTGAGCTTAAGGTCCCAGGAGGAGGCGTCGCCGCCGGCCGCCTTGAGCGTCTCAAGGAGGTTGCCGGCGGTCTGCGTCAGCGTATCGGTGAACTTGGCGGCGTCCTGCATTACTTTTTCACCAGGAAAAGGTCGGCGTTGGGTTCTACGGGTTTGCCGTTCTCGTGCACCACTTTCTCAAGTATGCAGTTGAAATCGGCCTTGATCTCGTTGAAAACCTTCATGGCTTCTATAACGCAGATGACTTGTCCTTCCTTTATAGCGTCGCCTTCCCTTACGTAGGGAGGGCTGGAAGGGGTAGGGGCGCGGTAGAAAATGCCGGACATCGGGGCTTTTATGGTTTCCCCCTCCTGCTGTTCGGGCTGGGCCTTGGCGGCGTTAGAGGATTTTCCGGTCTGCATATTGGCGGACGGGGCAAAAACGGGGATCTGGTGGACGGCGTTGTTGTGTTTGCGCACCAGCTTGATATAAGTATTATCCTTAGAGAACTCGATGACCTCCAGTTTGTTGGAGTTCATGAACTGGTAGAACTTCTGAACCTGGTCGAAAGCTGTTTCCTGGGGTTTGGCAGTTTTTTTCATTGGTGAGCCTCCAGATATATATATTCCGGCCCCCGCGCTGGGCGCGGGGGCCGGATATTGATTACTTCTTGTCGCCCTGCGGCTGTTGCATGAGTACGCGTCGGGAAAGTCTAAACTTTCCGTTGTTCTCTTCCAGGACCTTTACTTCAACTTCCTGGCCCATCTTGAGGACGTCGTCCACGCGGTTGATGCGCTTCACGTCGACTTCGGAGATGTGCAGAAGGCCTTCTTTGCCGGGGAGGATTTCCACGAAGGCGCCGAAGTCCACAATGGATACGACTTTGCCTTTGTAGACTTTGCCCACTTCCACTTCCGCGGTGAACATTTCCACCATGGACTTGGCGGCTTCGAGGCTGGCCTTGTCGGCGCTGGAGACGAACACTGAACCATCGTCCTCAACTTCGATGTTGGCGCCGGTGCGCTCCTGGATGCCGCGGATGTTCTTGCCGCCGGGCCCTATGAAGGCGCCGATCTTGTCGCGGGGGATCATCAGCTTAACGATACGGGGAGCGAACTCGGAGATGTCGGCGCGGGGCGCGGGCATCGCCTTTTCCATGATATCTAGGATGTGGAGACGGCCGCGGGTGGCCTGCTCTATGGCGTCCTTCATGATATTCATGGGGATGCCGGTGGCGAGCTTCACGTCCATCTGCAGCGCGGTCACGCCTTTGCGCGTGCCGGTGATCTTGAAGTCCATATCGCCGTAGTGGTCTTCCAGGCCTGCGATATCGGACAGCACGGCGAACTTGGAGCCGTCGGTCACCAGGCCCATCGCTATGCCGGAGCAGGCGGCCTTCAGGGGCACGCCGGCGTCGAACATGGCGAGTGACCCGCCGCAAACCGTGGCCATCGACGAGGAGCCGTTGGACTCCAGGATGTCGGACACGAGGCGGATGGTGTAAGGAAACTGCTCTTCGGTAGGCAGCAGCGGCAGCAGCGCGCGCTTGGCGAGGTGGCCGTGGCCTATCTCGCGGCGGCCGGGGCCCCTGTCGGGCTTCACTTCGCCTACCGAGTAGCTCGGGAAGTTGTAGTGGAGCATAAACCTGTCGAAGGTCTTGCCTTCCAGAGCGTCAAGCATCTGCTTGTCGTCGGAGGTGCCGAGGGTGGCAACTACCAGGGCCTGGGTCTGGCCGCGGGTGAACACGGTTGAGCCGTGGGTGCGGGGCAGGAAGCCCGGGTCGATGTTGATTTCGCGGACCTCGTCGGTCTGGCGGCCGTCGGTGCGGACCTTGGTGTCCAGCGTGATGCGGCGCCAGATAGTGTAAAGGACGTCCTCGAACACGGTCTTGGCCTGGTAGGAGGCAGTCGCGTCGGCGGGGTACTTTACGACCATCGCAGTGTAGGCTTTAACCCTCATTTCTTCAAGGGCCTTCTCCATGGTTTTCTTTTCGGGCTTGGAGGAGAGGATCCTCTCCACCTCGGCCTTCACCATTAATTCCACTTCGGCCTTAAGTTCGGCCTTTATTTCGGGAGTAGCGATGGCGGTCTTGGGTTTGCCCACCTGTTCTTTCATCTTGACCTGCAGTTTGCAGAGTTTATCGAGTTCGGGCATGGCGGCTTCCATGGCCCCGAGAAGGTCGGAGTTGGGCAGCTCGTGACCTCCGCCTTCCACCATCAGGATGCCCTGCAGCGTGCCGCAGATGACCATTTCCATCTCGGAGGTCGCGCGCTGTTCGTTGGTGGGGTTCATTATGAACTTGCCGTCTATCTTGCCGATGCGTACGGCGGCGACGGGGCCGTTCCAAGGGATGTCGGAGATCATCAGCGCCGCGGAGGCCGAGTTGATGGAAACCACGTCGGCGTCGTTGATGCCGTCGTAGGACATTACCATGTTTACCACCTGCGTCTCGGTGTTGAAGTAATCCGGGAACAGGGGGCGCACGGCGCGGTCCGTAAGGCGGGAGGCGAGAACTTCTTTTTCGCGGGCTTTGCCCTCGCGTTTGAAGAAGCCGCCGGGGATCTTGCCGGCCGCGTAGGTGCGCTCTTTATAGTCGCAGCTCAGCGGCACGAACTGGGGCGGGGTGTCCTTGGGCTTGTTGGCCTGCACCGCGGTGGAGAGCACCATGGTGTCCCCGATGCGGATGATCACGGCGCCGCCGGACTGCTTGGCGATGGCCCCGGTCTCGAATGAAATACTCTTATCTCCAACCTGTTCTTCCAGGCGGAGCGGTTTAGGATAATTTGTCATTTGTTATTTCCTTAAGCCTAAAGCTTTAATAACTTTCTTATATTCTTCCCTGTTATTGGCTTCCAGGTAGGTGAGCAGGCGCTTGCGCTGGGAGACCAGCTTGGTAAGGCCGAGTTTGGAGGCGTTGTCCTTGGGGCGGGAAAGGATGTGCTTGGAAAGATACTGGATGCGCTCGGTAACGAGGGCAACCTGCACGGAGGTCGAGCCGGTGTCGTTGGGTTTAGCGGAGAATTTCTCCACGGTTTCTCTGATTTTGTTCTTGGTTAATGACATGTTTTTCTCTCTTTGTAGTTAGGTTTTACCTTTTGACTATTATATTAACTAGCCCTGCCTTAAGTCAATGAAAAGCCCCCCCCGGGCGGATAGCCGGGAGGGGCCTTGGAAGGCCTAAAAAGACCTTATTTGCCAAGCAGTTCTTGCACCGGGTAGTACCGGAAAACGTCATAAACCAGTATGACCCAGGGGACGATAGCGGTAAAAAGGGCCAGCATGGCACGTTTCACGAAGCGGAACTTGGAACTGGCGATAACGGCGTTGTTGAAGCACATGCGGGTAAGGTCCTGCATGTAGGCGTCCTGGGTCATCTCCCGGGCCCGCTTGTCGAAAGTCTCGAACCCCGCGAATTTTATTCCCTCAAAAAATAGGGCTGATTCGTCATACCGGGTGATGCGCGGGAAGTTGACCATCACCATGCAGAACAGCGTGTACACCAGCGCCCCCACGCAGATAGTGGCCAGGACCAGCGTAAGCCCGGAAAGGTGCGGCGACTTGGAAAGGAAAGCCACCGTGGCGCCCAGCATTGAAGTGGTAATGAAGATCACCGGCGCGATCTTGGCGTCAGCCGCCCGGATCCAGTCCAGCTGGCGGGCCAGGTTCTTCTCCATGAATTGTATCTTGTCGTTGGTGTCCATGCTTTATTTCACGCTCCAGTAGCCGCCGGCTTCCGTCTTCTTTATCTTAGCATTGCTGCCTGTTACTTCCACGTGTTCGTATACCGAAGAGTCTTCCTCGCGCTTGATGTTCTTCTTGTAAATCCTGCTCTTGATTGCCATATTATAAGAGGCGGTGTACTTGCCGTTGCCGTCGCCCGCTATCTGCAGTCCTGTGAGGTCGACCTTAATTTCGTCGAACATGCGGAAGATCCTGTTGAACTGCTCGTCCAGGTCCGAGGCTGTAGTGCCGTCGCCGGCACTCCAGTCGTCCGCTATGAACGACATGACCTTGGCCGCGTTGCGGCTTTCATAGGCCCTGGCAAAATCCTCGTACATTTTTTTTACCGTTGCCAGTCCGGGATCGCGTTTGTTCTGCGCGTCGTTCAATTCCCTTAGCCGTCTGGCCTCTGTAAGAGTTTTGCCTTTGGGGCTCTCCCAGAAGGCGGCCGTTGTTTTTTCAAACTCATCGCGCTTTGCGCCGGCCTGTAGGGTCCAGAAGCCGGTCCTCTCAAGCAGGCCGGCGGACCCGAAGAGGGGCGCCTTGCGCACTTCCTCTATTATCCGGGCTTTTTCCTCTTCCGCTTTCTGAGCGGGCTCGAAGAGTTTCTGTGTTTCTTCTCCGTATTTCTGCTGGTCCAGCGTCTCTAAATAGGTCAGGTCCCTGCCGGTCTTGGCTTTGAAGTCCGTGATGGCTTTACCGTAGACCGCGGCAAGCTTGTCGCTTTGGGCCTTGAGGTATTTAAGCGCGTCCTCCGCGTCGAAGATCCGGTTTGAGGCAAAGTCGCTGCCGTCGTACCAGCCCACGGTCGCGTGCTTGTATTGAGCGTATCCCTCCAGTTTCTTCAGTGCGGCCGACATGGTGGCTTTGTGGGACTTGTTTTCAGAAGAATATGCGATGTAGCCGGCTTCGTTTTGCAGCGGGGATTCTCCCAGCTGTGATATCTCCGCGGCTTTACTCAGGGTATCCTGATAAAGAGCGCCGCCGGCGGCGTAAAGTTTGGAAACTTCTGAAAAGGCCTGTCTGGCGGCCGCTACCTTTGCCCCCAGGTCGCCGAGGTCGTACTTGCCGTCGTAGGAAAACTCCAGAGTGAACTCGTGCGGCAGGTTGTTCAATATTTCTATCTTCTTGGCGGCCTCGGATGAAATCTTTTCCAGCTGGCCCTGTACCTGGGGTAGATAGTCTTTGTACGACTGTAGCTTGGCCAGGTACGAAGCCATAAGTTCATTGACCTCAGTGTAGATGGCGTCCTTCTGGCCAGCCGCGTTGCTCTGCACGGCCCTGAACCTCGCCTCCAGTCCGTCGGTAGCCTTCAGGTAGCTCTCCGCGTAGGTAAGCGGCCCCTCGTAATAAGCCGTCCAGACCGTCATTTCTTTAACCTTGTCCGGCTCGCTCACATAGTAGCCCTGGGGTGTATAGGTGTTGTAAGCTGACCGCCATTGCGCAGTATAGCCTGAAAGGTCGTTAATTATCGGTTCTATACTGGACTTTATTTCTACTTTTTGGTTCTCCAGCCTGGCCCTGAGGGTCCCTATCCTTTTCGCCATAGTGTCGGCGGAGGCCTCTACGCTCTGCATGTTGCCATAGGTGCGCGCTCCCGCGAAGTTGTCCTCCAGGTTGGCCAGGCTGGAGAACAGGTCTCCGATCTCGTCGGAAACTAAGTACCTTGTGCCGCTGGGAGCGGCTTTCCCTATCGGGGCCCAGGCCGTCTCGGCGGCTTTCTGTCCGGCGCGTATGGACGCCCGCAAGCCGGCTATATACTTGTATATAGCCTCCTGCATCTTCAGGCGCTTCTCTTCGGGGGTATCCTTTGGGCCTGTCTCGGCGGGCGGTACGGCGGCGGGTTTTGAAACCTCCGTGTCCACCAGCCCGGCGGGCCGGGCTTTTTTAGCTTCTTCGGCAATTTTCTCGGCGCTCTTTTTTTCCTCGTCCTTAAATTTTGCGGCGAGCGCGAGCAGCGGCGCGGCTTTGCCGAGGACCTCCTGGATATTGTGGTCGGCGGCCTTTATCTCAGTGGCCGTCTTATCCAGTGTATTCTGCATGTCGAAGATCATCTGCCGGATCTCGGGGAGTTTGTCTTTGAGCGTTCTGCCGTCGGACTCGTTCTCCAGCAGATTTCTGGCTTTCAGGAGCACATCTATGTTGTCTTTGGAGAGCTGGCCTTTAAGTTCGTTCTCGTCGACCTTGTTGAATACGAAGGTCCCGGCCTTTACCGCGTCGGTATAGCCCGGCGTGCCGATTGCATCTTTTCCGGCTTCCACCACGATTCCCTTGCCTATGTATTTCCCCGCTATCTTCATTCCTTCTTTTGCCAGGACGCTTACCCCCGCCTCCGTGGCCAGCGCTATGCCGCCGACGCCGAGGGTCGCCGCGGTAAAGCCATATTCCACCACCTTGCAGGCCTTAACGGCGTTGTCTCTCTGTATCATCTCTTCCATTTTTATCTTAGCCTGCGTCAGGCGGTTCATGACTTCCAGATTGGAGCTTTGCTCCCTTATTGCCCCGGTCATTACTTTGCGGAACGCCGCCGCGTCATGTGAAAGCCAGGCCAGGTCGTTCTGGGCGTCGGCATAAGTCTTAGGCGCCGCGGCCGCAGGCAGGGCGCCGGACAGCAACAGCAAGGAAAGGATAAAATTTTTCATGATAGGTTCCGTATAAAACAACGGTGTGGGTGAACGGGGGAAGGACGCCAGGCGTCCCTCCCCTGTGTTGCGGGTTAGAAATTTCTAAGCTTGAAAGAAGTGTTCTGCGCTCCAGAGCTTGCCGGCAGCAGCGTAAACTCTATGGCGTAATATTTTCCCCCGATGGAAATGCCGTAGGAATTCCCAGGAGAGACGGTATAGGGATTAGTTCCCGCATAGCCGGCCGGGTCCCGGACCTCGGCGTCGGTTAGGGAAGAGAGGGCCCTGCCGGTAAAAGTCTTGGCCAGCAGGCCGTTATGCGGCTCTATGGCAGTGTTGTATATTATCATGTCGGCCATTACCGTCGGGGTCTGCATGGCATCATCCTGCGGGTGGCAACCGCTCTGTTCCTTGGTGAAAAAGTAAAGCGTGTGCATCGTTGGCATATTGCCGGAGCAGGATATCGCTATTGTCCCACCCCCCAAATCACCGCTCTCGTTAAGCGTCAGCGCGGCTGCGGTGTTGCCAAGTACGAAACCGGTGGCCACGTTGTCGGCGTCGGACAGGCCGAACATCAGCGGCTGCTTCATGCTGAACAAGGATAGCTTGCCTTCGTTGGAGCTGAACACGAATTCCGTGGAACCGGTGTCGGTGCTGGTCGCGCCCGTCTTGTTTACGAACACCAGGCGGTTGTAGGTAACGGAGACGAATACCCGGCCCTGCGCGCCGGCCGCTATATTGTTAACGGTATAGCGGAGGTTGATGGAGCTGAGCGCGTCGAAGTCGCGTTTTACGGCGCGCTCGAGTATGGCCTTATCTCCGGCGAAGTCGTCGCCGACATAACCCATGAATTTTGTCAGGCTTTCTTTGTTGTAGGCGTCGAACATCGCGTCCAGCGTCTCTTTGACCTTGGCCTGGATGCTTTCCTCCGAAAGGGTTATCTCCTTACGTGTGTCCTCCACTTTGTTGGTCTTGCCGGCAGTGTCTGTTACTTCCAGCAGCATGGCGTAGGTCTTTCCGGCCTCCGGCTTGAAAGAATACTCAAAAGTCCCGTTATCTGCGAACTTAACCTCGGCCCAGGAGGCTTTGTCGTCGAGGGAGATGCGCACGGAACCCACGGCGCTTTTGCCCACCGCGGCCTTGCCGGTTATCTTTACCAGCCCGTCGGTCCCTAAGGTTTCTTTGAAGATCTTTATTTTGGGCCCGGTTTCATCGGTGGAGACTTTGTTTACATAAACATATTTAAAGCCGACCTCATCGTTGGATTTGCCGAAGATCCACCACTTGGCGTCCGCGGACGCCGTTATTGTGAAGATTGCAACTGCGATTAATAATATTTTTTTCATGGTATTTTATATCCCTTATCTTAGAAGGAGGTGTTCAGCCCTATGGTAACGCTCTTCTCCCGGAAGTTGCGGTTGGTGGTGGAGAAGGAATAGTCGTTGAAGCCCGCGCGCAGGAAGATTGTGGAGTCGTTGAGCTTCGCCAGCAGCTTGGGGCGCCAGTAGGCGGAGAGCGCGGCGAAGAACTTGTCCGAGTCGTCCCCGGTGTCCTTGCGCAGCATGTTCTGCCCGGCGCGCAGGTCGCCAGTAAGGTTGGCGTCCGGCGCTTCCACGCCCAGGCCCAGCGAATACTCGTAGAGCTTGTCGGTGGTGTCGGCAAGTTCATCCTTGGAGTACCAGGTGCCGAGGTTAACCCCGGGCTTCAGCACGACCGACTTCAGCTGGTGGCGGGAGCTGAGCGAGGTGTTGAAGTTGAGCTCGCGGGCGTCGCGCACGGCGGTCTTGGTCCTGTACAGCGTGTAGCCCAGGTTGGTATCCGAGTCTATCCCGCCCAGGCGGTCGCGGTAGTTCCCGTTCAGGTAGTGGTCGGCCCCGCTGGAGCCCGCACCGTACTTGCGGTCGAATTTGTAGGACAGGTCCGCGAAGGAGTAAGGCCTGGAGGCAAAGGGTTTCTTGATGGCGGCGGAGAGCTCCGGCTTCCAGTTGTAGGTGGTGCCGGCGGGCTGCGTATCGTCCAGGTTGTTGCGGTACCAGAGCAAGCCGGAGGTAAACGTGACCTGCTTGGTGTACTTGTAGCGCCACTTGGTCTTCAGTTTGCGGCGGTCGGGGCTGGCCGAGCCGAGGGCCGAGTAGAAATCCGGCTCTACATTCTCATATTCGACCGAGACGCGGCTGGGGTCCGCGTCGCCAACCAGTTCAAGGCGGGCGGCGCTGCCCTTGGCTGAAGTGCCGGATGTGGCTTCTTGTTGGTCAGAGAGGGAGTATTCGCCGGCCGCGGTAAGACCGGGCATCGGGAGATAGTTGAAGTCCAGCGTGTAGTTCTTGGCGTCGTAGAGCATGTCGGCCGGATTGATCCTGCCGGTGTCCTTAGACGAGACGGCGCTGACTCCGGCCCAGAGGTCCCCGCTGAAGTTCTCTTTAACGCGCAGGCCCGCGGCCTGCCGGGTGACGGTGCGGGTCTCCGGGTCTTTCCAGGCGCTGTCCCAGCGCGGATACGCCCAGCCGAACACACCGGTAACTTCCGGCAGTTTTGAGCCGTCCTTTGCGAAGCGGTACGAACCGCCCTTCAGCGAGGTGGCCAGCGCGTACTGCGAGAAGGATTCGAACACGTCGCCCACGGTGATGGTGTGGACGTTGTTGGTGGCGCGGCCCTGAATGTTGGTAAGCGACAGGTGCTTGACGTCGTTGCGCTGGTCGTCGGTGGCCTTGCCGCCGGCGGTATAATTATAGGTCCAAGCGCCCTTGGTGCCGTTGCCGTAAAGGTTCAGCACTTCCAGGTAGTTAAGGCCTTTGGTAAGCGAGGAGGCGCTTTTGCCGGGCCCGCTCAGGTCGTTCTGCGTTACGGAAAACTCGTTCGAAGCGTGAAATTCGCTCTGGGCCGCAGCCGGAGCGCAGGCCAGCGCGAAGCATAATACTGCCGCTATTCTTTTCATGTATTCTCCCCAATCCCCCAGCGCTGCAATTCAGACAACGCCAAAGGTTACCAAAATATGCGGATCCTTTCAATCTTCATGAATCGGACTGAAATTTGTTATCATTTTTGTCTGAAGGAAAAAGCAGAACGGAGCCAACCACCATGAACCAGACTAAAATTTACGCCAACAAGATAGCCGCCTTCCTTAATAAGGAGCCGCGCGACTTCACACGTCCGGACCTCGTTAAATTTATAAAGGCGCACGGTATAAAGATGGTTAACTTCCGCTATGCCGCCGGCGACGGCCGCCTTAAAACGCTGAATTTTATAATTAACGACGAGAAATATCTGGACCGGATCCTTTCCGCCGGGGAACGCGTGGATGGCTCCAGCCTTTTCAAGAGTATCGACGCTAGCTCCAGCGATATCTACGTGATGCCGCGCTACCGCACCGCCTTCGTTAACCCCTTCTCCCAGGTGCCTGCTATAGACATCCTCTGCTCGTTCTATACGCCGGACGGTAAGCCCTTCGCCAGCGCCCCGTCCGAGATCCTGCGCCGCTCCGAGGCCGAGTTCAAGAAGACCTCCGGCTACGACTTCCACGCCATGGGCGAGCTTGAGTATTACGTTATCTCGCCCAGGAACCCGCTTTATCCCACGGGTACGCAGAAGGGCTATCACGAATCCTACCCGTATTCAAAATGGGAAGGCCTGCGCACCGAGGCAATGGCCGCCATAGCCGAGGCCGGCGGCCGCATAAAGTACGGCCATTCCGAAGTGGGCTTCATCCGCGGCGAGGAATCCGAGATGGCGCAGCAGGAAATAGAATTCCTGCCCGTGCCCGCCTCCGAGGCGGCCGACCAGCTGGCTGTGGCCAAGTGGATCCTGTCCGGCATAGGCAACAAGTATGGCGTGGTAATCTCCTTCGCGCCCAAGATCTCCATCGGGCACGCGGGCTCCGGGCTGCACGTGCATACCTGCCTGTACAAGAACGGGAAGAACGCGATGATAGACAAGGGCGGGTTGGCCCCCCAGGCCCGGAAGACCATCGCCGGGTTCCTCGAGTTGGCCGCCCCCATGACCGCCTTTGGAAATACTGTCCCCACTTCTTACTTTCGCCTGGTGCCTCATCAGGAAGCGCCTATCAACGTTTGCTGGGCTTACCGCAACCGTTCGGCGCTGGTGCGCATTCCGCTCGGCTGGCTGAACGCCGCCGGCATGGTGAAGGACGCCAACCCCGGCGCCGCGGCCCCCAAGATGGAATCCACCCAGACCGTGGAGTTCCGCTCGGCCGACGGCTCCGCCAACCTGCACTTCCTGATGGCCGGCCTTTGCGTGGCCGCCCGCCGTGGCTTTGAGCGCTCCGATGCGCTTGCCTACGCGGACAAGTATTTTGTGGATAAGAATATTTACCACAAAGAGAACGCCGCCCTCACCGAGAAGCTGCCCAAGCTGCCCTCCTCGTGCTGGGGTTCGGCCGAAGCTCTTGAAAAGTCCCGCGCCGTGTTCGAGGCCAAGGGCGTCTTTACCCCCCAGGTCATCGACGGCCTGGTGAAGCGCCTTAAGTCTTACGATGACAGGAACCTCAGCGAGAAACTTTTCGGCAAGGAAGAAGAGATCAAGAACCTGGTGGAAGAGTACCTCTACTGCTGAAGTCCCGCTGTAAAAGAAAAGCCGCCCGGGTGGGCGGCTTTTTTACAGTGTAAGCGAGGCTCAACCTCATTTCCCCGAGGTTGAGCCTCTGCCTCTTTGTTTTAATCCCCGGGCGATTAAAGCGGGGTCAGATTTTCCCTTCCCTCATCAGGATATAGAGGAAGGGCACTACCTCTATTGCTATCAGGATTATGACGATGATCTCGAGCCATTGGCTGCGCCGGGTGTTAACCTCGCCGTGGAGCATTTGGCTGATCTGCGCCAGGGTTTCCATCTTGCGGGAGATGCTCTTGCGCCAATCGTCAAAGTGGAACTCTACGGCGGAAGCTCTGAAGACCACGGCCAGGTACGGGTCGCCTACGGTCTTCAGCGAGTTCTCCACGCGGCCCAGGAATTCCGAGAAGTCCATGTACTTGCGGCTGGAATCTTCGGCGATATCCGCGTAGAAGTTCCGGAAAATATTCACCACGCTCTCCCGCTTCTGCTCCATCGTGTCGTAAAGCTCGTCCAGCTTCATGCCCAGCATTTCGTCGTAGTAACGGAACTCCAGCAGGTGCGTGAGCGAGAACTCGATCACGTCTGCTACGTCCCTTTCGCCGTCCGGTTCTATCAGCAGCGCGGAGTTCCAGTCGATGATGGCCAGGTCCGTGGTGGAGTACTGGGTGGCGCTTTCAAGGATGAAGTTCTTGGACTCCTCGCCCAGATGTTCCTTGGCTTCGGCCAGGATCAGCGCCGCCACGTCCACCTTGGTTATGAATTCCTTCGGGTTCTCTATGCCGGGGGCTTTCTCTATGATGTACGTGATATAGTCCTCGAAAACTTCCCACTCGGCGGGGCCGGTGACGGCGGGTATGATCCGCTTCTTAAGGGCGTCCTTGTGGGACATGGCTATGAGGTCTACTTCCTGTGAAGCTTCCAGCTCCGCGGCGGTCCCTACCAGGTCGCTCCAGCAGGTGCCCGGCTGGATTGTCATTTCCATAGTGACGGAAATTACGCCGTAGTTCCAGATACGCGCGAAGATGCGGACCGGAGCGTTTCCTGACGGGAGGGCAAGCGTTCCCTCGCCAAGTTCCACTTTCAAAGGAGAATCTTTAATTATTATGGCTTTGCGCGTATTGGTGGCAAACTTGAGACGAGGGCCGCTGTCCGCTCTGAGCAGCTCCGCGGCCCGGACCAGTGAAATCTCGCCGCCCACGTCGAAAACGCGGTGGATGAGGATACTGCCTTTTTCTATAGCTGTTGACATTCGGCCTCCGGCCGCCGGCTGTTATTTCTTGGACAGCAGGCTTTTAACCGTTTTCTCGATTTCAGGATAGTAAGAATCGTCGTACCCTTCCCAGACGTCGTAGATTTTGTGCCGGCTATCAAGGGCGTAAATATAGGGCACGCCCTGGGCGCGGTAATGGGCGGCTATGTCCCCTCCGTCGTATGCGAGCGGAAAGGTAACGCCCAGCGACTTGGCAAAATTAAGCGCGCCTTCGGGGGAGTCTTCAAGGGAGATGCCTAGCAGGTTAAGCCCTTTCGGCCCGTAGGCTTTGTTGAGTTTCTCCATGGCAGGTCCTGCCTTGCGGCAATAAGGGCAGGTCTCTGTGAAGAAGAACACGAGGACCGGTTTGCCCGAATAGGACGCCAGGTCTACTGTTCCTCCGGCGGCGTTCCCGAGCTTAAAATAGGTTTCCTTCTTCTCGTACGCGGCGGCCTTGGCCGGTTTTCCGGAGTCCTGGGGCGCTGCAGTTCCCTGTTCAGGTTTTTGCAGGCCGGGGAGTTTCATGTCGAGCGGACCGAAATACGCGAAGGCCAGAGCGAAGGCCAGTGCCAGTAAAGCTATTATTGTTTTTTTCATATCGCTGCTCCGTTGTTTAAACTTGTGAATCTTTATTTTATTACTTTTCTAAGCTCATCTAAAATGAAATTAGAGGCTGACGTCCGTATGTTGGCGCGTTCCCCCCTGAACTTTCGGCTGTAAATTTTTTTCATCCCGGGGCCTGCCAGTCCGAAATAGACCAGTCCTACGGGCTTGGCTTCCGTTCCGCCGCCAGGCCCGGCTACGCCGGTAACCGAGTAAGCATAGTCGCTGCCGAAAGCCTTCCGGGCCCCCGCGGCCATTTCGGCCGCGCACTCGGCGGAAACGGCCCCGAACTTTTCGAGCGTGGAGCGCTTTACTCCGAGAAGGGCGCTTTTGGCCGCGTTGGAGTACGTGACGGCGCAGCCGTTGAAATAGTCGGAGCTGCCGGCGTTCTCAGTTATCAGCTGGGAGACCAGGCCGCCGGTGCAGGATTCCGCCCCTGAAACGGTTCTGCCGGCTAGTTTTAATTTTTCCCCGAGAGCGCCGGCCAGCGTAAGTTCGCCCTGGCCGTAGACGCTGGGCCCGAGTATTTTCCTGCAGGCCGCGGCGGCCCGCGTAACCAGCCCGCGCTTGTCGTCTCCGGAGATTATGAAGTCCACAGTGCCGGGGCCGGCTAGGATGGTGTAGCGGAGCGAGGGAAATCGGCTCATGGCGGGTTTTGCCAGCTTTTCGGCTTCAGGTTCCTTCAGACCTGCCGTACGCAGCTTTATCTGCGTGACGGGAACGGCGCTCCCGAAAAATTCAGTTATCTCCCGGTCCAGGAAACTGGCGAACATGGGTTCCCATTCTCTGCGCGGCCCCGGGAGCAGCACAAGCATTCGACCTTTTCCGGTTAACACCTGTCCGCAGGCCGTGCCGTTGGCGTTCTCCAGCTGCTTGGCCCCTTCCACGATGAGGCACTGGTTGCTGAAATTAGGCGGCAGTTCGGCAAGCCCATAGTTGTGCCGAAGGATCTGTGCGCAGGCTTCAGAGTGGACGAGCCTGCGGTCCAGCAGCCGGGCCGCCGCCTGACGGGTGAGGTCGTCGAAGGTCGGGCCCAGGCCCCCGCAGGCTATCACCAGGCGTGAGCGCGCCATGGCTCCGGCCAGGCAGTCCTTTATGGAAGCGAGGCTGTCGCCGCAGGATTGTTCGCGCGCTATCTCGAATCCCAGCCGGGAGAGGTGCGCGTGGAACAGCGGCATGTAAAGGTTGATCTTGCCGGACAGCAGTTCCGAGCCTGTGCAGACTATTTCGGCCTTCCGCGTTTTCATGCATAAAGATTAGCATAAACCTGTCGGCCTTTACAGGCCGATTGACACGCAGGGGTGTATTTGATAATTTTGACTTGCGGCAAAATGCTGACGGGAGGATATGTGATAAAAGAAACCCTTGCGCGGATAGAATCCGCTATAGCGAAGATACAGTCCGGCAATTCAGGGGAAAAAGCCGAACTCGTAAAACTTCTCAGCGTGCTGAAATCAGAACTGGCCGCGCTGCCGGACTCAAAACAGGATGACGCGCGCAGCGTCGGCTATTTTACCGAAGTGGCCGCGCACGAAGCTACCAGGGAGAACGGCAGCGTTCAGCTGAAGAACCTTTCCATTTCTGGCGTCGCCTATTCCGTCAAGGGCTTCGAGGCTACGCACCCGCAGCTGGTCTCCGTGGCAAACGAGATCTGCATGATTCTGGCCCGCATGGGTATATAAGCCAGCGGGAGATTGCTGGCGGCGAGGAACGTATGAACTACCAGGTACTGGCGGCGTCTTTCTTTACCGTTATGACATTAAACATCCGCGCGGGAGCTGTTGAGCCGCCCGTAGCTAAAAAGATTCCGTACAAGCTGGAAAATCACGGCCAGGTCCGCGTGGATGATTATTACTGGCTTAAAGACCGCAAGAACCCGGAAGTGCTGGCTTACCTGAAGGCCGAGAACGCCTATGCCGACGCCGCGCTCAAGCCCGTGGAACCGCTGCAGCAGAAACTGTTCGCCGAGATGAAGGCGCGTATAAAACAGGACGATTCCACGGTCCCGTTCCGTTATGGCGGCTACTATTATTATAAGACCTATAAAGCCGGCGGGGAATACCCGGTCTACGCGCGCAAGAAAGGCTCGCTGGACGCTAAAGAGGAGGTCCTCCTGGACGTCAACGAGCTGGCGAAGGGCAAGGCTTTCTGCCAGGTTCCCTTCCCCTCTATCCGCCCCGACCAGCGCATGATCGCCTACGCGATGGATACCGGCGGCCGGCGCTTTTACGATATCTATTTCAAGGACCTTGTCACCGGCAAGATGTACGGCGACAAGATCGAAAATACTTCGGGAAATGTGGCCTGGGCCAACGACAATAACACCCTTTTTTACGTGCGTCAGGACACCGAGACTCTGCGGTGGGACCGGGTCCAGGCCCACGAGCTGGGCCGCCTCAGGGACGCAGAGATTTATTACGAAGCCGACGAGACCTACGAGGTGGGCATCTCCAAGTCGAATACTGAAAAGTACATCTTTATCCGGACCGGCGCCACGCTTTCAACGGAGTACCGGCTCATAGACGCCGATAAGCCTTCCGCCCCCCCCGCGGTTTTCCAGGCGCGCCTCCCCGGGCTGGAGTACGACGTGGCCGACGGCGGCGACCGCTTCTACGTGCTGAATAACGACAAAGCCAGGAACTTCAAGCTTTCGGTCTGCCCCTCCACCGCCACCGCCATCTCTTCCTGGAAGGACATAGTCGCGCAGCGGGATAACGTTCTTATCGAGTACATTGATGTTTTCTCCGACTGGGTCGTGCTCAAGGAGCGGTCAAAGGCGCAGGGCAGCTTCCACATTATAAACCGCACCGTAGGCAGGGATTCCGAGATTACGTTCGACGAGCCGGCGTATATGACCGATCTGGGCGATAATTACGAATATATGACCAGTTCGCTGCGCGTCACCTACGAGTCGCTCACTACCCCGGACTCCGTGTATGACGTCGACCTGTGGACCGGCAATAAAAAGCTGATGAAGCGCCAGGAAGTGCTGGGCGGTTATAAGCAGGAGGGTTACCAGGCCGAGCGGTTGTGGTTCCCCGCGCGTGACGGGGAGCTGGTACCGGTCTCCCTCGTGTATAAAAAAGGCCTGGACCTCAAGAGCGGGCGGAACCCTGTCTATCTTTATTCTTACGGCTCCTACGGCATGAGCACCGACCCTGATTTCAGCTCCACCCGGCTTTCGCTGCTGGACCGCGGCTTTATCTTCGTGCTGCCGCACATCCGCGGCGGCTCCGAGCTGGGCCGGCGCTGGTACGAGGCCGGCAGGCAGCTTAAGAAAAAGAACACCTTTTACGATTTCATCGACGCCACGCGCTTCCTTATCGCCCGCGGCTATACCTCCCCAGCGCATATCTACGCCGAGGGCGGCTCCGCCGGCGGGCTGCTTATCGGGGCCGTCGCCAATATGGCGCCGGAACTCTACAAGGGAATGATCGCCGATGTGCCCTTTGTGGACGTGCTTACCACTATGCTGGACCCTGAGATTCCGCTGACCACGGGCGAATACGACGAGTGGGGCAATCCCAACGTAAAAGAATTCAGCGACTACATCCTTTCCTACTCCCCGTACGACAACGTGGAAAAGAAAGCTTATCCGAACATGTTCATTACTACCGGCCTCAACGATTCCCAGGTGCAGTACTGGGAACCGGCCAAGTGGACGGCCAAACTTCGCGCGCTGAAGACGGACAAGAACCTGGTAATCCTCAAGACCGACATGGACACCGGGCACGGCGGCAAGTCCGGCCGCTTCGAAGGGATAAAGCTTACCGCGCTGGAGTACGCCTTCGTGCTGCATCTCGAGGGCAAGGATAAATGAAGCTTGCCGCTGTTCAGCGCCATAACCGTTTTATAGGCGTGATCCTGGCCGTGAGCCTTACCTATTGGTCGGGCCTGGACCAGGTGCTGCGCCGGGCGGGCGGACCCATATTGGTTATCCTGGCGCTGGTACCTTTCTTCGTGCTGTTCCCGCTGGTCCTGGAATGGCTTGAGCTTAAGATAAGGAACGGCCTGGCCCGTTAACCCTCCTTATAGTAAGACGGTCCGGGTTCCGCCCCGCATTCTCTGTATTGCCCCGCCTCCCCCCCATTTAGTATTATAAAGGTAAGTCCCCAAAGGGCGCACAAGACCCGCAACCGCGGGATAAATAGTCAACAGGAGCCAACAATTATGTCCAAGACGGCTGTAAAATCCAAAGCTAAAGTGTCCAGTCCCGTTAAAATTTCCAAAAAAGTGACTTATTTCTTCGGCGGCGGCAAGGCCGAAGGCAAAGCCTCCATGAAGAACCTGCTTGGCGGCAAAGGCGCCAACCTCGCCGAGATGGCCGGCCACCCCGACCTGCGCCTGCCCGTTCCCCCCGGTTTCACCCTTACGACCGAAATTTGCACGTACTACTGGGCCAACAAGCGCTCCTACCCCAAGGGCCTTACCCAGGACGTAGAGAAGAATCTCCGCAAGGTGGAAGAGATCACCGGCAAGAAGTTCGGCGATGTCAATAATCCCCTGCTCGTTTCCGTGCGCTCCGGCGCCCGCTCCTCCATGCCCGGCATGATGGAGACCATCCTTAACTGCGGTCTCACCTCCGACACGATCCCGGGCCTGATCAAGCTTACCAACAACCCCCGCTTCGTTTACGACTCCTACCGCCGCCTGATTATGATGTACTCCGACGTCGTTATGGAAAAGGCCGCCGGCATAGAGCCCGCGGACGACCAGGGCATCCGCAAGCAGCTTGAACGCATCATGCACGACATGAAGACCAAGCGCGGCGCCAAGTCCGATACCGACCTTACCGCCGAAGACCTGAAGGAACTGGGCATCCTGTTCCGGGCCAAGGTGAAAGAAGTGCTCGGTAAAGAATTCCCCGACAACCACATGGACCAGCTGTGGGGCTCCATCGGCGCCGTGTTCGCCTCCTGGATGGGCAAGCGCGCCGTCTCCTACCGGCGCATAGAGGGCATCCCCGCCGAGTGGGGCACAGCCGTCAACGTGCAGGCCATGGTGTTCGGCAACATGGGCGAAAATTCGTCCACCGGCGTGGGCTTCACCCGCAACCCCGGCACCGGCGAGAACGCCTTCTTCGGCGAGTTCCTCGAGAACGCCCAGGGCGAGGACGTGGTGGCCGGCATCCGCACCCCCCACCCCATCAACGAATCCAGCCGCAACGAGCAGTCCAGGAACCTCAAGTCCCTTGAGCAGCTCATGCCCGCGGCCTATAAAGAGCTCGCCGCCATCCGCGCCAAGCTAGAGAAGCACTACCACGACATGCTCGACATCGAGTTTACCATCGAGGCCGGCCGCCTGTGGATGCTGCAGTGCCGCGTTGGCAAGCGCAACGGCCTCGCCGCCGTGCGTATGGCCCTCGACATGCAGAAGGAAAAGCTCGCCACCAAGGAAGAAGCGATCATGCGCGTTTCCCCCGACCAGCTCGACGAGCTGCTGCACCCCATCCTCGACCCCAAGATGGAACTCTCCACCAAGCCCCTCGGCAAGGGCCTGCCCGCGGGCCCCGGCGGCGCCGTCGGCATGATAGTTTTTACGGCCGAAGAAGCCGTTAAGTGGAAGAAGGAAGGCAAGAACGTCATCCTCGTCCGCGAAGAGACCAACCCCGAAGACGTCGAAGGTATGAGGGCGGCGGAAGCCATCCTCACCGCCCGCGGCGGCATGACCTCCCACGCGGCCCTCGTGGCCCGCGGCTGGGGCAAATGCTGCGTGGTGGGCTGCGCCGACGTTAAAATCGACCTGAAGGCCAAGACCCTCGCCCTCGGCGGCGCCACGCTCAAGGAAGGCGACTGGATCTCCCTCAACGGTTCCCGTGGCTTCGTCTACACGGGCAAGATGTCCCTGGTCGAGCCCGGCGAAGTCACGATGGCCATGCTCCAGGACTTCCTCAAGTTCTGTAATTCCGTCCGCGCGCTTAAAGTGTGGACCAACGCCGACACCCCTGCCGATTCCGCGCAGGCCCGCCTGTACGGCGCCGAGGGAATCGGCCTTTTCCGTATTGAGCACATGTTCTACGGCAAAGGCTCCGACGCGGCGCTGTTCTGCCTGCGCAAGATGATCATGTCGAAGAACCTCGAGGAGCGCAAGGCCGCGCTCAACGAGCTGTTCCCCTACATGAAGGCCAGCATCAAGGACACGCTTAAAGTGATGGAAGGCTTCCATGTGACCATCCGCCTGATGGATCCCCCCCTCCACGAGTTCGTGCCGCAGCAGAAGGCGAAACTCGAAGAGCTGGGCAAAGCTCTGGGCATTTCCTACGAGGAACTCTCGACCCGCGCCAACGCGCTGCACGAGTCCAACCCCATGATGGGCCACCGCGGCGTGCGCCTCGGTATCACCTATCCCGAGATCACCGAGATGGAAGCCCGCGCCATCTTCGAGGCCGCGGCCGAGCTGCAGAAGGAAGGCATCAAGGTGTTCCCGGACATCATGATCCCCGTGGTATCCCTCGAGAACGAGGTAAAGAACCAGTCCGAGATTATCCACCGCGTCTACGGCGAGGTAATGAAGCAGCAGGGCGTGAAGGTAAAGTACATGGTCGGCACCATGATCGAGATACCCCGCGCCTGCCTGATGGCCGGCAAGCTCGCCGAGACCATGGAGTTCTTCTCCTTCGGCACCAATGACCTTACGCAGATGACCTTCGGTTACTCCCGCGACGACTCCGGTCCCTTCCTTAATGATTATGTTAAGAAAGGCATCATCCCCGTGGACCCGTTCCAGACCATAGACCAGGACGGCGTGGGCGAGCTGATAAAGATCACCGTCGAGCGCGGCCGCAAGACCCGCAAAGACATGAAGATTGGCATCTGCGGCGAGCAGGGCGGCGAACCGGCGTCGGTCGCTTTCTGCCACAAGGTGGGCCTGACCTACGTGTCCTGTTCCCCGTTCCGCGTACCCATAGCTATCCTGTCCGCGGCCCAGTCCCAGATCAGGAACCCGAGAAAGAACAAGGCCGCCTGATGCGCATAGCGCCTGACGCGGCACAGCCATAGGCTAGTAAGTGATCCGCAGAAAGTACAAGTACTTCCCGATGGTCCTTTCCGCCCCCTCCGGGGGCGGAAAGACCGTCGTGCGTTCCGGCCTGATGAAGCTGGATAAAAGATTTTCTTTCAGCGTGACCTGTACTACCAGGCCGCGGCGTCCCGGGGAAGTGGACGGGAAAGATTACTATTTTGTTACTGTGGAGCAGTTTCTGAAGCTGCGCCGGGAAGGCAAGCTGCTTGAATGGGCCGTGGTTCACGGCAACTACTACGGGACGCCCGTAAAGTCCGTAGTGGAAGTGCTTGGCCAAGGCCGGATCCCGGTGATGACTATCGACGTGAAAGGCGCGCGCTCCGTCAAGAGGATATTCCCCGAGGCGGTAACGGTGTTTCTGCTGCCGCCGGACCTAAAGACGCTGGTGCAGCGCCTGAAAAGCCGGGGCGAGCCTGCCGAGAACGTGTCGGTGCGGCTTGAGACGGCCAGGGCCGAGATCAAAGTGGCTTCCCGCTTCGACTACCTGGTTATAAACGACAAGCTGCGCGAGACTATCAGGGAAGTGGCCGCGATAGCCGAACTGGAAACGCGCAAGACCGGACGCAACCTGGACAAGGTTAAGGCTTTCGGCAACCAGCTTTTAAAACGGAAGAGTTAGTAGTTAATGGAGGTTCACAATGGCGACCCAAGTAAAAGTGGATACTGAAGCGGATCTTGAAAAGCTCATTTCGGATTACGGTCCGTCAAAATACCTGGACATCGTGCGCGCCATGCAGTGGGCCCGCCACCTGCGCCGTCAGGACGACTTCCGCAACATCCCGATGGCCGAACTGATCGACCGCTCGCTGTTCGACGTCGTCAGCGGCAAGGTCAAGGTGCCCGAGATCGAGACTGCCGTGAAGGCCGACCAGGAAATTGAAGCAAAGATGGCTTCCAAGCGCAGCGATGAGCCCCGCAAGCCCCGCAGGGAAGTCGAGAAACCTTCCAAAGAATAAAGAATGGCCGCCCAAAGCACATCGTGCCTGATGCGGCACCTGCGCACGTAATGAAGCGGGAGCTCGCTGCAGCCGCCAGGGATCTGGCGGCTTATATCAAGACGCTGGATGAGAATCTGGCTGAATTTCCGCGTAGCGAGCCCGCACCGCGGCTGAAAGCCGCGCCTGCCGACGCCGACCCCGCAGCCGAATCCCTTCCCGGCACCCCCATCTCACCCGAACAAGGGGCCGCGGACATGGATGTTCTGTCCGAAACCGTAAAGCGCTGCCGCAAGTGCCCGCTCGGCTACGCCAGGCTCAACGCCGTTTTTGGCGTGGGTACGTACAAGGCCAGGGTGGTTTTCGTGGGTGAAGGTCCCGGTTTTCAGGAAGACCATCAGGGCGAGCCGTTCGTGAGCCGCTCCGGCCAGCTGCTCGACAAGATCATTGAGACCGTGCTGGGGCTGAAGCGCTCAGAAGTATACATCGCCAATATCGTGAAGTGCCACCCGATGAAGAACCCGGAAACCCCCGAGGCTCATGGCAACGACAGGCCCCCTACGCCCGACGAGATCTCCGCCTGCCGCCCGTACCTGGACGAGCAGCTTCGCGCCATAAAACCCGCCTGTATAGTCACGCTGGGGTCCGTCGCCACCAAGGTGCTGCTCGGTATGGATAAGGGCATTTCCCTTATGCGCGGCCAGTGGTACGATTACCCGGTGGAATTGTTCGGCCCCGGGCACCCGATAAAAGTTCTACCCACCTACCATCCCGCGGCCCTGCTGCGCAACCCCAACCTTAAACGCGACACCTGGGAAGACATGAAGATGCTGAAGTCTTTCCTCGAAAACGGTAAAATAGATTAAAGCGCTTAATAAAGTTTTTATGAGCGCAGTCGTGTTCCGTAACGCTATATGCTGGCAGAAATTTCATTCCCCATTCCTTTAAGAAGGACTTTTTATTACCACCTCCCCGAGGAAATGGAACTTCATGCCGCGCCGGGCTTGAGGGTGACGGCGCCGCTTGGCAAACGCGTGGCGACCGGCGTGATCCTGCGCGTGATGCCCGAGAAGGACGCCGACCTGACAAGGTTTAAAGAACTCAAGTCTATAAGCCGCCTGCTGGACGAGACCCCGCTTTTCCCCGAAGACGCGCTGGCGCTGGCCGCCTGGATGTCCGGGCGCTGGGGATCTCCCCCCGGTCTATGCCTGGGTGCTTTCTACGCGCACGCCCCCGCCGAACTGCCGGTCCAGGCCGAGCTGCCACCCGCCCTCCCGACGCCCGCGCCGGACCTGCCGGCTATAAAAGAATTTCTGGACGCGCTGTCTTCCGGCAAGCCCGGGGACTTCCTGCTGCGCCTGGCGCCGGTGGAGCGCCGCGAGGCTATCTATCCCGCGGTCTTCGCGGCGGCGCTTGGGCAGGGAGACGCGCAGGGCCTGCTGCTGGTGCCGGACCTGAGTTTTATCCCGGCGCTGGCCGCGGCGCTGGAGCCGGTTTTCCCCGGCCGGGTGGGAGTCTGGCACGCCAGGCTTACGCCAAAGAAAAGGGCAGAGGCCTGGGCCGGCGCTTACGGCGGCAAGTATAAAGTGGTTGTCGCTACCCGCACCGGAGTCTTCCTCGCTTTCAGGAACCTTAAATTGGGCTTGCTCGACGAGGAACACGAGGAAATTTATAAGCAGGAGGAGGCGGAGCCTGCCTACCACGCGCGCGAAGTCCTGCTCCGGCGCATGCGCGCGCTGGGCGGGATGACAGCGTTGGCCAGCCCCTGCCCCTCCATAGAATCCTGGGGCGGCGCCGCCGCCGGCCTTTTGACCAGGTTCGACGCCGCGGGCGCGGCTCCCAAAAAAGGCCCCGGGCCAGAAGTGCGGGTGCTGGACATGGTCTCGTACCCGGGGGACATACTGGCCAGGCCGCTGGCCGACAGCCTGCGCGCCGCGGTGGCCGCCGGCGGGCAGGCGCTGATTATCGCCGGGCGCAAGGGTTACGCCTCCAGGCTTTTCTGCGCAAACTGCGGCTGGATGCCCCGCTGCAAGGAGTGCGGCCCCGGTTTGACACTTTTAAAAACAGGTAAAGCGGGCGGCCCCCCCGTCCTGCTTTGTCGCCGCTGCGGAAAGAAGGAACCGAAGCCGGAGACCTGCCCGAAGTGCGGCGGCAAGGTATTCCGGGACTACGGCGCCGGCACTCAGAAAACCCAGGAAGCGCTGGCCAGGCTGATGCCCGCCGCAAAGATAGCCCGCTTCGACGGTGACGTGCTGCGCGGCTCGCTGAAGGCGATGAAGGAATCCCTGGACAGCTTTTCCAGGGGCGAAGCCGACGTGCTGGTCGGTACGCGCATCGCTCTTCGTGAACTCGGCGCTCCCCGGCTGTCACTTGTAGCTTTTCTGGATCCCGACTCGGACCTGTCCGGGGCGGATTTCCGCGCCTCGGAAAGATCTTTTCAGTCTTTTTACGGGGCCTCGCGGCTGCTAGGTTCCAAGGGCGGGCTTTTCATCCAGACTCGCGAGAGTTCGCACTTCGTTTTCTCGCGCCTGCAGGAAATGGACTATCCTTCCTTCGCCGACGGGGAACTGGAAGCGCGCCGGGACTTCTTTTATCCCCCGTTCTGCTACATAATAAAAGCCCGTTTTGCTTCGTACGACCGTAGGGCTATGGAAGCTGCCGGCTCGGATTTCCTGCGCGCTACGGATTTTCTCGGCGCGGATGGAGACAAGAGCGAGGTGCTCGGGCCCGTGATTCCTCCGGGGCAGGAGAAGCACAAGTTCTTCAGCGAGTATTACCTGGTAAAGGCGGCTACTGAAAAGGCCGCGATGCTCTGCATGGAAAAAGCCGGCGCGCTGCCGGAAAGGCCGGGGGTTAAAGTCTTTCTGGAAGCCGACCCTTACGGGCTCCGGTAGGCACTCTCTTAATGACAGCGGGAAAGTAAAAATAATACAATCAATAGTTATGAACAACGAAGAGATATTGAAAGACATCCTCAGGGGCACGGTGGACGTGGTGAGCCGGGAGGAGCTTGCCAAAAAGCTTTCTTCCGGCAAGAAGCTGCGCGTTAAACTCGGAGTGGACCCCAGCAGCCGCGACCTGCACTTGGGCCACAGCGTGGTGCTGGATAAACTCCGCCAGTTCCAGGACCTGGGGCATACCGCCGTCCTGATCATAGGCGATTTTACCGCGCAGGTGGGCGATCCGTCGGGCAGGGACGCCACCCGCCCGGTTCTGGACGCCGAGACCGTGGCGGCCAACGCCAAAACCTATACCGAACAGGCCTTCAAGGTTCTGGACAAGGCGCGCACCGAGATCCGGTTCAACAGCGAATGGCTCCGGCCGTTCATGGGGGACCAGTCCGGCCGCGGTTCCGATTTTATCCTGACCGCCAAGAGCGTGACGATGGCTACGCTGCTGGGCCGTGAGGATTTCAAGGCCCGCCTCGAGGCCGGCAGCCCGCTCAGCCTGCTGGAGATCCTGTACCCGGTGTTCCAGGGCTACGACTCAGTAGCCGTTAAGGCCGATATCGAGCTCGGTGGGCAGGACCAGCGCCTTAACGTGCTGATGGGCCGCGACATGCAAAAGCTTAACGGCCAGGAGCCGCAGGTCGTGATAACGCTGCCGCTGCTGGTAGGCACCGACGGCGTGAAGAAGATGTCCAAATCGCTCGGCAATTATGTGGCTTTTAACGATCAACCCAACGATATGTTCGGCAAACTGATGTCCCTTCCAGACGAGCTAATGTACTCGTATTACGAACTGTTGACCACCGAGGACCTGGCCGCGGTCAAGACCGCGCACCCGATGGAAGCTAAGAAGAAACTGGCGGGACTGATCGTCGCCCGCTACCACGGCGAAGAACAGGCCCTGGCCGCCCGCGCCAATTTTGAACAGGTCTTTTCCAGGAAAGAGCTGCCCGAGGAAATGGAAAGCTACCGCGTGGAGAAAGCCGGCAAACTTTCGTGCCTGATGGTGGCCTGCGGGGTTGCCAAAGGGATGAACGACGCCCGTCGCCTGATAGAGCAGGGCGCCGTGCGCCTGGGCGGCGAGAAGGTTTCCGAGGATATAGTTTTTGAGCCCAAAGAATGCGTGCTGCAGGTCGGGCGACGGCAGTTCCGTAAGCTGGAGAAATAAGGGAGAGTCCATGTTAAGTTGTAAATTAAAGACAGCGGTTTTTAGCCTGCTCCTGTTGCCGGCCCTGGCAGCCGTGGTTCAGGCAGATATGAGCCAGGCAGAATACCAGAAAATGGTGCAGCAGGCCATGAAGTCCGGAGGTAACTCCGGGCAAACCCAGGCCGAGGGCTGGGATTTACGCCTGAAGGTAGTCTCCGGTAAGGTGATGGTAAAAGGGGTTGACGCAGAGGAGTGGTCCAACATAACCGGGGAGATGCCGCTGGACCCGAACGATTCGGTCAAAACCGCCTCCGACGGTATCGCCGAGTTGTATCTGGACGATAAGGGCGCAATAGCCCTGGGGCGCAACTCCGAATTGGAGATCTCCTCGCTGGATCAGGCCGACACCGTCTTTACGCTTAATTCCGGCTCGCTGGTGGCCAAGATAAAGCACTTCCTTAACGAAAAGTTTAAGTTTCAGGTCCGCACGCCTGGTGCGGTATGCGCGGTGCGCGGCACAGAGTTCGCGGTGGAGTATTCCAAGCTTGGCAAGGACACTTCCGTGGCGGTGTTTGATGAGGGCCGCGTAGCGGTTACCCCTGACCTTGAGGCGGACAACACCTCCGGAGTGGCTTCGCGCGCCAGCAATACCGGCGCGACCGCTCAGGAATACACGCTTGAAAAGAACACGGAACTTTCTTTTGGCCCTTCCCAAAAAAGGTTCCATCCGGTCCCGCTGGCGCGGATGGCGCGCTACCGCGGAACGCTAGGAACGATGCGCACCCGCGTGCTGGCGTTGAAGGGCTGGAAGCCCTGGTCCGAGCAGCGGCGCGCCCAGCTGCGCGAGCAGGCGCTAAAACGCAAGGTCATCCGCCGCCAGATTGGAAACAATGGCGAGGAAGCCCCCGCCCCTAAGGTCAAGACCAGGCGCGTCTCCAAGGCAAAGGCCGCAGCTGCCGCGAAACGGGCGAAGGCCAGGCGTCAGGCCGCAAGGAAGAAACAGGCGCAGCAGGACGACGGGGAATAGATGAGGCTTTTCGCCGCTTCTGCTTTTTCCCCGGGGTTCACGGCCGCGCTTAAGGCGACCGCGGATTATGCCCGTGACAACTCCGGGCGAGACGCCGTAAAATGGGTGGCACCGGATAATTTTCACGTTACGTACGCTTTCCTTGGCGAACTGAACGGCAAGGCCGCAGGCGCGGCGGTTGAGGGGCTGGCTGCGGCGCTGGCCGCGGAACGGTCTTTCAAGATAGTGACCGGAGGTTTCGGGGTTTTCCCTTCCCCCCGCCATCCGGGCGTGCTGTGGGTGGGGATAGGAGAGGGCGGCGCCGAGTTGCGCGCGTTGGCCACTAAGATTACTGCGGGCCTGGCGGCGGCGGGCCTGGTATTTGAGGAACGCTTCGAGCCGCACGTAACCATCGGCAGGGTTAAGGGGCAGCTCCCGGAAAATTTCATCCGGCGGGTAGCTGACTTCGCCGCTGGCAAAAAAGCCGGGTCCCAGGTCGCCTCGGTGGAACTGATGGAGAGCGTGTTTACTCCGGACGGACCGGTATACAAACAAGTATATTCTAAAAAGCTTTTATGAAAAGATTTAAACAAATTGCGGGTTCTCTGGCGGTGCTGCTCGCGCTGCTGTCCCTTTACCTTTTCTGGCCAGGGGAGCCTGTAAAGGTGAACATCCCGGAAGGCGCCAGCGCGGGGCAGGTAGGCTCCGTGCTTAAACATGAAGGCGTTATTTTCAGCGCAACCTGGTTCAGGGTGCTGGTGAAGCTCACCGGCACGGGCAAGAGGCTCATGCCCGGAGAATACGCCTTGCGGGAGCGGATGTCAGCGGAAGAGGCGTTGTGGCGCATGACGCACAACGTTTACGTGACCAGCATCCGGGTGGTGATCCCTGAAGGTTGGCGCATGGAGCAGATAGCGGAGCGGTTAGAGGCCAACGGCGTTACCCCCGCCGCTAAGTTTCTGGAACTGGCGCGGGCACAGAAACTGGAGGGCTATCTTTTTCCCTCCACTTACAACCTGAAAAAAAATACGCCTCCACAGGAAGTTATAAATTTGCTAAAATTAGAATTCGAGAGGCAGATAAGGCCTTTGTTCTCTAAAGGTTTCCCCGAGAAGATGGACGAGCGCAAGGTGCTCATCATCGCCTCGATAGTGGAACGCGAAGCCGTCGACGACAACGAACGGCCCCTTATAGCGGCGGTCTACATCAACCGTTACCGGATCGGTAAGGCGCTGGAAGCGGACCCGACCGTGCAGTACGCGCTGGGCTACTGGAAGAAGGGGCTGACGCTGAAAGATCTCAAGTACAAGTCCCCCTACAATACGTACGCCGTAGGCGGGCTGCCCCCGGGGCCTATCTGCAACCCCGGCTATAGTTCGATAGCGGCGGCGATGTCCCCGGCGAACCTGGACGCGCTGTATTTCGTGGCCGACAGGAAGGGAAAACATATTTTCAACGCTAACTTCGAAGAGCATAAGAAGGCTAAATGGCGCGTTGAACAGGCCGCAAAGGCCGAGCGTAGGTAATATTTGGGCGTGTAGCTCAGTTGGGAGAGCGCCTCGTTCGCAACGAGGAGGTCGCAGGTTCGATCCCTGTCACGTCCACCAGATTTAAAGAGCCCTATGTCGGGTTTGGCCTCCGAACGAGGCGCGGCGGCCAGCAGGCCGACCGAGCCCGAGTGAGCAACGAGGAGGTCGCAGGTTCGATCCCTGTCACGTCCACCAAATTTTATTTCATAAGCATTCCAATTAACATCAGTTCTTAAACTTGCCTTCCGGGGGACCCACAATGGCCGTAGATTATTTTCCGCTTAAAGAAAGAACGCGCTTCGAATATAAGTTCACCAGCACCGAGTTCGAAGGCTCGGCTAAAATCTACATCGACATCCTTTCCGTGGCCAAGAAGGCGGCCAAGACCGTGGCGCAGGCCCGGATGATCTTCGAACTGCGCGACTCTCATACCACCGAATACGTCATTACCCGCGACGCCAAATGGCTGACTACCGCCGATGGCGTGATCACCGGCGGCCGCCGCGAATTCCCGATGGCCGCCAAGGAAGGCTTTAAGTGGGAAGAATACCCTGATGCGAGCGAAGTCATCTCCCTTTCCGATAAAGTTTCTATCAAGGCCGGCAAGTTCGCCAAATGTCTGAAGATAGTCACAAAGCTGGCGGCCGGCGACGCCGGCAAGTCGGTACGCTACTACGCGCCCGGCACGGGCTACATCCTCGAGGAGTACAACGGCGAGGACAAGACCTGCGAGCTTGAACTCGTAGCGATCTCCAAGGTTCCGGAAGAAAAAAAGAAAGGCAAGAAGTAACCTCTCTGCTTCAAAGGACGGCAACATGCCCCTCCCCACAATAAAAGAAATCCTTAAAGCCGGCGTTCCCGCGAAGGGCGCCGCGGCGCGCGGTTGGATAAAGACCCGGCGCGATTCCAAGGTGCTTTCCTTCGCGGAACTAAACGATGGTTCCTGCCGCGAGAACCTGCAGGTAGTGTTCTCCTCCGAGAATGGCGATTTTTCGGCCGTGCTGCCCCAGCTGGTTACCGGCGCCTCTGTTGAGATAAAAGGCGACCTGGTCGCCTCCCCCGGCGCCGGCCAGAAGCTCGAGATGCAGGCCCGAGAGGTCAAGATCTACGGCGGCTGCGATCCAGAGAAATATCCGATCCAGAAGAAGAAGACCTCCGACGAGTTCCTGCGCACCGTGGCGCACCTGCGCCCGCGCACCAATAAATACGCGGCCATGATGCGCATCCGCGCCGAGCTCGCCTACGCGGTGCATTCCTATTTCCGCGGCAACGGCTTTACCTACGTGCATACGCCCATCTTTACGGCCTCAGACGCCGAGGGCGCGGGCCAGATGTTCTCCGCCACCGCCTTCGACCTGACCAAGCTGGCCGGCATACCCAAGACAGAGGCCGGCGAGATAGATTTTTCCAGGGATCTCTTCGGGAAGAAAGTAGGCCTGACGGTCTCTGGCCAGATGGAAGGAGAGGCTCTGGCGCTGGCGCTCGGGAAGATCTACACCTTCGGCCCGACTTTCCGCGCCGAAAACTCCAACACTTACCGCCACTGCGCCGAGTTCTGGCAGATTGAGCCCGAGATGGCTTTTTATGAGCTGGAAGACGATATGGAGCTGGCGGAAGACTTTATCAAGTCGATCACCAGGGCGGTACTGGAGAACTGCCCTTCCGATATGGAGCTGTTCGCTAAGTACGTTGAGCCGGCGCTGATGGACAATCTCAAGAACATCACCGAAAACAAGTTTGAGCGGCTGCAGTACTCCGACGCCGTAAAGCTGCTCGAGCCGGAGAACGCCCGCTTCGACCTGAAGGTCAAGTGGGGCGTGGACCTGGCCAGCGAACATGAGCGTTTTCTGGTTGAGAATTATTTCAAGAAGCCCGTCATCATGTACAACAAGCCCAAGGAAGTAGCTTCGTTCTACATGAAGCTGAACGACGACGGCCGCACCGTGCGCGGCATGGACGTGCTGGTGCCCCGCATCGGCGAGCTTGTCGGCGGCAGCGAGCGCGAGAACCGACTGGATGTGCTGGAAGGCCGCATGCGCGACCTGAAGATGAAAGTGGAGGATTATCAGTGGTTTCTGGACCTGCGCCGTTACGGCTCGGTCCCCCACTCCGGCTTCGGCCTCGGTTTTGAGCGGATGATGATGCTGGTGACCGGCATTTCAAACATCCGCGACGTGACCGCCTTCCCGCGTGTGCCTGGTTACGCCGAGTTTTAAGGCGTAAAAAACAAAGAAAAAGGCCGGAGCGATCCGGCCTTTTTCTTTGTCTCCGGCGTCCGCCTTCAGTGGTGTTCTCCGGCGCGAAGGAAGTCTTCCGCTTCCCGCACTATCTTCAGGTTCTCGCCGTAATCTGCCAGCGTGGTACCAAGCAGCGGGCGGGAGGTCAGCGTCAGCAGCGTCGCGTTTTCCCCGTCCTTGCGCAGCATGGCGGTCACCTTGCTGCCGAAAGTTTTAAAAGTCAGCCCGGAGCGGGCGGCGATGACCCCGGCCTCGTGGTTCTTTTCGGTGATCGTGAACCCGGCAACTTCGCTAAGGTAGTGGCCAACCACAGCGTAGAGCCGGTCGTAAGGCAGGGCGGTGCGCAGCTCGACGCGCTGCCTTACCGCGTAGATGTCACCCGCCCGGTTCTCGCCCGCTATCTTTCTGGCTTTTAAAATGTGCAGCGTGCCCATTACTACGGCCATCCCCAGGCCGAATAGCAGCCCCGAGGCTATGGCGTTGACCAGCGCGGCCCTGGGGGCCATGATGGCCAGGTCCGAAAAGAATATCCCCAGGCAGAATAGCGTTCCCGTAATGAAAAATATCCTGGCATAGCATTTGAGCATAATCCCTCCCTGCTTTTTAAAAACAGCCTGCGGCTGCTGGGCCGCCTTACCCGGTATATTCTATAATTTTATATAGCCGGGACGTATGCCGGCTACGATCAGCCAGGAGAGACTATGGACAGGAATACCGCGCTGGAACTGTTGAGGACGCACGTTAAGAATGAGAATTTGGTGAAACATTGCCTGGCTTCAGAGGCCGTTATGCGCGCGCTGGCCGCCAGGTTGGGCGCAGATCAGGACCTTTGGGGGCTGACCGGGCTGCTGCACGACGTGGACGCTGAACTTACCGCCGGCGACCTTAAGCGCCATACGCTCGAGGCCGAAAAAATTCTGCTCGCTTGCGGCCTCCCCGGCGAACTGGTGGAAGCCGTAAAGATGCACAATGAGGCGGCGCATGATCGCCGGCGCGAGCAGCTCTTCCATAAGGCGCTGGCTGCCGGGGAAACCGTTACAGGCCTGATAACAGCCACCGCGCTGGTTTATCCGGATCGGAAACTGGCCAGCGTAAAAGTTTCTTCGGTAGTTAAGCGCATGAAGGACAAGCGCTTTGCGGCTTCAGTGGACCGCGGTATTATAATGGAGTGCGAGGGGCTGGGCCTGACGCTGGATGAATTCGTGCAGCTTTCCCTGGCCGCGATGCTGGGTATCGCTAAGGACCTGGGCCTTTAGAATATTTTTCCGGGAAGACCCCGGTTTTTGTCAGGCCGTGCGGCGCGGTTCCGCATTTTTCACGAACTTGTTAATTTTTTCCAGCAGTTCCGAGGTCTCATAGGGCTTCGGGATGAATTCCGCTATTTCCTCATTGAGATGGCGGCGGTGAATCTCGTAGGCGTCGAGCGCGGTAAAAGCTATTATCGGGGTTTTGCGGACGGCGGGGAGAGCGCGCAACGCTTTTATGAGTTCGGCCGGGCCCATGTCGGGCAGCAGCAGATCGAGAAGTATCAGGTCGGGGTTATGCAGCTGGGCCGCCTTTATCCCGTCTGCCGCGGTCTGCGCGGCCTCTACCTGGAAGCCGTGGATCTCCAGCCTGATCTTCACCAGCAGGATGTGTTGAGGTTCGTCCTCTATCAGCAGGATTTTAGACATTTGCCTTCTCTCTGGCCTCGGCAAGTTTTCGCATATACTCCGTTTCGTCCCGGAAATCACCGGGGAAAGAGAGCATATGGGTAAGGTCCCGGGTCAGCTCGGGTGACAGCCCTGAGATTTCCCCCAGCCCCTTCTCTATAAAAGTACAGGCATGGCAGCCTTCGCGCGGGCCGGAGTTTGAAAGCAGCAGGGAGAAATCCCCTTCTTCGCGCTTCAGGATCGCATGGGAATGGCGCATGTTATTCTTAAGGAAAGTCTCGGCTTCGTCGGCTATTTCCGCGCTTCGCGGGTTGGCTCGAAGCGCCTTGGCGGCAAGGTTGATTTCCACCACGCAAAAACTGCTGGTGTGCGATCCAGCCAGTTCTATCTCCCGGCGTAGAAGTTCCTTAAGCGCCGTCTCGAAGGAGCGCACGGGCAGCAGGATATAAAACTTGCTCCCTTTTTTAGGTAAACTTTCCACCCAGATGCGGCCGCCATGCAGCTCTATTATGCCCTTGCTGATAGCCAGCCCCAGACCGGTCCCTTTGGCGCCAGGCGGCCTTTTTCCGCCAAGCTGGGCGAATTTGTTGAACAGGCGCGGCACGTCCTCGGCAGATATCCCGGGCCCGGAGTCTTCAACGCAGAGTAGCGCCTCTCCTTCCCATGGCCTTATAGAAAGCGTTATCTTCTCGCCGTCAGGCGAGAATTTAAGCGCGTTTGATACCAGGTTTACAAGTACCTGGCGCACTTTTTCCTTATCGCAGTAGCTGTTGAGCGGTGGCCCTGAAAGGACGGTGGTGAATTGTATGCGGCGCTCGGCGGCCAGGCTGAAATAGTCGGCTTCGGTCTCTTTAAGGAGCTGCCCCAGGTCGGTTCGGCAGATGTCCAGGGGCATTACGCCGGCTTCTATCTTGGTGATATTCAGCAGCCCGTCGATAAGGCGGTTCAGCCGGGAGGCGTTATCCCGGCCAATTTTCAAGATTTCCTTCTGGCGCTCGGTCACTTCCCCCACCGCACCGTCAAAGACCAGATCCATGGCTTCTTTTACTACCGACAGCGGCGAGCGCAACTCATGGGAGACCATGGAGATGAATTCGTTCCTGCTGTGTTCCAGGGCACGGATAGTAGTCAGGTCGCGCAGGATGACGAGCCGGCAGGGCTCGGAGTCCCATGTGGTGGCCACGGCGCGCAGTTCCAGCGGAATCTTCTTCCCGTCAAGGCGCCGCAGTTCGGTCTCAATTATCTTCTCGGTATCGGTTTCCAGCGAGAACGGCTGTTTAACCAGCTCTTCCCGCTTGCGCCCGAAAATCACCTCGGCCCCGTGGTTGGCGAACAGAACCCGGCCGTCCTGCCGCGTCACCAGAAAACCGTCAGGGCTTTTTTCCAGGATGTCGCGCAGCCGCCCTTCCCGCTGGCGCAGTTTGTGCTCTATCTTGGCGCGCTCTACAGAATATTTAAGGGAATATGCCAGCCAGTCACCGGTGATCTTCCCCTTTACAAGGTAATCTTGCGCACCTTTTTTTATCAGTTCCAGCCCCAACTGCTCCTCGTAAAAGCCTGTCATCACTATTATCGGAAGGTCAGGGAAGAGCCGCTCCGCGCGTCCGAGGGTCTCCGGGCCGAAGGAATCGGGCAGGTTCAGGTCCAGCAGCAGAATGTCGGGCGGGACCTCGGCTCCCTTGGCCGCGGCTTTTTCCAGCGTCTCGGCGAAGTCCAGCCGGAAGCTCCCGTTCTTTATATCGCGGAACAGTTCCGTAATGATCTTAACGTCATACGGATTGTCCTCAACTATAAGGACGTTTATCCCCTGCTTCCCTTCCGTCATCAGCTTTCCTTTGCCGTCTTATTCTTGTGCCGGGTTTTTACCGCCTGAACCGGTGCCGCAACCAGCGCGAGTCCCACCCCGTTGAGGCACATGCCCACCTTTATCAGCTGGTTAATATCCGCCGGCTTTACCATATAGGAATTTGCCTGCAGGTCATAGCTTAGGCTGACGTCCTCCATGGCCGAAGAGGTCGTGAGAATTATTACCGGTAGCTTGGAGAGCAGCGGGTCCTTGCGTATTTCCTCCAGCACTTTGCGCCCGTCCTTGCCCGGCATGTTCAGGTCCAGCAGCACCAGGTCCGGCTTCACCACGCCGGCGAACTCGCCTTCGCCCCTGAGGTAGCGCAGCGCGGAATCTCCGTCGCGCATCGCCGTTATCCGGTTGGCCAGCCGCCCTTCCTTAAAGATCTCGCTCATAAAGCGGATATCAGCCGGGTTATCCTCTACTACCAGTATCTCCATCAGCCTTGCGCTTTTATGTGTTTTATTCATAGTTCCGCCTTTATAATTTGGTCTGGCACGGCAGGGGCGATTCCCCCGGCTGAGGCCGGCAAAGCTATATAGAACGCGCTCCCTTCCCCGGTCCTTGATTCTAACCAGATCCTGCCGCCGTGATTTTCGGCAATTTTCTTGCAGAGGGACAGCCCAATGCCGGCGCCCGGGTACTTGTCCACGGTGTGCAGCCGCTGAAAGATCATGAAAATGCGCTCGAAGTGTTCTGCGGGGATGCCGATGCCGTTGTCGGAGAATTTCAACACCCACTCGTCCTTCTCCTTCACAGCGCTTACCCGTATTTCCGGCGCCGCCGAGGTGTTAAACTTCAGGGCGTTCGAAAGCAGGTTCTGGAAAAGCTGTATCAACTGGAACTCGTCACCATGTACCAAGGGCAGTTCCTCGAAGTCCACAAGGGCCTTCCTTTCGTCCAGGGCCATTTTCATGTTGAACATGGCTTTTTTAAGCGCCGTAGCGCATTCCACCTGCGCGAACTCTTTCGAGGAATAGGTAACCTTTGAATAGTTGAACAGCGCATTCACCAATTCGGTAGCCCGGTTGGCCCCTTCGTCTATATAATGGATGAAATCCCTTGCGTCCTTATCCAGGCCGGTGGCATAACGTCTGGACAGCAGGCCGCTGAAGCTCGAAACGATACGCAGCGGCTCCTTCAGGTCGTGCGAAGCTACGTAAGCGAATTGCTCAAGTTCCTTGTTGGAGCGGGCCAGCTTTACCCCGGTATCCTTAAGCGCCTTTTTTTCCTGCTGCAGTTCGGTCCTGGCCTCGTCCAAGTCTTCTACCAGCGCCATGACCTTGCGCCTGGTGAGTTCGAGCGTGCGGGTCTGCGCCTTCATTTTGCCCAACCGAACGGTGGTCTCTTTGGCGAGCTTCAGCCTGGCGAGCATTGAGGCTTCCAGCGTTCTTTCAAGCACTTTGGCCGAAACGATAAGTTCCTCCGTCTCGTTCAGTAATTCGGTACCGGTCTGGAAAGGGGATGCCATCCGTGTAAGCCCGTATTTCAGGACGTCGAACCCCGCCAGGAAAGGAGCGTTTATCAGATAATGCTGTATGCCTTCAGCAAAGAGTAGAAGAAGAAATAGCGACAGGTAAGCCAGGGCGGTTTGTTGAAGCAGTAGGTTGCGGGCCTCCAGGCTCCGTTTGGCCGCGCTGAGGGCCAGGAAATCGATTCGCTCGGTCTTTCCCCTTGTATCCGCCAGGCCGGCGGCGGATTTACCCGGTTCCTGAGCGAAAAAATCCTCAACGGCCCCGGTTATCCTGTAATA
>JBBRDG010000011.1:0-52724 GCA_038204165.1 Elusimicrobiales bacterium
GACTCTATTTTCCCCGAGTCCTTCTTTACCAACTCGGACGACCCGATCCGGGACATCGAGCTGGCGCAGAAGCGCATAGACGAAAGACTTGGGAACAGTAAAAGCGGAAAATTCAACGATTCCTACAGCAAATGGGCAGAAAAAAAACTCTCCGCGGCCGACCTGAAACCTGAGGTGGTCTCAGATGATGATTTTATTACTGTCAACCTCAAGACGCCGCAGAACGCGGAAGAGTCCATGAAAGTGGACGTGGCCGGCAGCCGCATCAAGATGAACTACGCGCTGCAGGAAACCAGGCAGCAGCTGCAGCCGGACGGCAGCATGGCCGCCTCGCCGTTCACGCGGCGACGCCAGCGGATAATGCAGGTTCCCAAAGGGGCTGACCCGGCCAGCTACAAAGTAAAAACTGGCAAAGGCACCGTCAGCATAATTTTCGACCGGCTTAAGAAAAAGCACGTGGAGGTTTCAAAGTGAACATCGAAACGGACGCAAAGACTTTCCAGGAAATAGACGCCCGCCAGCAGGCTAACTGGAAGGAGCAGAAGGCTTTCAAGACCGAGAGGCTGCCCGGCAAACCCAAATTTTACTGCCTCGACATGTTCCCCTACCCTTCGGGCGACGGCCTGCACGTCGGCCACCCGGAAGGCTACACCGCCTCAGACATTCTGTGCCGCTACAAGCGCATGAAAGGCTTCGAGGTGCTGCACCCCATGGGCTGGGACGCCTTCGGCCTGCCCGCCGAGAATTACGCCATCTCTACCGGAGTGCACCCCCGCATTACCACCGAAAAAAACTGCTCCACCTTCAAACGGCAGATAAACGCCCTCGGCTTCAGCTACGACTGGGACCGCGAGATAAACACCACCGACCCCGCCTATTACAAGTGGACCCAGTGGATTTTTCTACAGCTCTTCAAAAAAGGCCTGGCCTACGAAGCCACGACACCGATAAACTGGTGCCCCAAGTGCAAAACCGGTCTCGCCAACGAGGAGGTCTTCCAGGGCAAGTGCGACCGCTGCGAGACGCCGATAGAGAAGAAGAACCTGAGGCAGTGGATGCTGAAGATCACCGCCTACGGCGACCGCCTGCTGGGCGACCTTAAAGGCACAGACTGGCCTAATTCCACGCGCCTGATGCAGGAGAACTGGATAGGCCGCTCCGAGGGCGCAGAGGTTGACTTCGCACTGCCCGATAGCGGCAAACTTACAGTTTTCACCACCCGCCCTGACACGCTTTACGGCGCAACCTATATGGTGCTGGCACCGGAGCACCCTTTGACGCTTAAGTTGGCCACTCCGGAACAGAAGGCCGCCGTACAGGCCTATGTCACGGCCGCCGCCAACAAGAGCGACCTGGAGCGTACCGAACTCGCCAAGGACAAAAGCGGCGTCTTTACCGGCGCCTACGCCGTTAACCCGGTCAACGGCGAGAAACTCCCGATCTGGACCGCCGACTACGTGCTGACCACCTACGGCACCGGCGCCATCATGGCCGTGCCGGCACACGACGACCGCGACCACGAATTCGCGGCCAAGTTCGGCCTAAAAATAATTGAAGTGCTGAAGGCTCCGCCGGACTGGAAGGGCGAAGGCGCTTTTTGCGGCGACGGCGTCTCCGTAAATTCCGGCATCATAGACGGTCTGCCCACCACCGAAGCAAAGAAGAAGATAACCGCCTGGCTGGGCGAGAAAAACATCGGCCGCGCCAAGGTGAATTTCAAGTTGCGCGACTGGCTGTTCTCCCGCCAGCGCTACTGGGGCGAGCCCATCCCGATAGTGCACTGTTCCAAGTGCGGCGCGGTGCCCGTACCAGAGAACGAACTTCCCCTGATGCTGCCCGAAGTGGAGAAATACCAGCCCACCGGCACCGGGGAGTCCCCGCTGGCCGGCATAGACAGCTGGGTCAACACCACCTGCCCCGTCTGCGGCGGCCCCGCCAAGCGCGAGACCAACACGATGCCGCAGTGGGGCGGCTCCTGCTGGTACTACCTGCGCTTCATCGATCCGAAGAACCCCTCCGTTTTCGTAGACAAAGAACTCGAAAAAGCCTGGATGCCGGTGGACCTTTACATCGGCGGTGCCGAACATGCCGTGCTGCACCTGCTCTACGCGCGCTTCTGGCACAAGGTCCTGTTCGACCTGGGCCTGGTCTCCACCTCCGAACCGTTCAAGAAGCTGGTGCACCAGGGCATGATACTTTCCTACTCCTACCGCGACTGCAAAGGCGTCTACCGCCCATACAAGGAGCTCGAAATAGCCGAGGACGGGACCGCCACCACTTCCGACGGAGAAATAATAAAGCCGGTTGTCGAGAAGATGTCCAAGTCCAAGAAGAACGTGATCAACCCCGACGAGATCTATGAGCGCTACGGGGCAGACGCGTTCCGCCTGTACGAGATGTTTATGGGCCCGCTCGAGGATTCCAAGCCGTGGAACATGCGCGGCATCGAGGGCGTCTACCGCTTCCTGAAGCGCGCGTACGCCTGGGGCTTGGACCGGCGCGGCGCCCTTACGGACGCGAAGGCTTCCGGCCCGGACCTGCTACTGCGCCACCAGACCATAGAGAAGGTAGGCGCGGACATCGAGTCCCTCAAATTCAACACGGCTATTTCCGCCCTGATGATCTACCTGAACCGCCTTACGGAACAGAAGGAAACCTCCAGGGAGGACTTCGTAACCTTCCTTTCCCTGCTGCATCCTTTCGCCCCGCACATCACGGACGAGCTCTGGAGCGTTTCCGGAGGCGCGGGCACGCTGATGAAGCAGCCTTGGCCCGCGGCGGATAAGGCCGTTATAGCCTCCCGCGACCTCGAGATCCCGGTGCAGGTGAACGGCAAGGTAAAGGAACGCCTGAGCGTGAAGGAAACCACGCCGCAGGAAGAGCTGAAGCGCCTGGCGCTGGAAGCCGCAGCGCCACATACGGCCGGGAAAACTGTGATCAAGGTCATCGTGATACCAGGCCGGTTGGTGAGCATAGTGGTTAAATAAGAAACGGGGGAGACAATATTATGAAGAAAACAATCCTGTTAACGGCCGCGGCACTCGGGCTTGCGGCCTGCTCGTCGACGTCCTCGGACATAATCTACAAGCCGGCCGCGCAGATCATGCCGGCGAACATAAAGCGCATAGCCGTACGGCCTTTCGCCAACAAGACACAGCAGTTCGGCCTGGAAGAGAAGCTCACGCTTAAAATAATAGACGAGTTCCTCAAGAACGGAGAATACGCCATCTCCCCCGAAAGCGCCGCGCAGGGCGTAATAGTGGGCGAGATCAGCCACTACATCCTGACCCCCATTCAGTACGACGTCAACCTGGTACCCACCGTGTACAAGCTCAACGTGATAGCCGCGGTGCGCCTGCTGGACAGGGGACAGAACCGCTACATCTGGGAAGAGCCGGCCCTGCAGGTGACCAAGATGTACTCGGCCGCCACCCTCCCCGGCGGCCTCAGCGAGGAGCAGGCGAGGGAGGCCCTGTGGGAGATTCTGGCCAAAAACGTGGTACTGCGGACCGTTTCCGGTTTCGGCTCCGTCTCCAGCGCCTCCTACAAGAAAATGCCGGCGCCCAACGAAGTGCAGGCGTCTTCTTCCACGGTGACCCAATAATCTAAAAATGCAGACCCTGACCCCAAAAACGCTGGCCGAAGAATGGGCCAAGAAGAAAACCCGCCCGGTATATTACCTCTGCGGCGAGGAAACCGCGCTAAAGGAAACCGCGCTTAAAAAGCTGGAAGACATTTTTAAGCCCGAGTCGTTCAATTTTTCCTTACGGGACGCCGAGACCACGGACATGGCGCAGGCCCTGGACGAGGCCCGGACCGCGCCGATGCTGTCCGAAGTGCGCTTTGTGGCCATAAAGCGCGCCGAAAAGCTCAAGAAGGAGCCGATGAAAGCCCTGCTGGAATACCTGGGCAATCCCTGCCCGAGCGCCTGCCTGCTGATTCTGGCCGACTGGCCGCGCGAAAAGCAAGACCCGATCCCGGCCATGCTGGGCGCCGAAGCGGCACTGGTAGATTTCGCCCCTATGTCGGTTCCGCAGGCGGTAGAGCGGCTGAACTCGCTGCTGCTGGCCAAAGGCGTCCGGACGGACGGCGAAGCGCTGGAGATGATGGTGGAACTGCTGGGCACTGACTCGGTTACCCTGGACGGGGAAGCCGAAAAGGTCATCCTTTATATGTACGGGCAGAACCGGGTATTCTCCCCGGAAGACGCGCTGGCGCTGGCCGGCTTCGCCAGAACACAGAACCCTTTTGAACTTTCAAACGCCGTGTGCGGCAAGAGGCCGGCACAAGCCGCTGAAGCCATAACCAAGATGCTCGCCGCCGGAAACGAACCGCTGGGGCTACTGGCCCAGGTTTCCCGCTCTGTGGAAAGAATGCTTAAAGTAAAGCGCCTTTCCGCTTCAGGCGAGGGCCCGGGGGCCGCATACCAGGCAGGGATGTCCCCTGGCCAATACCACGCCGCGCTGCGCGACGCCGGCTCCTACACGGAGGAAAAACTGCTGCGCGGCCTCAGGCGCTGCCTTGAAGCGGAGGAGCTTCTAAAGTCTTCCTCTAAAAGGGAGCCTGGGCTGGTGGTGAGGCAGCTAGTGCAGGAAATTACGGCTGGAAAGTAGCAAAAAGACCCCGGCCGTTATCGGACCGGGGTCTGTTCTTTCTTTTTAAGGAAAGTTATTTTACTGAAGGATTCTGCGCTATCACCTTGATGCGCGCCGCAAGGCGGGACTTCTTCCGCGCAGCCGCTTTCCAGTGAATAGTGCCGGACTTAGCGGCCTTATCGAGGATGGAATAGGTTTTGGGCAGCAGCTTCTGAGCGTTGTCCAGATCCTTCTTCTCGACGAGAGCGCCGAATTCTTTCGAGGCGTCGTGAATCCTGGTCTTCATGCCCCTGTTCTTGGAGGCGAGTTTTTCTGATTTGCGCCAGGCTTTGATCGCGCTGGTGTGTCTTCCGGTCTTGAGTTTTGCCATATGTGCATAGTTTATCATTCTATGGGGAAAAAAGCAAATCAAACTGTTAAGGTATCGGCGGCCCACGGAGCTTTTACCCGCGGGCTGACCGGCATGACCGGGGCCAACCTCATAACCAAGGCCCTGGGGTACGCCCGGGACGCCCTGATGGTGGCTTTTTTCGGAGGTGGCGCCCTGGCGGACGCGTATTATGCGGCCTTCAGGATTGTGAACGTCTTCCGCCGCACCGTAGGCGAGGGCGCGCTTAACGCGGTATTTATTCCCCTGCTGGAAAAGGAAAAAGCCAAGCCGGCGCCCGCGGCCGCCGTCTTTTTCTCGTCCGCCTGGACCGTTATCTTCTCACTTTCCGCTCTCGTAGGCCTGGCCGGGATTATCTTCAGCCGTCAGATGGTGACCCTGGCGGCCTGGGGATTCAAAGGCGAGCCGGGCCAGCTGGAGCTCACGGCCCTGCTGGCGGCCGTCCTGATGCCGCACCTGCTATTCGTTAACGTCTCGGCCCTGTTCACGTCCGCGCTTAACTCGGCGCGAAGGTTCTTCCTGCCTGCGCTGGCCCCCGCAGCCTTCTCGCTTACGGTTATCGCCCTGCTTCTGTCCTTTTATTCCGGTTTTTTCGCGGGCTTGGACGGGCGGGGCAAGATAATACTTCTGGCCGCCGCTGCCTCGGCCTCGGGGTTGCTACAGGCGCTGGTACTGCTGCCGGCCCTCAGAAAAGCCGGTTATACCCTTAACTTCTCTAACCCTCTGCAAAACCTTTCCGCCGCCCCGGCGCTGCTGGCCGCAGCCCCCGCCGCGCTGACGCTGGCCCAGGACCAGATCTCCATGCTTATCAACACGGTCTACGCCAGCTTCCTGCCGGCCGGCTCCGTGACCGCCATCTATAATTCCGCCCGCTTGGTGCAGTTCCCGGTCTCCCTCTTTGCGGCCGCAGCCGCGGCGGTCTCCCTGCCCGAACTTTCCGCCAGAACCGCAGCCGGGGACAGCGAAGGCTTCAGAGAACACCTGAAGCCGGCCCTGGCCTCCTCCTGGCTTATTATGCTGCCAGCCGCGCTGGGCATAGCGGCCACAGCACTGCCCGTCTGCCGCGCGCTGTTCGAACACGGCCGCTTTTCCCCTGAACAGAGCCTGCTTACCTCGCAGGCGCTCTTCTGGCTGGCCCTGGGCCTGCCCGCCTACGGCTTTAACAAAGTATCCGCCTCCGCGCTTTACGCGCTGGGCCGGCAAAAAGAGCCTTTGCTCATCATCTCTTCACAGCTGGCGCTAAACGCCGCACTCTGCTTTCCGCTGATGCGCGTCATGGGGGCTGGCGGATTGATGCTGGCCACTTCCATAAGCTCGTGGGCCGCGGCACTGGCCTTCCTGACAGTTCTAAAAAAACGCTCCGGGTTCAACCCTTTCTGGGACCTGCCCATCTTCAGACCGGCGCTCTCCGCGCTGCTGGCGGCCGGAACGGCGCTGGCGCTCAGGATGTTTTTAACCCCCTTCGGCCCGCTGGCCGTAACTGCGGCCGCCGTCCCAGGCGCGGTCCTCGTATATTTCCTGGCGCTCCGGGCGCTCGGCGTGGAGGAGAGAAAGCTCATCACGGGCGGTAAATTCTGATGGACCTTTCGCACCTGCCAGACTCCCCGGGCGTTTACCTAATGCGCGATATTTCTGGTGCAGTGCTTTACGTGGGCAAGGCCAAGGACCTGCGCGCGCGCGTCGGGCAATATTTCCAAAAGAACCCGTCCGACCGCCGCTGGAAGATCCCCAATCTGGTGGCGCTGATCCGCCGCATCGACTATATCGCCTCGGCCAGCGAGCGCGAGGCGCTGCTCACCGAGCGCCAGCTGATCCACAAACTGCAGCCTTTCTTCAACGAAATGTGGAAGGACTCCAAGTCCTACCCGTGGCTGAAGATAACAAAAGAGGATTTCCCCCGTCTCCTTTTCACCCGGCAGAAGAGCAGGGACGACGGACTTTACTTTGGTCCTTACCCGAAGCTCGAACCGTTAAAAAAGCTGCTGGGCTATCTTTGGCGCATTAAGTTCGTGAACCTTCGCCGCTGCCGGTGGGAGTTTTCGCTGGCAAAACCGCTGGACGAGCGCAAAATAAAGGCCTGCCTGTATTTCCACACCGGCCAGTGCACCGCGCCCTGCGCCGGCAGGATTACGAAGGCCGCCTACGGGGCGCTGGCCGCGCGGATAGCGGATTTCCTGAAGGGCGACTACGAGAAACTACGCGCCTCGTTCAAAAGCAGGATGGCCAGGGCCGCCGCCGCGCTTCGTTATGAAGAAGCAGGACAGTACCGGGATTTCCTGAACGCTTTCGGCCACATGGAAGAGCGCGTGCTCGTAGGCAAACTCGAACCGGACTTCATGGAAAAAGCCACCGGGCGCACCAGCGCTGTCACGTCGCTCAAAGAGGCACTGGGCATGGCCTCCCCCCCAACGCACATCGAGGCCTTCGACACTTCGAGCCTTTTCGGCAGGCAGGCCGTGGGCTCTTCCGTCTGCTTTATCAGCGGCGAGAAGAACACCGCCCATTACCGCAAGTACAAGATAAAGTTCAAGAACACTCCGGAAGGTTCCAATGATTTCGCGATGATAGAGGAGATAGTGGGGCGGCGGCTGGCCCAGCTGAAGAAGACCGGCGAACCCCTCCCGGACCTGCTGCTGATTGACGGCGGCCCCGGCCAGCTGGCGGCGGCCATGAAAGCCATACACGGAGCAGGAGTCAAGCTCGCGGTGATAAGCCTGGCCAAGCGCCTGGAGGAGATTTATTCCCCCAAGTTTGCCAAGCCGCTGCTGCTGGACCGGGCCCACCCCGGGCTGCGGCTGCTGCAGGCCCTGCGCGACGAGGTGCACAGGTTCGGGATAACGTACCATCGCAAATTGAGGGGCCGCTCAGAGCTGGCTGAATGACTTGTAACGGGCCCAAGCCGGGCGGGGCCGGCAAAACACGGGGTCGGGCACACCGTGCCCGCCCCTCCTCACACTGCAGTGGCCTACGGCCACCCGGCCTCGTCGCTTGCGTAAGCCTCGGCCTCCGTGAGGGTTTTGCCAACCCCGCCCGTCTCGTGCCCGATAGCTCTTACATTCCCCAGCTCCTCGCTAAAGTTATGACTAAAGATGAAATTCTTATAAAGATGAAGAAGTATACGCCGTTTCAGCAGGCGGTTTGGAAGGCTTGCATGGAGATACCGGAAGGGCAGACGCGCAGCTACAAGTGGCTTGCGGAAAGGATAGGTAAACCTGGAGCGGTCAGGGCCGTGGGGACGGCGCTGGGGCATAACCCGTTCGCGCCACTAGTGCCTTGCCACCGGGTGATAAAGTCCGACGGGGGTTTGGGCGGCTTCTCCGGCACCGGCGGCCCCGCCGCGAAAGAAAAACTTTTAAAAAAAGAAAACAAGAACTTCAAAAAAGGATGATCGCCGCGCCGGGCTTCCGCCCCTGAAACAAAAAACCCGGAGAACTTTCTCCGGGTTTTTCATGCGGCCAGACCGCTAGCCGACCATTTCACCCAGGCTGAACATCGGCATGAACATGGCGATGACGATAGTTCCAACCACCACGCCCAGCACGATGATAATGATAGGCTCGATCATCGAGGTCAGGCCCTTCACCGCGGTATCCACTTCCTGGTCGTAGAAGTCGGCGATCTTGTTGAGCATGTTGTCGAGGCCGCCGGTCTCTTCGCCCACGCTGATCATCTGGATAACCATCGGCGGAAAAATATTGGCTTTCTTAAGCGGGTCGGAGATGCGCCCGCCTTCCTTGATGGAATTATAGCTGTTCATGATGGCCCGCTCGATAACCTTGTTGCCTGAAGTCTTGGCCACCGTCTCCAGGCCCTGCAGGATGGGCACGCCGGACTTGATCAGCGTACCGAGTGTACGGGTAAACTTGGCGATGGCGACCTTCTTGAGCAGGATGCCGAAGACCGGCAGCTTCAGGGAGATTTCGTCTATCTTTTCCTGGCCCTTATTAGTCTTCATCCATTTCTTGAAACCCCAGACGCCGAGCACTATGGGCGGAACCAGATAGAAGATCTTGGTGCGCAAGAAGTCGGAGACGTCGATCAGCATTTGGGTAAGGAAAGGAAGCTTGGCGCCAAAGCTGGAAAAGATATCCTTAAAAATCGGGATAACGAACATAATCAGGAAGATAGTGATCAGGCCAGCGGCGCTGAACACTACGGCGGGATACATCAGCGCGCTTTTCACCTTGGCCCGCAGCACCTCGGCGGATTCCAGATAGGCGGAAAGACGCTCAAGAATGGTATCCAGAATACCGCCCACCTCACCGGCCTTTATCATCGACACATACAATTCCGTGAAAGCCGAAGGGTGCTTCCGCATCGCATCGGCGATGGAAAGGCCAGCCTCGATGTCAGCCTTAAGGCCGCTGACCACCGTCTTGAACGCGGGATTCTCGGCCTGGGCTTCCAGGATATTCAGGCCCTGCACAATGGGTACGCCAGCCGACACCAGCGTTGAAAGCTGGCGGGAAAAGATTACCACATCCTTATTGTCGACTTTGGGCTTGAAGAACTTTTTCTTCGCGGGAGCTGCCTTGATCTCCGTCACGGACAACCTCTGTTCGCGCAGACGGGACATGGCCGCCTTTTGATCGGCGGCCTCCACCACTCCCTCCAGCATCTTTCCCCCGGTATCCCGGGCCTTATAGGCGAATTGCATTGTTTATCAACTGTTGACCGAAAGGGTCTTCTGCAGCAGCTTCTTCAGGTCCTCGGGGTCGGCCGAGCGGGTTATGGCTTCCTGGTAGCTGATTTTTTGCTTCTTATAGAGTTCCACCAGAGACTGGTTCATCGTGACCATACCGTACTTGCCGCCGGTCTGGATAATGGTGGCGATCTGCTCAATCTTCTGCTCGCGGATCAGGTTCCTGACCGCGGAATTGGCGATCAGCACCTCGCAAGCGAGGGTACGGCCGGTGCCGCTGGCCATCGGCAGCAGCTGCTGCGCGAACACGCCCTGCAGCACAAACGAAAGCTGCACGCGGATCTGTTCCTGCTGGTGCGGCGGGAAAACGTCGATGATGCGGTTGATGGTCTGCGCCGCGTCCGAAGTGTGCAGCGTGGCGAACACCAGGTGGCCGGTTTCCGCGATATTGAGCGCGGCACTGATGGTCTCCAGGTCGCGCAACTCGCCGATAAGGATGACATCGGGGTCCTGGCGCAGCACGTGGCGCAGGGCCGCGCCGAAGGTCTCGGTGTCGGCGCCGACTTCGCGCTGGTTCACAATGCTCTTCTTGTGCGTATGCACGTATTCTATAGGGTCTTCCACGGTGATGATGTGGTAGTTGCGGTGCTCGTTGAGGTAGTCGATCATCGAGGCCAGCGTAGTGGATTTACCGGAGCCGGTGGGGCCGGTAATCAGCAGCAGGCCCTTGGTCATCTTCATCAGGTCGTAGACCACGGGCGGCAAGTTGAGTTCGTCGAAAGTCTTGTACTTGCTCGGGATCGAGCGGATGGCGGCCCCGACCACGCCGCGCTGGCGGTAGGCGTTCATGCGCAGGCGGCCCATGCCCTTAATGCCGAAAGCGAAGTCGAGTTCGTTGGTGGCTTCGAAGCGCTGGCGCTGCGCGTCGGTCATCAGCGAGAAGATCAGGGTCTGGCACATTTCCGGGGTCAGTTTATCGAAGGGGGTCTGGACCAAGTCGCCGTCGATGCGGAGCATCGGCGTGGCGCCCGCGGTAAGGTGGATGTCCGAGGCGTTCTTCTCGTGCATCATGATAAAGAGTTCGCTCATTGTAACCATAATTATAGCTCCTAAAACCACTCTGCGACTTAAGCCATACGCCGTACGCCATAGGCGAGAAAGTCCCGCTTACGGCCTACTGCTTATGGCCTTTTTAATCCACGTCCGACCCTGTAACGCGTATGACTTCCTCGACGGTGGTCATACCCGTAAAAAGCTTTCTTAGCGCCGATTCCCTGAGGGTTATCATTCCGTTCTTGCGGCCGGCCTCCTTAATTTTGGAGACATGCGCCTTCTCGATGATAAGGCCCCGGATGACGTCGTTTATCTCAAGTATTTCATGGATGCCCATACGGCCCTTGTAACCGGTCTTGGCGCAGATGTCACAACCTCTGCCCCTGGATAAAATTATTTTACCATTTTTAATATTGTTATCAAGGATAGCTTTGGATACCCCCAGGCTCACCAGGAGTTCGGGTTTGACCTCGTAGGTCTCCTTGCAATTCTTGCAGATTCCGCGCACCAGGCGCTGGGCTACCACCATCAGCAGCGTAGAGGAGGTCAGGAAAGGCTCTACGCCCATCATGCCGATGCGGGTAATTGCGCCGGGGGCGTCGTTGGTATGGAGCGTGGAAAAGACCAGGTGGCCGGTCATGGCCGCGTTAATGGCTGTGCCCATGGTCTCGAAATCGCGGATTTCGCCTACCATTATGATGTCGGGGTCCTGGCGCAGGAATGAGCGCAGGCCCGAGGCGAAGGTCAGGCCCACGTCCGCGTTCACCATCACCTGGTTGATGCCTTCCAGGTTGTACTCTATCGGGTCCTCGATGGTGACAATATTGATATCAGGGGCGTTCAGAGTGGCCAGCGCCGAGTAAAGGGTGGTCGATTTGCCCGAGCCGGTAGGGCCGGTAATCAGGTTGATGCCGTGTGGGGCCTTGAGGCATTTGGAAAAGATAGCCAGGTTCTCAGGCTCCATGCCAAGGTCCTCGAGCCGCAGCTTCAGGCCCGAGGAATCCAGGATACGCATTACCACTTTTTCACCCGGGCCGCAGGGCAGGATGGAAACGCGCAGGTCTATCTCGTGGTCCTCTATCTTCAGCTTCGTGCGCCCGTCCTGCGGCAGGCGTCGCTCTGAAATGTCCAGCGTGGCCATAATCTTTAGCCGGCTGATGATGGCGTTATGGAATTTCTTCGGCGGGGAGGGCTGCGCGTGCAACACGCCGTCTATGCGGAACCGGACCTTGGTGTCCTTGTAGCCCGGCTCAATATGGATATCGGAAGCGTGGGCCTTGATAGCCGAGGAGATGATCAGGTTCACCATCTGCACGATGGGGGCGGCCTCGCCCTTCTCATCCATCGAAATGATGTCCTCGCCGCCGCCCTTGCTCTCGTCGTCCTGCACCAGGGACACTTCGGTGGTACCGCCCGTGGTTTTCCTCAGAATGTCATCAAGGGCTTCTTTGGAGGTCTTGGAGCCGTAATTCTTGTCTATGGCCGCGGTGATGTCGGACTCGGAGCCGAACACCGGCTTAATGTCATAGCCGGTCATCATCTTAAGGTCGTCCAGGACCACGATATTGAGCGGGTCCTCCATGGCCACCTTCAGTTTGTTTTCAGTCTTCTCCACGGCGATAAGGCCGTAACGGCGGGCGATGTTCTCAGGGATTATCTTCAGGATCTCTTCAGTAATCTCCCGGGTCCTGAGGTCTACGAACTCTATACCGAACTGCTTGCTGAGGAATTCCAGCAGCTTGCGCTCGTCGATGTATTTCTTATGCACCAGCAGGTGCCCCAGCTTGGTGCCGGTAGCGCGCTGCATGTCCAGGACTTCGTTCAGCTGGGCGGAAGTAATCAGGCCGGAAGAGACGAGCATCTCTCCCAGGCGCTTGGAAATGTTTATTGATATGCCCTTTTCAGCCATAATGCAAAAACGGAAAGCAGTATACAGGAGCAAGCCTTTCCCGGGCCTGCCCCCCCTCCCCAATAGTGATTATTCTATAACTAATATAACCGGATATTCTACTGCCGGGCTACACTAGCCTTAAAAAAGTTCCTCGTCGGATTCCTGGGCTTTGAGATATTTAACCTGATCGGAACCTTCTCCCTGGGCGTTCTCAAAGCCGGTAGGGTCCTGCTGGGAGCCGGCGGAAGGAGCGTCCGGAAGCGGGAGCAAAGGGACTTCTTTTGGCCCTGAGGGCTTGCGGGGCTTGGCTTTCGCCTTGGGCGCAGTCTTCTTGGCCCGGGCGGCGCTGACGCTCTTTTCCTTGGATGAAAGGCTTAACAGCTCTATGGCATTGTTGTTTATGCCGCGGACAATGTCCTGTTTAGCCGCGTCCACTTCGAACTGGTAGATCATAGGGTCCTGCTTGGGCCGGAGCAGGCGGTACTGCACCACCAGGATGTCGCCGTGCAGCGGAGTAGCGGTCCATTCCTCGTTGGCCCCGCCGGCCGCGCCTGACAGGAATGAATTGGAGAACCAGGTAGCTACGGAGCCGCGGTTGCCGGAAAGTTTATAATTCTTCACTATTTCGAGCGCCTTGCGGATGCTATCGTTCGCGGGCTTTTCCGGCTCAGCCGCCTGGGGCGCCTGTTGGGCGGCAGGCTGAGGCTCGGGCTGGGGCTGAGCCGCAATCTGCTTCGTCTCGGACGAAACGACTTTGGGCTCGAGCTGGCTGGGCAAGGCAGAAGTTTTTTTCTTGCCGCCAAGGTTCAGCATAGTAAATTCGGAGAAGGAGGCCCCCTCGCCCATAAAGAAGAAACCAAGACCGCCGGCGGCTATAGATCCGAACACCACAAGGATGATCAGGAAAGCGAGCTTGCCGCCTTTTTTCTTGGGCTTATCCTGGGGCGTCACCTCGAGTTTGCCGCCTTTCACGGACGGGACAGGGATACGCTGGGTCTTATCGGGGGAATCCGAGGGGGCAGAGGACAGCCCGGTGTGGGCCGCTGGCGCCGGGGTGGTGAACTGTGCGGTCGGCTGCGCCTGCTCGCCGGTCTGGAATTGAAAATTCTGAAAAGCCGGCGCGGCAGCGGGCTGCTGCGCAGCGGGGGCAAGCGCGGGGGCGGGCTGCTGCACAACTGGAACCGGTGCGGGGGCGGGCTGCTGCACAGCTGGAACCGGCGCGGGGGCGGGCTGCTGCACAGCTGGAACCGGCGCGGCGTACTGCTGGGGCTGCGCGAACTGTTGGGGTTCAGCCTGGCGGCTCTCAATCTGGAACTGCTGGGAAGACTCCGGCTTAGAAGTAACCACGGTAAAATCGTACACCAGGCCGCCGGCCTGCTGGGGCAGCGGCTCGAAGGATTCCGGTTTGAAAGCTACGGCAGGAGCGGCTTCGGGCTCCGGAACCGGCTTATCATAATGCGAACCATACACGTAGGCGGGCTCGCTGGTCTGGCCCAGGCTCTTGAGTTTGCGGCTGGTAATGCCGGCTTCAGGCTCGAACTCGTTGTCGACTGCGCCGAGCGAGCTCTCAAGTTTTATTTCGTTGGAGCGCTTCAGACTCTTTAAAGTTTTTATTTCCACCGCTGGAACTGCCTTCTCGATCGCCGGCTCTTCCGCTTTAACGGCCGCTTCGGGGCGGGAAGGAATCTCTTCCATCATGGAGAGCTCTTCTTTCTTTATCTCTTCTATCTTGCGGATGGTCTCGGCCCTTTCCTTAAGGTCGGTCAGATGGCGGACCTGTTCAAGCTCCTTGGCGGAAACGTCGGCCTTGCCGGTTTCGCCTTTCAAACGGGCTTCCAATTCGTTGATGCGCTCCCTGTTCTTCTTCTCCTCCAATTCTTTCATGCGCATTTTTTCAAGAAGCAGGTTCTTCTCCCAGCGCGCGGCTTCCAGCTCTTCCTGAATGCGGGAAAGGCGGATGTCGAATTTTTCAGCCAGGTCGTAATCGGTTTCCTGGGGCCGGACCGGCGGCGTATCCGCGCCGTCCTTATAGGCTCCCAGCACGTTATCTATCGTATCCAGCAGTTCGCCATAGGAAGAGGCGGAAGAAGGTTCTTTATCCTCAAAATAGCGGACAGAGGAATTGAAGCCGGTCTCATATTCATAAGCGCCGGCCAGCACGCCGGCGGTAATAGAGCGGCCCGCTCCCACGCTCAGGGCGCTGGCTATTTCCCCTACCTGGGAAGCGGGGCGCCAATCCCCGGCGTTGTCCCCGGTGGCGGTCTCGGGGCAGACAAGGCTGTCCTCGGCAAAAGCGGGAACGACCAGCATTTCTGCCGGATCGTAAGGGCCGAGGATATTGCCTTCAGAGTAGAACCAGTATTTCATAAGAGTTACAAGCCTATGGCTGTGTCGCATAAGGGGCTATGCCCATCAAGCGACCTATGAAAAGTTTACAAGTTATGTATTTAGTATTTAATGCGAAGATGTGGCTAAATTGTTACAGGTCCCGGGGCGGGTTGTCAGCCCCTTAAGAGTCAAACTCTGAAACCGAAAGCCAGCGTGCGCAGCAGCTGCAGGGGGTTGCCGTAAAAGCTCCGGTAGGCCCTGCGGCGCAAGCTTATGATTCGCTTCATTGTCAGGGTGGTCTGCCGTGGGCTATAGGGGCGGTTTAGGCCGTCGGAACACCAGTAGTCCCAGTTCGTATCGGGCCTGTCGTAGTCCTTGTAGTATTTCTCGAACAGCGGCGTGCCCGGATAGGGAATCAACATGTTGAAAATAGCGGTGGAGGGTTTGAGTTTTTTCGCGAACGCGATGGTGGCCAGCACGGTCTCCTCGGTATCCCCCTCATTGCCTATTATGAAAGAATTGATATAGCCGATCCCGTGTTTACGGAGCAGCGCGCAGCTCTGTTCGGCCATTTCCAGCGTAGTGCCCTTTTTCATCAGGTCGTTAATATGCTGGCTGCCGGTTTCTATGCCCATGCCAACATAAAGGCAGCCGGCCCGCTTCATCTTCAGGACCAGTTTCTCGTCCCTTATGGTATTTACCCTGGCGGCGGCGAACCAGGTAACGCCCAGGCGCGCCGCAACGATGCGGTCGCAGATCTCGGCCGCACGCGCCGGGTCCGCGGTGAAACAATCGTCCACTATCTGGAAATGCTTTATATCGTAATCCCGGACCAGGCCGGCCATTTCGTTGACCACATACTCCGGGCTGTGGGCCCGGAACCTACGGCCCATGGTGATATTGGCGCAAAAGGTGCACTGGGAAGGACAGCCGCGGCTGGAAATCAACATCACGCTCTTTCTGACCACGGAGGACGGGGTATCCTTGTCATAAAGGTGGATATCCACCAGGTCGCGCGCCGGGGTAGGCAGGCTGTCCAGGTCCTGTATCAGTTCGGACCTGGCGGTCTCTCGGTACTGCCCGTCCGCTATAAAAGCGGCGCCGGGAATACGGCTGAAATCCACTTTCCCTTCCCGGCTGAGCGCTTCGGCTATGGCCAGCACCGGGAGTTCCCCCTCCCCGAGTATGACCGCGTCCAGCCCGGTTATACCTTCCAGCGTGGACCTGGGCAGCGCGTTCGCGTGCGGGCCGCCCATGATGACCGGGCAGTTAAGGCGGCGCTTGGCCTCGGCGGCCATACTTTTCGCCAGCATGAAATTGGGAGTAACGGAAGTAAGCCCGGTCAGGCCGGGGCCGAAGGCCTCCACTTCGCGCCACATGAGCTCCAGCGGGGTGCGGGAGGGTTCCGGGTCGAAGATCCTTACCTCGTGCCCGCGGGCGCGGACATAGGAGGCTATGTAACCGAGGCCTAGCGGGAAGCCGCAGAAGCCCCTTGAGCGCTGGCCGTGCACCTTTAACGAAGGCGGGTTTATCAGGGCTATCTTCATTTGCCGCTTTCTGCCAGGAGTTCGCGGGCGTGCTTCAGGCCAAGGTCTGTAGATTGCTTCTTGCCACCCAGCATGCGGGCTATCTCGCGCTCCCGCGCCGCTTCGTCCAGCAGGCGCACAGAAGCCGCGGCCACCCCGGCCTTAACATCCTTCTCCACGAAGAAATGGGAGGAGCCGAAAGCCGCCACCTGCGGCAGGTGGGTGATACAGAAGATCTGTTTCTGGCCGGCCAGGCGGGCCAGTTTTTCGCCTACCAGCCGGCCGGTTACGGCACCCACGCCGGCGTCCACCTCGTCGAAGACCTGCGCGCCGATGCGGTCCGCGCGGGACAGGGCAGTCTTGAGCGCCAGCATGATGCGGGCCATCTCGCCACCGGAGGCGGTGTAGCGCAGCGGGCGCAGCGGGTAGCCGGGGTTGGCCGTAAACAGGTATTCCACCGAGTCCCCCCCGGTAGAAGTGAGCGCGGCCTCGTCGTAGGCGGCGTCCACCGAGAAGCGCACTTCCTTGAAGCCGAGCCCATCCGCCTCTTTAATAATTTCCGCTGAAAGTTTATTCGCGGCCGCTTCGCGCTTCACGTGCAGCGCGCCGGCCAGTTTCTCCAGCTTGGCGCGCGCGCCGGCCAGCTTGCTTTCCAGCTCAGACCGGTCCAGCGTCAAATCTTCCAGGCCGTTGACCTTGGAGCGGAGTTCCCCGGCCTTCGCCAGCACCGCCGTCAGGTCGGCGCCATACTTTTTTTTAAGGGTCTTGAATTTTTCCAGCCGGGACAGACAGCGGTCCACCTCGCCGGCGTCGGAGTGCACGTCCCTGGCGTAAGAACGGAGTTCGCCGGAAAGGTCGCGCAGCTCTATGGCCGCCGCGGCCAGCCGCACCGTCAGCGGCTCACCGGCAGGGTCCAGGGCGGAAAGGGACTTGAGCCTCTCCAAAGCCTTCTCCGCGCCGCCGGCGGCTTCGTCCAGCAGCGCGTGCGCTTCTCCGGAGAGCGCGGAAAGTTTTTCGGAATTCTTCAGCCGGGGCCAGAGTGCTTCCAATTCCTCTTCCTCTCCCTCTTTGAGATTCGCGGCTTCTATCTCGGCCAGCTGGAATTTGTACAGGTCCAGCAGCCGGCCGCGCTCGTCCTCGGACATGGAGACCGCGTTAAGAGAGCCTTCCAGCGCCTTCACCGCTGCCCAGGCTTCGCCCACGGCCGCCGTTTCTTTCTCCAGCTTTCCGTAGCGGTCCAGCAGGTCGCGCTGGATTTCCGGTTTCAACAGACTCTGGTGCTCGTTCTGACCATGGAAATCCACCAGGTAGCTGCCCAGCTCCGAAAGCTGCGCCAGCGTGGCCGCCGCCCCGTTAATGGCGGCGCGCGTGCGGCCTTTCGGGTCGGCCTGCCGGCGGACCTTGAACGTCCCGTCTTTTATGGCCCAGCGGGCCGTCACGGCAACGGGCAGGTTCTCGGCCAGGAACTCTCCTTCCACCTCGGCCGAAACGGCTCCGGGCCGGAGGATATCCGAACCAGAACGCTCGCCGAGCAGAAACCCCAGCGCCGAAATAATAATAGATTTGCCCGCCCCGGTCTCGCCAGTAAAAATATTCAGCCCCGGGCCCGGCACGAGGTCGAGGGTATCTATGACCGCGAAATTCTTGATGGAAAGTTTCTTAAGCATAGGTCAGCGGCGCGGGGCGGGGCGCGTTATCTTTCGCCCCAGCTGAGTTTACGCCTGAGGATATCGAAATAGGAAAAGCCCTGCGGGGCCAGCATCTCGAAACAGCGGGGGTGCCGCCGCACTACCACGGCGTCGCCCGGCTCCAGCAGAAAGTTTTCCTGCCCGTCGATAGAGAGCGACACCAGCTGAGGGCCGGAACGCCCGCCTCCCACGGAGACTTTAAGTTCGCCCGCGGCCGAAAGCACTATGGGCCGGTGCGTAAGCGTATGGGGGCAGATCGGGGTAAGCAGCACAACTTCAAGATCCGGCATGGCTATCGGGCCAGAGGCGGCCAAGCTGTAAGCGGTGGAACCGCTGGGGGTAGAAACAATAAGCCCGTCGCCGAAATACTCGGAAAGAAACTGCCCGCCGTAAGAGGCGCGCAGCGTAAAAGCGCGGGATTCGTGGCTGCGGATCACGCAGTCGTTCAGCGCCGGCACCGGATCGGACATGGTCTTGCCGCCGCGCACGACGCTGACGGAGAGCAGGTTGCGTTTAATCTTCTTGAACCCGCCGGCCAGGAAGTCGTCCACGCTGCGGAGGAATTCGTTCTTCTCCACGCCACTCAGAAAGCCCAGGCCGCCGGCGTTAATGCCCAGCACCGGAATCCCGCGGCTGGTAACATGGCGCGCGGCGAACAACACGGTGCCGTCGCCGCCCACTGCCACGGCGGCGTCGGCGGCTTTAACCTCGCCACAGGGAGAGTCATTTACGCAGACCCTCGAGACCTTGGCTCCGGCCTCTTTAAGCTTGCGCTCTATGACTGCGGCATAGGTCAGGGCCTTGCGCCCTTTCGAGTTGTAAAAAAGGACTACGTTTTTGATCCTTTTCATAAAGGATATGATACTAATTTTGCCTGCCCCGGGGCGTCCTCCCCGCCGGCGCAATTAAATTCCAGGGCTGTTACCCCGTTTTTTTGTCTCTCAGCTGACCGCGAAGGGCCTCCGGCAGGCTCCTGAACGGCGTACGCCCCGTCCTTTTCTACGCTTAGCCCGCAGATGTTCCAGTCGACTACGTCGTTCCTGCCGGTATAGCCGCCGCCGGAGCCGCCCCAGGCCGCGCTTATTTTAACCGGCGTCAACGACTCCTCACCGGGCCACACCTTGCTCACCTTAATCCCCTTTCGTGCGAGGTTCTTAAGAAGGCCGCTAAGCCCTGGCGGCTGCGGGCCGTATGGAATAAGAACGTTCTTTATAGCTGCCATGCCGGCCAGTTCCTCAAGTCCGCTGAAGTTCTTCTTCTCCAACGAGGTAAGCAGTATTCCTTCCACGCTCCTGCCCCCTCCGGCAAAGACCGCATCGGCCAGCTTTTTACCTTTAAGTCCCGGGTTAACTATGAAGAGCCCGGCCCCCGGGACCCTCACCAGGGCGCAGCTGGTATCGGTATCTCCGAACAACAGCGCCAGACCTTTCCCGCCGACCACAGCCTGGGCGCGCCGCGGCAGCCCGGCAACCATTACTACCAGCCCCAGCGCGCCGGCCAGGTAGAGCCGGGGATTCCTGAACCCGATCAGCGGCGCATGCAGAAAAGCGAAAGCCGCAAAGTAGAACCCCGCCGTCCACATAAAAGACGGCTCCCCGACATAGACCGAGGAGAAAGGTAGCGCCGCGAAGAACCGGACCGTCCCGATGAAGAGCTTCATGAACAGCACGGTAACCGGAACCAGCAGCTTCAGGACAAAAGCGGCTTTAGAGAAGAAAGCCAGCAGGAAGCCCAGCGACATGGCAACCGCCGACCCAGGCACCAGCAGCATGTTGGAGAACAGTGAGACCAGGGAGATCTTGTGGAAGTAAACGGCGAGCAGCGGGTACAGACCCAGCTGGGCGAAGAAGCTCATTTGAAACAACGCCGCGGCTTTGCCGGGCAGGCCGCCAGCCCTGAAGTACCGGCCCCAAAGGGCCATCCCCGCTATAAGCCCGTAAGCGGCCAGGAAAGACATTTGAAAGCCCGCGTCGAACAGGGCCCGCGGCGAAGCTGCCAGTATGGCCAACGCGGCGAGGACCAGGGCCTGGAAGGCCCCGGACTCCCGGCGCAGAAGGTAGGCGCAGAGCCCGGCAGAAAACATCAGGTAGGAGCGCACCAGCGGCGGGTCAAGGCCGGAAGCCAGGACATAGAACCCGGACAAAACCAGCGCGGCCAGCCCGCTGTAGCGGCGCCTTAAGCCCAGCCGGGACAGAAAGAAATAGACCACCGCAACCACAAAGCCGACGTTGGAGCCGGAGGCCACCAGCAGGTGCATGGCGCCTGAGTCCTGGAAGGCCAGCTTGAGGTCCGGCGGCACGGCCCGCTTTTCTCCTATCACCACGCCTCCCATCACCGAGGCGGCCTCGGCGCCCAGGTTCGCGTCGAAAGTTTCCAGCGTGTTAAGCCTGAAGGCCCTGGCCAGGCGCAGCAAGGGGCCGGCCTGTTCTTCCACGTCTATCTTCATCGCCCTGGCCTCGGCCATTATGCCGCGCTTGCCCAGGTAATCGGCCCAATCCAGGCTGCCGGGCGCGGAGGCGCCGGCCGCCTGGCCCAGGTCTGCCAGGAACGAGATCCGGTCGCCATACGAGCAGCCGGACTTCTCCCTGGAATAGACCATCAGGGAAGTTTTAAAGGGCTGCCCGTATAATTTAGTGGTATCAAGGATGAAACGCCGCCCGCCAGGCCTGCTTATGGGGTATTCTCCGACGCGCCCTTCAACAAGAACTCCGGCCCGCGGCAGCGGGAACGGAAGTTCCCGCTGCGGCTTCAGGAAATACCCCTTGAAGACGATAATAACTGCGGCGTACGACGCCAGCAGCAGGAAGACAGGCCTGCGGTAATAGGAAAAATGCATAAAGCCTTTCCGGGCAACGGTAGCTTTACGGTGGTGAGAACCCAAACCCTTAAAACTGAAAACGTCTAAATTTTGACCCGCCCCTTCAGCGCGTAGCCGAGGGTGACCTCGTCCATGTAATCTATGTCTCCGCCAAGCGGCACGCCGTAGGCTATGCGCGTAATATTGCCCACATAGGGCTTAAGCAGGCGGATCAGGTACATGGCGGTGGCCTCCCCATCGGAGTCGGGGTTAGTGGCGATTATCAGTTCCTTGACCTTGCCGTCGGAGGCGCGCACATGGTCCAGCAGTTCTTTAAGCTTTATATGCTCGGGTAGCACGCCGGCCGCCGGGGAGACGGCCCCGTGCAGCACGTGATACACGCCGGAAAAACTCTTGGCTTTTTCAATAGCGGCCAGGTCCTGAGGCCGTTCAACTACGCAGATAATGGACCGGTCGCGCGAAGCGTCCGCGCAGACCGGGCAAAGATCGCCCTCGGCGTAGTTGAAGCATTCGCTGCAGTACCTGACCGCCGCTTTCACCGCGCGCAGGGCTTCCACTATATTTTCTATCTCCGGTCCCGAGGCGCGCACCACGTAAAGCGCGAAGCGCTCGGCCTGCTTGGGGCCTACGCCGGGAAACTTCCGGAAAACACCTATGATCTTTTCTAATGCCTTCATTGGATTGTCTGCCGCTTATTTTACTTTATTGATCCTGGTGATCCGGCCGTGAAAAACCTTATTGAGGTGCTTCAGCTCCGGCTCCGTGTCGCCGGCCGGCGGCTTGGCGCCATTGGCCCTTGACTGGGAAGCGGACTCAGGCTCCTGTTCAGGGGAATCCTCCACCCTGGCCTCTTCGTTGTCCGGCCCGGAGATCTCCTCGGCGCCGGCCACCGGCCCGGCGGCGAATTCGGGTTTCAGGGAAATCTTCATCCCGGCGCAGCGCTCCAACATCTCTTCCAGCTCAGCCCTGGCGGTCTCCACCATGGAGCATTCAAACTTGCTGGCGCTGATAAGGCGCCACTTATCCGCGGCCGTAAAAACGATCTTGACCGAAAGGAGGATATTGTAAAGCGCGGGCTTCCTGGCCGAAACCTGGCCCAGCAACTTCTTCCACGCGTCCGCCGGGGCGGCGCGCGGGGCCTCGGGAACCGGTTCCGCGGCCGTCGCGGCGGGCGGCCGGACTTGCGCCTGCGGGGCCGGAGCGGGCTCGGCCGCGGGTCTGGCGGGCGGGATGGGCCCGGCGCCGGAGGCCAGGCGGCCTTCCAGTTCCTCCAGCCTCTTAACCATAACTTCCAGGTTCTGCGGAATCTCTATAAGCGTAAAAAGAGCCACTTCGGCCGCTATGTGCAAGGAATCTGAAAACTTGACTTCCTCTATAATCACGTTAATCTTGCGCGACAAGCGCGCGAGGGTAGCCGGCTGGACGTCCTTCGGGAGGCCCTTTATGGGCGCCACTTCGGAAAAACCCTGGACGGCCAGGAAAGTTTCGGCGAAATTATTACGGAGGTCGCGCATGGCGGCCAGCGGGTCGTGCCCCTCAGAGTTAAGCTTGTCAAAGGCGGCATGCAGGGCGGCCGCGTCGCGGTTTACCAGGGCCAGCGCAATTGCGTTCACAAGGGCGGCGCCGGGATGGCCGAGCAGGTCGTTCAAGACGTCGGTCTTCACTTCCCCCCCGCCGAAAGAAGCCGCGCGGTCGAGCAGGGTCAGCGCGTCGCGCAGGGCCCCGCCGGCGGAGCGGGCTATCAGGTTGAGAGCTTCTGGTTCGGTTTTTATTTTTTCCGCCTCGGCAACTTCCTTCAGCCGGATAATGATGTCGGCCTCGGAGATGGGGCGGAAGCGGAAACACTGCGAGCGGGAGACGATGGTGGCCGGGAGCTTGCTCTGCTCGGTGGTTGCCATTATGAAGACCACGTGTTTAGGGGGCTCTTCTACGGTCTTCAGCAGGGCGTTGAAAGCGCCCGTGGAGAGCATATGCACTTCGTCCAGGATGTAGACCTTGTACTTATCGCGAGACGGCGCGAAGTCTACCTGATCGATTATGACGCTGCGGACCTTATCCACCCCGGTGTTGGAGGCCGCATCTATCTCTATAACATCCAGGGACTTGCTCTCGGTTATCTCCAGGCAGGAAGGACATTTCCCGCAGGGCGCGCCGTCCTTGGGATGGTGGCAATTCAGGGTCTTGGCCAGGATCCTGGCTATGCTGGTCTTGCCGCAGCCACGCGGGCCGTAGAACACGTAGGAATGGGCTATGCGGCCCAACTTCACGGCGTTCAGGAGCGTAGTCTTTATGGTCTCCTGGCCCATTACTTCGCCAAGGTTTCCGGGACGATATTTAGTGGCAAGATTTTCGTAGGACATAAATTTTCAGGTTAGCTGCCGAGTGTAGCGCCCGGGGCGGAGAGCCGCCCGCGGGCGTTCAAGTTGCGATTTAGAACTTAAGACCTGCGCCGATGGACAGGAAGCTGTCCCTGGTAGTACCGTTGTCGAACAACTGCCAGCCGACGTTAGCCGTAATCATGGTCAGGTCCACGTAAGCGCCCAGCAGGTAGGCGGAACTGTCTTTGACGCCGTGCTTGTAGCTGGTACCGGTATAGGAGACGAACGGCGTAACAATCAGGAAGGCTGGCAGGTCCACCCGCGCGTTGAAGCTGGCCTTGGGAAAGGCGTTGTAGTAGAAATTAAGTCCGGGAACCTGGGTAAGGTCGGTGGGTGAGTTCTCATCGCCGTACGTATAACCGGTATAAGAGGCGGAGATATTGGCCATCAGGACCTTGGCGCCGGCGAAAAGCGAGGCCTGGGTCTGGGAGGTTTTCCTGTCGGAACTGGCGACGACCTGGGTATGAATGGTCTGTTTGACCGACGCGCCCACGTCCAGCCGGGTAACGCCCGCGCCGCCGCGGGTGGCGCCGTGCGCGGCGGGGCCGGTCAGGCGGGATTTGCCGCCGGAGCCGGGGGTGAGCGAGAAGGTGATATCCGCGCCCACGTAATTATTGGAATAATTATTCACCTTAGGGGTAGTCCCGGCCTCCGCGCCGAGGGTGTAGAGATCGGCCTCCCAGGCTCCACGCACGCCGTAGGTGCGGAAAGTCTTGTCCAGGGCGTTGCTGGAATAGGTGGCCATAGAAGGCTCTATGGCAAGGTTGCCGGAACCTATGGTCAGATCAAGCTTGGTGCCGCGGTAGCCGCCCGGGCCGGAAGTGGCGCCGAAGCTGCCGTCGAAGTACATCTGCGCCGAAGCGCTCATGGCGAAAGCCGCGAGCAAAGTGAACGAAGCTATAAGTCTTTTCATCTTATTCCCCTTTTTAAACTTGATTATTCCAAAAAACGCTATTCCCGGCCCCCGCAATTAACATCAATATTATACGATTTTTGACCTACCGCCATAAAGAAAAACCCCGCGGGGAATACCCGCGGGGCTTTTTTATACATACACCGGCGTTTATCTGCTGGTACGCCCCTCGCATTCGGCAGGAACCTGAACCTGGCTCTTGGGGAGTTTGGAACATTCCCGGACAAAGTCGCAGGCGACATTGGCGCGGCTATTGTAAGCATCAAGTGCGTCTTCGGGAGACATTACAGGATCCATAGCGCCAGCCAACCCGGTAACCCTTGCTGAATTCAGCACGCTGCATTTTCCCTGGCTGGCCTGCTTAAACCCACCAACGGCAGCACCGCTTTTTGAAGTCGCTTTGGCGGCAGCTTTAGCTTCCTTAAGCTCATCAGGGGTGAACCTGTACGGATTATTGGGGGTAGACTCGGGTCTCCCGTCCGTATCAGCTGCAGTCCCAGTCCCAGTCCCAGTCCCAGTCCCAGTCCCAGTCCCAGTCCCAGTCCCGTTAGTGCCGGTCGGAGGAGTTTCTTCCTTCGGCGGCTTAACAACGGTGCAGCCGCCGTCATCAAAGTAACAGCCATCAACCTGCTTCTTAAGCTCGGTAATGGCCGCCTGAGAGTTAGTCCCTGCCGTCTTGACCATAGACTCTATGCTGGACAGGCCGCTGGAAGCCCCGGCTATAGCGGACTGCATCTCGCTGGGACGATAGGAACCGGCCTCTATATTGTCTGGGGCCGCAAGAGTTGCGCCGCCTTTGGCCGACGCATCCTCGAAGGTCTTCCAGGCGGCCTGCTCGGCCGCTACGGTCGCATCAGCGTCAAAGTTATTAGTCCACAGTGACTCCCAGGTAAAGCCGCGCACTTCAATAGCGGAAATGCGGAGCGGGATGGTCTCCTTGGCACGGGCAGCCTTAGTCTGCCCTTGTGCGGGCGGAGTGGTGTCAGCAGGCTTATTGCCTATATCGGATATGGCAATTATCTTTTCCATCATGCCTTTAGTTCCGTCTCCAAGTATTTCGGTCACCCTGTTCCGCACCTCGGCATGTCTGGCCTGCATGGCCTTAACGTCTCCGTCCATCAGTACTATGTGATTACTGAAGGCGGCTTTCATGTTTTTCTGGCCGTCCAGGGCGCCGCTAGCGGCCTTAAAGTTGCCCTTGGCGGCGAGGAAGGACTGACTATTGTCGATTATTTCGACTATATTCTGGCAGGCCGTCACCACATTGTCCAGCACTTCGCCGTGGGCACCAGCGGTGGCGTTTAGTTTGATAGTGCAGACTTTCTTGGCAACGTCGGCCGCAGCAAGTGTTCTAAGTTTGTTTATATTATCTATGTCTTTCTTCGCCTGGGAAGAAGAAACTGTTTGGTCAATAGCGTCGACTTTACCACCATAGTCATTCAATTTGCTCCGGGCCGCGGCATTCTTGGGAGCTATGGCGTTGTTGAACGCATTCCCCGCCGCAACATCCAGCTGGCGGAACGCGTCCGCAACGGCGTTCGTAACCTTCTTCTCTTTGTCGGGGTCCGCGGGCGTCACCGCGCGAGTGTCTCCTACGGTCTTTTTAGCCAGGTCGTGGTAACCCTTAAGTGCGGGAAGCACGGTCTCCTTAAGCACGGTGTCATAGTTTCCTATGTTCTGCGCCGTGTGCTGGGCAACCTCATGCCCTGAAACTCCGGGACCTACGGGGTCCTGAGAAGATCCCGACGGAGTACCGCCAGAGGTTCCGGAGGCTCCAGCGGCGGCGCCATCCGCGAATTTATTGCAGATGCACTTCTTGGCCTGCACAGCCGCAGCTTCCTTACCCATTGAATAGGTGATCACGGTGGGCCCGGGATTAGTGCAAACAACCCTAAGGGTACAATCAGGGTCTGTGCTCCCGATGCACATCCTATCGGCTTTAGCCCAGTCAGGGTTGTCCGCCACTGTGGTCCAGCACTTAGCCGCCGGACTGGAGGGGTTGAAGACGCTGTCAATGGAATCTCCTACAAACTTACCTATGGAAGTGGACACCGCGCCTACTATGGCGGTTATGATCTGTTTCTTGATCTCGTACTTTTTAAAGAATTCCCAGTCCAGCGCCTTCTGCATGCGCTGCTTGGCCGCCATTTCCTCTAGCGACTCACCCGAGCGGCTGTGCTCGTATTTATTGGTGGAGTTGGAAGTCTTGGCCGTCTTATCGGAGTCGCCGCCGGCGCCCAGGCCGCCCGCGCCTTTACCAATATCCACGGAGTCGGCAGCGGCCCTGTCCAGGGAGGTCATGGCCGAAGTGCCGCTGAAGTTGCTGGCTGCCCTGTCACCCTGCGAGCGCAGTTTTTCAAAAGCGCCCTTGGAGGAACCGTTTGGGTTATTGGAAGCCACACCCTTATAGCCGGCGGTGGCCACCGGGCCCACCATACTGCGGCTGGCGGCTTTAGAGGAAGCCGACTTGGCGTCGCCTATAATCTTGCCGTCCAGACCACCCTTGGTACTCGTACCCTCACCGCCGCTGAAGAAGGAGCCCATGCTCCGCAGCGCGGACTGCATCCTGGGGATGGGAGTGGGAGCGCCCGTAGACTTAGCGGCCTCGGAGAAGGCGTTGCGACCCACGTCTTTCATGGAGTCGCGGAAACTGCTGCTGGGCGGAGGCGCCGAGAACGGCGCCGCCGGCGGTTGGGCCGACTGCGAGCCGATGATCAGCGAAGAAGGGTCTCTGGAACTCAGCGGTGTTATAACCTCGCCCGAGCCGTCCGGGGAGCCTTGGCTGAGAGCGTTAATGCCGGGTTCATACACCCCGCCGGTAGCGGAAGAGCCTTCCCTGGAACCGAAGCCGGGGGTAAGGAGATTATCGCCAGAAGGCTTGGAAGTCATGTATTCCGCCACGGGGGCCATCACCAGCACGCTCAAACCTATGCCCACGAAGGCCATGTCCTTGCGGGACAGATTCTTAAGCCTATCCATGATGCCGCCGGCGGTACGCGAGAACATCGGTCTACCGAAAGCGGAGGGTTTCTTAAACGACGAAGAGCCGCTGGGGATTACCGGCGCTCCGTCTTTTTTTTCGTCATCATTATAGAGATTCATAACTTCCTCCGATCCTTAATTTAGTTGCCGAACTACCGCTTGCCGACGGGACGACCAAAATATTTATATATAACTCCACTTATAATTTACCTGATATTAATGCTCCGGCCAAGTGTCATTAGTCCCCTGAACTGCTGGGCCTTTAGACCCACTAAGCGGCCCGTTCTGTCGCCGGGTCGCTTGCCCCCTAAAACACGACTATAAAAAAGCCCGCAGGACAAAGCCGGAACGCTGCTGGCGCTCCTGGAGAAAAGTTCCGCTGGCGCAAACTCCGCCCTCACAAGCTGCCGCCGCACAAAAGATGTTTAGCACCGGAACATTCCTCCAACTGGCTTACCGCGGGCTTAAAAATTTATTAAAAAAACGGCTCAACCGCCGGCGATCTTGCTGATAAATCCGCTAACCAGGCCTCCGAGCGGGCCGAAGATATCGCCGCCCAACATTAAGCCTCCGGCGATCACGGATACGCCTATGATTATGGCGCCAAGCAGGCCGCCAAGCAGAATGCCCACGAAAATCATAAGTATGATGGCCAGCCAGCACACCCACTTGGAACAGGGCTTTATCTTCTGCGAGTTATAGTTGCAGTTCATCTGGTTGCTCTTGCTCTGGCATTTGGCTGCAAGGATAGCCTCGTTCACGTTGAAGTCCATGCACTTGGAAGTTATCTGGTTTATTTTATTGTTCCAGGCGCCGACCCCGCCGCTGCAGCACTTAGGAGGGGTGCCGAGCGTCCGGGCGATGTCATCCATGGCCTTGGCATCCGCGGACATCTTCGCGCCCTGGTCGCCCTGCGCCTTGGGACAGTCCAGGGCCTGTTGCTGCAGATTATCGGCCTGGGTCATGATGTCGCCGGTGAAAGAAGTGTCTGGCACCACGGGGGAGGAAGCGTCCGTCTGGATGACCTCCAGGTTGGAATCGTTACCATCGTAAGTGGTACCGGTATAAGCGGCCTGATATTCCATGGACGAGTCCTTGGCCTTAAAGGCGGAACCCGTCATGGCGAAGGTCTGAGCGAGCTGGAACATAGGCTGCTTGGAGGTAAGCTTTATATCAACCTTGGCTTTGCTGGTCTTGAAACCTACATTCTTCCATGAAAAACCGGAAACGCGCCCCATCAGCTTGACGTTAACCTTTTTAGGAGCCCCGGGGACCGGCACCTTACCCGCGGCCTGTCCCAGCACGTGGCTATACATCCCGGCAGACTGTCCGCCTGCCGACATTCCTCCCCGGCCGCTCATCGCAGTACGGTTCATGTAAGGACCGTTGCCGGAAGCCGAACCGCCGTCGCCGAACCGCCCGGCCAGATTCTGTCCCATCACATCGCCGTAAAGTCCGCCATCCCGGCCGGCTCCGCCGCCGGCAAGCAAGCCCTGGAGGTCCACGTCGCCGCCGTCCGCGCCCTGGTTACGTTCCTCTTCGTTGACCACTCCCTTGACCTGTCCCGGACCGCGCTTGCCGTCCTTGCCCTCCTTGATCACGGGGAGGCCAAAAATATCGCCGCCGCCGCGTATCATCGCCATGGAGGAAGGACCCCCGGCCGGAGGAAGGGTGGCATTAACGCTCTTAAGGAACTTGGCCCAGAAAGAATTCTGGTCGCTGTCCTCTGCGGCTTTGTCCATGGCGGCGCGCAGAAGATCGTTTGAATATTTGGGATTAAACGTAGAGACCAGGTTGCCTAGTCCAACCGTCTTCAGGAAAGCCGAAACGGGAGGAAGCGCCATTATGCTGTTAAGCGTCTCGCCCGAGATTACGAACGGCACGGAAAGGATCATCACTATAAGCATGATCCCGATGTACTTGGTCCTGCCCTGAAATATAAAAAGCAGGGCGGCAAGTACTGATTTACGCTTATGTTTTTCCACAAATTTACTTGCCATATACCCTCCAAGGCCCTTGCCTGCTGACGAAACCGAAAACTATTATACCGAAGAACAACTCTCCCGTTCACGTCCGAAGCCGCCGGGGATAAAACCCGGCGGCATCGCCGACTGCGCTAAAAACTCTTACTTGCCGCCCAGCATGCTGCCTATCAGGCCTATCGCCGCGGTAGCCCCGCCGAGCCACAGGGCGGTAGTAGTCCCGCCCAGCACCGAGCCGCCCATACCGGCCGCGCCGGCCGCTATCGCCACGCCGCCGCCTATAAGGTAAATGCCGCCGAGCGCGTTCTGTCCATAGCTGGTCATCAGCATGCCGCCGATCACCATAACGGCCGCGCCGAGGAGCATGGCCGCGACGCAAAGCGCCATGCCGACAGCTATAAGGGCCGCGCCAGAACCGAATATTACCGAGCCGGCCCTGCCCGCCTGAACCAGGGCGGCGCCGATCACGGCCAGAACGCCAGCCAATATTACCAGCATCATCGCCATCGAAAGCAGGCTCGCCCAAGGGCTGACATTGGTGGGAGCGGAAGCTTCGGGAATACCGGAGTCATCGGCAATACCGGTTCCGCTGCCACCGCCGCCGGAGCCGGCGTTATCGAGCGAGGGAGAAGTCACCACGCCCGCGCCGCCGTCGCCCATGCCGGCGCCGCCGTCGGCCGACCCGGTGCCGGTGCTGCCCTCCCAGGCTTTATCCTGAGTAGAGCGGGCTGAATCTATGCTGGTGCCGGTATAGGACTTCTGAGTGTCGCGCAGCCCCTTGGCCTGGTTCATGGCCCCCGCGCCGAACTTTTTACCCGTACCCGCTTTTGCGTTCTTGAATACCGGACGCGAAGTGGCCTTCATGGCCATCATTTTGCCCTTGCGCTGGTCAAACTTGGCCAAGCCCTGAAAGCCAGTGCCGATCCCTGAGGTGAAGTCGGATTTCTGGCTGAACTTGTTACCGAAGCCGCCCATGGCCGACATCTTATTTCCGCCACCGCCCATTGAGCTGGTAAGGGAACCGATATTCCCCCCCTGTAGCTTGCCCATCATAGATTCCGCCATGTTGGACTGGTCCGGGGCCGCCTGATTGGCGTCCGGGGTCTTTTCCTCGTCGTTAGCGGAGGCCTTGGCGTCTTCTGGTTTGGGCTTATTAGCGCCCTCTTCCATACCAAGACCGGCGTCCTTATTGGTGTCCTTGAACATCTCAAGAGAAGACCCCTGGTTGGCGGCCTGACTCCTTAATATGGCGGGCACATAGTTGTCGGGGCTCTTATTGGAGCTGAAGGCCGAGTTGCCCGTGGTAGGCGCCGGGGCGTTATTGGCCAGGTAGACGCCGCCGGCCACTGCGACAACTGCCGCAGTGACGATGGCGCCTATGTTCCCGGAAATGAAGCCGCCCAGCCCGGCGGAAGCGCCGAACTTTGCCGTGCCGAGGGCCCTGCCCACGTTCATGGCGGAAGGATTCATCCCCGCCTCGCCCATGGCGCCGCCGCGGGAACCGATGCCCAGCTTGCTTCTGAGCCAGCCGAGCAAGCCGCGTTTCTTTTCCTTCTTTTCCTTAAAGTTTATTTCCGGAAGATTGTCGTTCATAACGCCTCCAATATACCCTCACCAATTACTTTAACAAGCTGCCAAGGTCGAACATGCTAGACATACCGCCCATCCCATTCAGGAAGCCGCTCGCACCGCCCAACACAGGGGTGCCCGCAGTGCCCGCCACGCCGTTAATTGAAGTGGGCGTAGTACCGGCAGCGCCGGCACCGCCGGCAGCCTCGCAAAGCGCCTTTATAGCATTCATAATAAGTACCACGCCAGCTAGGATATAAATGCCGCCCATCATCTTCTGGCCGTACTTGCTGTACATCTCGAAGCCGCCCATTATTACCTTGATAGCGAAGAAGATGGCTACCGCGGCAGCCGCCATGGCGGCTATGTACAACGCGGCCGAGAGCCAGGGAATTTCAACGGCCTTTTCCGCTAAGCCGGACAGCAACTTGGTAAGCAGGATCATGCCGGCGGCCCACATCATGGATTTCATGATGCCGTCTTCAGTCTCCTGCCAGGGACTGTCCTTTTTACCGTTAGGCACCGGGGGAGGTGTTGATTCGTTGCCGCTGAGGCTGGGGTCGTTACCTTTAAGCGCGGAGCCGTTGGAAACGCCGGCCCCGCCCAAACCCGCGCCTGTGCCGGCGGCGCCTACGTCGCCGGAACCGGTGGTCTCTCCGGAGAAGGCGTTAGTGGCTTCGGTGCGGGCGCTGGAACCGTCTGCGGAGTAGGCCGCCTTGGCGCCCATCTTGCCGGCGAACTTTGCCTGGCCGTAAGCCCCTTTGCCTTTACCCATGGACAAAGCGTACTTAGGAGAACTGTTAACCCTGCCCGCGGAAGCTGACATTGCGGAAGTTTTGCCGCCATTAGCCTGCGCGGGAGCCCTGTAAACTGACTGGAACTGGTTGCCGATGCCGCCGCTCATTCCGCCATTGCCCTGCATCCTGGGGATAGAGCTGCCTGAACCGGAACCGCCGCCTTTGCTGCCGAAGCCGGAACCGGCCTGGAGCTTAGGCCCGCCAGCGCCGGCGCTGGCGCCAGCGCCCATTTCAGAGCCGGGAACGCCGGGAGCGGCGCTGTCGGCAGACGCCCCGTCCGCGGTAGCGCCGGCTGAAGCGGCGGCTTTTTCCTGATCTGAAGCTTCGGAAGCCAGGCCGCCCAAGCCGTCCTTCCTGGCCTGCTCCTTGAACATGTCCAGCGTGGATGGCTCGGCTGAGGCCGTCTTGCGAGCCTGGGCGCGTTCAAAACCCGCCTTCGAGGATTCTTCCTCGTAATAGCTGTTCTGGAAAAGTTCCGGCGAATAGACCGGCTTGGAGGAAGGGCCTACAAAGTTGTAGACCACGCCTACGCCGGCCGCTATGGTAGCGCCGCCCAGCACCATGCCCAGTATGCCGGCCTTGGTGGCAAAAAGGCCGCCCATGCCTCCGGCGGAACCGAGCCCGGAAGAGGCACCGCCCATTGCGGAAGAGCCGCCCCTGAAAAGGCCCGAAAGCGCGGACCAGAAACCGCCTTTCTTTTCTTTTTCGTCGTTATAGTTGTTCATAAATTCCTCCCGATGCGAATCTCACCTGTTACAGCAAAGCGCCCAGTGCCACCTTTAAAACGGCTTGTATTATCATGGACATTATCTGTTTCTTCATTTCAGCGTCAGCGTCTTCGTCCTTAGTTGCCTTGGGTTCCGGAAGAGTAATTTTGTGCTTGTTCAAACCGGGATCGTTCTTCTTGAGGTCCTGGGCGGTCTGCCCCATCTGCATCCCGGACTCCAGAGACTGCGACTCTAAATTGCTGTTAAGGTCCGAGGTATCGCCTTTACCGGAGGTATTGCCGAAAGCGGCGGAAGCCCCGCCCTTTGCGGCATCCATATTGCCGGATTTTGCGGCCAGACTACTCTTTTCCGAACTGTTCCCCAGCATCGCCACAAGGGAAGCCCTCTTATCCGCTGCCGATTGCTTCTTCATGTCCGGGCCGGGGGCAGCAGTGGCAATTTCGGCTTTCTGGTTGCCGCTCCCGAAGAACTTGTTGTGCACCCCGCCGGCGGTCATAGAGTTGGAGTTGCCGCCGGTTATGGAAGCCGCGGCGGCAAGCTTCCCGCGGGGCGCTGCAGAGGGCGCGCCGCCTGAAGCGGAAGGACCGGCGCCGGGGCCGGAAGCCGCGGGGCCGTCAACTGAAGCAGAGGCCGCGGGAGCCTCTTCCTCGCTGGGACCGGACTGAAAAAGGGAAGAAGCCATTTCCTCGCCGGAGGTGGCGGGGTTGTTTATCATCTCGCCGCTGAGAGGGTAGCCGGGGGCGCCAACCTCGCCGGAGCTCTCGCTGCCCAGAGAAGAGATGTCGGCAACCTTGGACCGGAAAGGATTCCCCGCGGAGAATGAGCTGTCGGCAGAGGTGCCGTTCATAAGCGGGAGAGAGACCCAAAGCCCCAGAATTATAACGGCAACAGTACCGCCTATGACGTACTGTACAGGTTTAGCTTTTTTAGTCTGAAGTTTCATCATAACCCCGCCTTATTTAAACCCAGCCGATTTTTTTGCCGCATAAATAAGTCTTAACTTTCCTTGACACAGCCCCCGGGGCGTTCAAGGCAAAGTTGATTTCACTGATGTTATACCAGACAAAAGTTGACTTGTCAAGACCTACTTGGAAGGCATTTCCTTGACATCAAGAAGCGTCCTCGTTCCGTTCGGAGCTATCTGAACAGTATCTGAATAAGTTATTGTAATTCCAGTACTTGGATCTGTCTGTGTGCCGCTATAAACGCAATTATAGCTGCCGTCCGTATTCTTAGTGATGTTCGTCTTATTGTCAGTGTAAGTCTGGCCATCCGTGGTGGTACAATCCTTGGCGCACAACCCGCCTTTTATGGAATCCACTACCTCGGCAGGAACCTCTTCCCCATTAACAGTCAATCTATCTTCATTAGGGTCTCTGGAATCGGCTTTAGGCGCGCCCCCCCCACCCGTACCCGAAGTACTGTCCAGGGCGTTGGTAGCGGCGCTGGCCAGAGCCTCCGCCGCGGCTTTTTTTGCCGCTGCGGCGACAGCCTCTTCATTGGCTTTTTTAAGCGCAGGGTCGGCGGCAGCCGCCTCCTTGTCCAGCTTCATAGCGCCCGGCTCAGGGGTCTTGAGCGACTTAATATCGGTGGTTTTTAAATTGTCGACTTCGCCTTTCTTTATCTTGTCCAAATTTACCAGGCCGGTCTTGCCATAGGCCATGCTCGGCCCGGCGTGGCTGCTGCCGCTCCCCACTCCAAAACTGCGGTCCCAGCTGCTCTTGGCGGTCATAGCGGAACCGCTATTAAGGGCTTCTCCCAGCGCGGCGCGGGCATTGGTCAGAGCGCCAAGAGTACCTTTACCTTTAACCCCGGCCGCACCGGAGGCCGCAGTGGCCAACTTGGTATTCCCGCTCTCTGAACCGTCTCCAAAGCGGGAAACGCCGCCCGAAGACCGGGTACCGCCGCCGCCAAGGCCGCCCACTCCGGAAGTCCCGCGCCCGCCCATCCTGGGCACAACCGTGCTGCCGGACCTTGACGGGGCCGGCCTGCCTTCGCTTTTATCTTTAGCCATCCAGTCCGAAACATCGGCTGCCGGGGGTGTAGGCCCGTCCTCAAGCAGTCCCCTCGCCTCCACCCTGACCTTGGCGGAGGTGGAAAGAGGTTCCTTGTCGTCGAAACCCAGGACTTTGAAGAAAGAAGACACGGCCCCGCGGGTAACGGTGCCGTACTGGAAATTACTTTTTCCGGCCCCGGTCAGGTCATTGGACCCCTGTATGATAAAAAATAGGAAAATCCCGCCGCCGCCGAGCAGGAAAACCAGGACGGAGATAATCAGCGCTTTTTTTCTTTCTTTATTATTGTCCTGCATAAACCGCCCCCTGGCTAAAATAAAATATAAGCCTGATTTTCACCCTTCCCACGCGGGAAACTGAAAAACAGGTTGACGTTACAAAGAGTCTAGCAGACAAAACCGGAAAATTCAAGGCCCAGAAAAAAGACCGCGGAAACCCGCTCAGCCGCAGGCCGGCAGACCCTTGTGTTTCTCGGCAATAAGGGCGGCCAGTTCGTCTATCTGCTTCAGGTCCACCTCGGTCGGCAGGCCCTTAATGATAACAGGTTTGAGCACTTCGGCCTTAATATTAGGAATAAGGCCCGCTATGGTTTCCAGTGCGCGTCCCCCCCAGCCGAAAGACCCTATAACCGAAACATATTTAAGCTTGGGCCTCAGCAGGTTGGCCAGGTAGGCGGCATAAGCTACCTTCGGATGCGGACCCATAAGCACAGTGGGCGTACCTATAACAAGAGTGGCGGCGTCTACCAGCGCCATGGCCACGCGGCCTTCGTCGAACTGTTCCAAGTTCAGCTTTTCGACCGAAACCCCGGCTTCCTGCAGGCGGCTTACCAGACGGTTCACCAGCATATAAGTACTACCGTGCATGGAAATATACGCTATCAGCGCCTTATTCCTGGGCCCGCAGACGGCCCAGTCGCTGTAAATATCCATGATAAACTTTGGGTTTTTATGCACTTGGCCGTGGCCCGGCGCTATGTAAGCCAGTTCGTACTTAGCCAGCTTCTCAAGGTGGGTTTTAATGTTGGAGCGGAAAGGCATCATAATTTCGGCGAAGTAGCGCTTCATCGGTTCATAAACTTCGCGCTCTTCGGAAAAAAGCTGGCTCTCGGCTATATGCGAACCGAAGAAGTCGCAGGAGAACAGGCACTTATCCTCGCGCAGGTAAGTGGCCATGGTCTCGGGCCAGTGCACCCAGGGCAGAAAGACGAATTCCAGCGTTTTACCGCCGAGGGAAAGAGTTTCTCCGTCCTTGACCTCAATAATTTTTTCCGCGGGCAGGTGCAGGTGCGTCAGCAGGAACTCTTTGCACTTGGCGTTGGTTACCACCTTGGCCCCGGGGTAGCGTTCCAGCACCAGCGGAATGGAACCGGAATGGTCCTGCTCGGCGTGGTGGCTGATTATGTAGTCGATCTTTTTTTCTTCCTTCAGGTAATCAAACAGCACCTCGGCCTTCTCAGGATCTGCGGAATCCAGCAGCGCGGTTTTCTCGGAACCTTTTACCAGGTAGGCGTTGTAGCTGGTGCCTTGCGGCAGCGGGATCAGCGAATCGAAAAGCCGGCGGTTAAAATGGTTAACCCTTATTGTATAGACACCTTCAGTTATTTTTTCAGGTTTCATATTATTCTCCGTTCTAGTCCGCTCCCCGGGTACTTTTGCAGGGTAGTATATCTCATCCGCGGCAGCATTTGCCAGAGCTTTACAAAGCCGCCAGGAGCTGGGCGGCAAACTCGGCCAGCGTGGCGTCGCGCGCGCCCATCACAACTACTATATCTCCGGGCTTGGCCAGCTTTGAAACAGCCGCCGGAATCTCGGCCCGGTTCTCGTAATATACAGCCAAGCGGCCCTTCGCGGCCACGGCGGCAACTATATCATTCGAGGAAATATTCTTGCTGACCGTGCCGCCTGCATAATAGATCTGCGGCATTATCAGCATGTCCGCCGGGTTCAGCCCGGCTACAAAACTCTCTATCAGTTCGTCTTTCAGGTGGCGGGTCGGAGTAAAACCGTGCGGCTGGTAAACGGCCAGCACGCGCCGGCCCTGCGCCTGGTGCAGCGCCTTCAGCAGCGCGCTGATCTTGGCCGGGTTGTGGGCATAGTCGTCTATTACGGTTACGCCGCGCTTCTCGCCTATCAGCACGAAGCGGCGCTCCACGCCGCGGAAATTCTTAAGCCCCGCCGCGCAGGCTTTCAGGCCAGCGCCGTACACCGAGGCCGCCGCGCAGGCGGCCAGCGCATTCTCAATGTTGTACAGCCCGGGCGCGGGCAGCGCAAAAGCAACGCCGTTGATCTTGAATTCGGAGGAGAACGGGCCGGTCTTTATGTCCGTTACTTTCCAGTTCCCGGCGCCGAAGCCGAACATTTCGGCGGAGGGCAGCAGCGCCGCGGCGGGCTTGTCGTCGGCGTTCACCAGCAGGCGGCCGCAGTGCCCGGCGAATTCGGTAAAGATCTTGTTGAGCTCGGAGATTTCTTTATGGTCTTTGCTGATGTTCAGCAGCAGCCCGGTCTTCGGCATATAGCGAACAATAGTGCCGTCTGATTCGTCGGCTTCCACCACCAGTATTTTACCCTTGCCGCGGAAGGCGTTGCCGATCAGCCCGCGCTCCTGCAGCTGGCCCAGCGCGCCGCCGGTGATTATAGAGGGTTCAAGGCCCGCGGCTTCCAGCGCGCAAAACAGCATGGCGGCCACGGTGGACTTGCCGCTGGTGCCGGCCACGGCTATGGCGTCGGCGCCGTTGACCTCGGCTGCTAAAAGCTCCGAGCGGTGGCTTATCTTAAGGCCGCGCTCTTTCGCCCGTACTACTTCGGGGTTGGAATCTTCAATGGCGGTGGAAAGGGCTAATTCGGAGGTCTCTTCGTTCACCCCCGAGCCGTCCTGCGGAAAAAGTTTTATGCCCAGCGCTTCCAGCTTGGCCTTAACGCCCAGGTTGCGGCCGCGGTCGAAGTCGCGGTCGGAGCCGCTTACGCTCCGCCCTTCCATGGCCTTAACCTGCGCCAGCGCGCTCATGCCGACCCCGCCTATGCCGGAAAAATGTATAGTGTTTTTCACATTGATATTATTACAATTACTGGCCTGACGAGCAAGTAAAGTACTGAATTTTGTAATATAGTTCCTGTACCGTAGAACCGCAAAGGAATAATCATGAAAAAGATCATCGCCACCAAGAACGCCCCCGCCGCCATAGGCCCTTATTCCCAGGCCATAGAAGCCAACGGCCTCATCTTCATCTCCGGCCAACTGCCCATAGACCCCGCCACCGGCCAGCTGGTACCGGCCGACACCAAGCTTCAGACCGAAGCCTCCATAAAGAACATCGAGGCCATCCTCGTATCCGAAGGCCTTACCCTGGAGAACGTACTTAAGACCACCGTCTTTATGGCGGACCTGGGCCAGTTCGCCCAGATGAACGAAGTGTACGCTAAATTTTTCTCCAAGAATCCCCCCGCCCGCGCCGCCGTGGAAGTGAAAGCCCTCCCCAAGGCCGCCCTGGTGGAAATAGAAGCCATAGCCGCGAGGTAAGAACCCAAAGCATGCATCCCTTCCTGGAAAAAAACCATACAGGCACCCTGTTCCCGCTGTTCTCCATGCGCCACAAGAAGGACTGGGGCATAGGCGACACCCGCACCATGACCCTCTGGTTCGACGCCATGAAGGCGATGGGCCTGAACCTGCTGCAGGTGCTGCCCCTGAACGAAATGCCCCCCGGCGTTTCCTGCCCGTATACAGCCCTCTCGGCTTTTGCCCTGGACCCCATCTACATAGCAGTGGACGAACTTCCCGAGCTTAAGGAATACACCGTTCTGCGCGAGGAGATTAATTCCCGCCGCTTCCAGTCCACCCTGCGGCAGCTGCGCAGATCTACCGCCGTGATGTACAACGAGGTGCGCGAGCTTAAGTTCTCCACCCTCTGGAAAGTCTACACCCATTTTCATCAGCACCACATCCTGAAGGACTCGGCGTCCGCCAACGAATTCCGCGCCTTCTGCCGCGCCAACGCTGGCTGGCTGGACGACTACGCCGTGTTCCGCCGCCTGAAGGACACCCACAACTGGACCTCGTGGACGCATTGGGAAGGCCCGCTCAGGGACCGCGACCAGCAAGCTATAAAAGAACTGCAGCAGCGCGAAGAGCACCAGGTTCTTTTCTTTAAATATTTACAGTGGGCCATCCACCGCCAGTGGACCGCCGCCCGCGCCCGCGCCGCCGAGCTGGATATAAAAATACTTGGCGACCTGCCCTTCATGGTGAACCAGGAAAGCTCCGACGTGTGGGCCCGCCAGGCCGAGTTCGACATCAACCGCGAGATCGGCGCCCCGCCCGACGCTTTCAGCGAGACCGGCCAGCGCTGGGGCCTGCCCGCCTACAACTGGGACGTGATAGAAAACAATAATTTCGACTGGTGGCGCTCCAAAGTTAAGAAGGCCGCCGAATTCTACGACCTGTTCCGCATCGACCACATGGTGGGCTTCTTCCGCACCTGGGTGATCCCGCGCGACGTGGCGCTGAAACCCGACTTCGACATTAAGGACGAACACGCCCAGCGCGAGCGCGGCAAACGGTTCATCCAGGCCGTGGCCGGGGCCAGCGGCATGCTGCCCGTGGCCGAGGACCTGGGCCTGATCCCGCCCTACGTGGGTGAGGTACTGAACGAACTGAACGTGCCCGGCTACAAGGTGATGCGCTGGGAAAAGACCAAGGACGGGACCAGCTACATAGACCCCGGAACCTACGGCCCGGTCTCGCTGGCCACTTCCTCCACCCACGACAACGAACCCTTGGCGGACTGGTGGGACACCGTGGACCCCGTAGAAAAGAAGCTTTTTTGGAACCTGGTCTCTGGCGACGAATCTGTTCCGCCGCCTTTCGCCAAGGCCCGCGAAAAAACCCTGGCCTCCCTGCTGGGCGCCGGTTCGCGCATAGTGATCCTGCCCATCCAGGACATCTTTGGTTCCAAAGACAGGGTGAACACCCCGGGCACGCTGGGCGACCACAACTGGACCTACCGCTTCCCCACCCCCGCGGAAGATTTCAGTAAGAAGCACGGGAGCACCGTCCTGGCTTTTTCGGCGTTGGTCAAGGAGAAACGCGGATGAAGCTCAAACGCCTTGTTTACTTTTTATGCCTCGCTTCGGCGGGTTCACTTGCCGGCTGCTCGCTTAACCGCACAGCCGCTCGCGTCACTTCCGGCATCATCGACAAAGGCCTGCCCGTGGTCTTTTCGGAGTCGGACCCGCAGTACGTTAAAGAGGCCCTCCCGGCGAACCTCCAGCTTATGGAGATCCTGCTGGCCAGCGACCCCGGCAACAAGGACCTGCTGCTGAACGCTTCCCAGGGTTTCTGCGGCTACGCCTTCATGTTCCTTGAGGACGAAAGCCCCGAACGCGCCTCGGTCTTCTATCAGAAAGGCCAGGCTTACGCCGAGCGCGCGCTCGACGGCGCCACCTTTGAGACGGCTAAGAAGAAGGACGCCCACCCGCTATTCTGGCAGACCTTCTGCAAAGCCCTTTACATGAACATCAACCGGGACAAACCGGAAGCCATCGCCGAGATCCCCACGCTGGAGCCCGCCGCGCAGAAGCTGCTGCAGCTGGACCCCGGCTACTACTACAACGCCGCCGAAGATATTCTGGGAGCCTACCATGCCATAAGGCCCAGGCTGCTCGGCGGTAGCCCGGAAAAGGCGGCCGAGCATTTCGAGCTGGCGCTGAAGGGCCCCGGCGCGGACTTTATGCTGAGCCGCTACCTGTACGCCAAGCTGGGCGCCGTGGCCGCGCAGGACCAGGCGCTCTTCGAGCGGCTCCTCGGCGAAATCATAGAAGCGGAGCCGAAGGACGGCGTGACCCGCCTGCCCAACGAAGTGGCAAAAATTAAAGCGAAGAAATTACTGGAGAAAAAAGATGAACTTTTCTAAGACCGCAGCCGTATTCCTTACCGCCCTGACCCTGGCGCTGCCGCTCAGGGCGCAGACCGTGGTAAAGTTCGCCACGCTGGCGCCGGACGGCTCCACCTGGATGAAGGCGATGAGGCAGTTCACCGTAGAGACCACGGCCAAGACCGAAGGCCGCGTGAAGTTCAAGATCTACCCGGGCGGCGTTTCAGGCGACGAGAAAGACGTGGTGCGGAAGATCCGCCTGGGCCAGCTGCACGCCGGCGGTTTTACCGGAGTGGGCATAGGCGAGGTGGCCCCCGAGGCGCGCCTGCTGGACACGCCCTTCCTGTTCAAGAACGCCAGAGAAATAGACCACGTCTACAAAACAATGGACGCCGACTTCCGCAAGATCTTCGAGAGCCGCGGCTACGTGCTGCTGGGCTGGGCTGAAGTAGGGAACGTGAACATCTTCTCCAACGTGCCGGTTACCAAACCGGAAGACCTTAAGAACGTTAAGATGTGGATCTGGGAAGGCGACCCCATCGCCGAGGCCACCTTCTCCGCGCTTAAAATAAAGCCCATTCCGCTCTCCATCACCGACGTGATGAGCTCCCTGCAGACCGGCATGATCAACGGCGTGTACGGCTCCCCCCTTTCCGTTATTGCCCTGCAGTGGTTCGCCAGGATGAAGTACGTTTTTGCGCTGCCGCTCACCAACGCCTCCGGCGCGGTGCTGATCTCCAAAAAGATCTTCGACACCCTCACCCCCGCCGACCAGAAGACCATGCTGGCGCTGGGCGACAAGTATTTCCGCGCGCTCACCCTGCAGAGCCGCAAAGAGAACGACCAGTCCATAGGCATCCTTAAAAAGAAGGGCCTGATCTTTACCGAGCCCGCCAGCCCCGCCGTGGTAGCCGAGCTGGAAAAGTCCGGCGAAGCCGCCCGTCAGGCGCTGGTTGGCAAGCTCTACTCCAAGGAACTGCTGGACAAGGTAGAGAACGCGCTTAAAACCTTCCGCGCGCCGAAGAAGTAACTTGTATAATTTATGCAAGGCGATGAAGTCCGCCGCCCCGGCCGCCCGGGGAAACCGCGCATAAGCGCTAATGACCTCTACCCCTTAAGGTAGAGGTCATTTCACATAGAGAACCTTGGTCCCGGCACGGGGACCGGGTTAGCAAAACCGTCGTGAGCCCGCCGCTTGCATAAGCGCGGCGGGCGAATGCCGAGCGAGGGCACGGTGGCCGTCTGATGCGCATAGCGCTCGATGCGGCACGGCCATAGGCCAGTGCCCCGTGTGGAGCACAAGCGACACTTTCTTGCGCGTTTTGCGTTCCGGTCCCCGTGGCGGGACCCGGAGAATGATTATGGAACCTGATAAAATACCTTTGATCGCGGGGCTGATGATCTTTGCGGCCAGCCTGCTTAGCCTGCGGCTGGGACTTTCGGTAGCCATCTTCGAGCTCCTGCTCGGCCTGGCCGCCGGCAGCCTGGGCCTTCACGCCGCGGACTGGATGACCTACATAGCCGGCTTCGGCGGTATAGTGCTCACCTTCCTCTCCGGCGCCGAAGTGGACGGCAAACTGCTGAAAGAAAATTTCAGGCGGGCCGCCATCCTTAGCCTTTTTTCCTTTCTGGCGCCTTTCGCCGCCGGCTACCTCTTCTGCCGTTACGCCGCCGGCTGGAACCTGCAGGCCTCGCTAATCACCGGCATAGCGCTCTCCGAAACCTCGCTCGCCGTAGTCTATTCCGTCCTTACCGAAACCGGGCTGAACAAGACCCGCACCGGCAAGCTGCTGATGGCCTGCACCTTCCTTACCAACACGCTCACCGCGCTGGCCCTGAGCCTGGCCTTTCTGAAGCCCAACCTCTACACCCTGCTCTTCCTGGGCGTGTCCGGCGGCTTCCTGGTATTCGCGGGCCGCTTCTCCGCCGGGTTGCTCAACCACCCGGCGCTGGCGGGCAAAGTGATAGAGCCCGAAATTAAATATATCTTCTTCGTGCTGCTGGCCTTCATCTACCTGGCCGAGCTGGGCTCCAGCCAGGCCATGCTGCCGGCTTTTCTGTTCGGCCTGGTAATGAGCGGCCACTTTGCCGCCCCCGGCGCCGCCGCCGTAAAGAACCGCCTGCGCACAGTAGCCTACGCTTTCATTACTCCTTTCTTTTTTATAGTAGCGGGCATGAAAGTTTCATTAGGCGCGCTGTGGGGGGCCGCAGGACTTTTTGCCGCGCTGTTCGCCGTTAAGCAGGCAGCCAAGTTCGCCGGCGTCTATTTCCTGGCCGGCAAGTATTTCCCCTCCAACAAAAACTACTTCACGCTGCTCATGTCCACCGGGCTCACCTTCGGCCTGATGGCCGCGCTGTTCGGATTAAAGGGCGGAATGCTGAACGCGGAGCAGTACTCGGTGCTGACCGGCGTACTTATAGCCAGCGCCGTACTGCCCACCTTTGTGGCGCAGCGCTGGTTCCCGCCGCTGGAAGAAGAAGACATCCTCTAAAGGAAACTTATGACCGACTGGAAACTCTATGCGGTAGGTTCGGCGCTGTTCGCGGGCCTTACGGCCGTGCTGGCCAAGGTGGGCGTGAAAGACATCCCCTCCAACCTGGCCACGCTTATCCGCACCTTCGTAATACTCGCCTTTCTGGGCGCGCTGGTAGCAGCCAGGCAGGAATGGAAGAACCCGCTGCTGCTGAACCGGCACAGCCTGGTGTTTCTGGTACTTTCAGGACTGGCCACGGGGCTCTCCTGGATCTGTTACTACCGCGCGCTGCAAACGGGCCCGGCCTCGCTGGTGGCGCCCATAGACAAACTCAGCCTGGTCTTCGCCATTCTGCTTTCCGTACTGTTCCTGGGCGAGCGCCTGGGCGTATTCCAATGGCTAGGCGCCTGCCTGATAGCCGCCGGCGCGCTCCTGATCATCTTCAAGTAAAAGAAAAAGCCCGGCAAGCCGGGCTCTTCCTTAATATAAGTTCCGCGTTAAACCGGGCGCATTTCTCCGGTTACCGACCTGTCCGTAATGCCGAGAAAACCCTCTATCTTCTGCTCCAGAAAGAGCGCGTCTTCCGGCTTGTCCATGCCGGAAATTAGTTTCATGCGCCCGCCGCCGACCGTTACGGCCTGCAAGCTGTAGGTATAAGAAGTGCTATTTTTACTGGAATGCATCGTCTCTTCGCAGAAGAGCTGTTCCAGCTCCTGCCGCTGAATGACCTTATTGCCGGGCCAGGGCAGCGGATAATGCTTTATGCGCAGCTGACCCGTATTAACCGTAATTTTTGTCCTGTTAAGGAAACCTGCCAGGGTGAAGTAGGTGAGAAAACCACCCACAGCCACGTGCAGCACCGGGAACAGTATCATTATAAGCGGCCCGGCCTTGGTTAAAGCCACTGTATACCAGAACACCAGAAAGCCGTCCCAAAAAACACAGAAGACCAGCATTACAACATACTTCTTGCTCAACCATCTGCGCGTTATTACCAAGTCCACGCCCTCGTTCCCCATAGTATAGTTCTTCGGCATCTCTACCGTTCTTTTAGAAGACCCGGCGGCAGCGCCGGGCACCTTGTCGGCAAAACCGAACACCGCGTTGCAATAGCCGCATTTAGCTATGCTGGTCTGTACATTTATATCCGCAGCCGTTATAGTCCTGGAACAATGCGGGCATTTAATATCCATATTTTTCAAGACATCACCTTCCACCAGGCAAAACGCTTAACGTAAGGCCGTGATAATTAAGAGACAGCTGCCGGCGGCTATCAGAGGTACGATTATAAGAGAGATAATGCCGATAGCGATGAATTTTCTGCCGCGCTTGTAAGCGCCTACCGTCAAGAATATCGTCAGCACGGTCAAGACCGCCAACGTAACCCAGCCCATAAGGGTACCGTAGTCCCCGGGCAGAATGGAAGTTACTGTGAACAGGGCGAGCAGGATAACGATAGGACAACCCAGGAAGCCCGCCAGAAAGTCCGTGACCTTGCTCCGGGTAGTCTTATAATACCCGGGGGCCGCGGGAACATTAATGTTTTCCTGGTTTTGTTCTTCAGCCATAAAATTTTCCTTCAGGCATATACTTTGCGTTTAGGCGCGCGGTTAATCAAGAATCCCCTGTTTAGGTAAATTATAACAGCTAAGGAGATTAGTTGGAACACTGTTAGGCCCCAGAAAGCTGTTTTCTCCACTCTTATAAACTCTATGAAGAAACGAAAAGTGAAGTAGTTAATCATCAGCAGGTCGAAAAGACGGCCCGGCTGAAGATCAGTCCTGTTCTTTATCTTTTCCAGATAAACAAGCATCAGCAGCATGAAGGCGGCTTCGTAAAGCTGCGTCGGGTGCCGGGGAATATTGTCGCCGAAGTTCACGCCCCAGGGCAGGCTTGTGGGAACGCCATAGCAGCAGCCCTGGAAGAAGCAGCCCAGCCGCCCTATGGCGAGCCCTGCCGCTATGGCCGGGGCAAAGAAGTTCCCCCGCCGCTCGTTCAGCCCTATGGCCTTCTTGGTAAGCGCCGCGCCGGCCGCGCCGCCTATCAGTCCGCCCACTATGGTCCGCCCGGAATATAAAAATTCCGGGGAAGTAGCCGCTAGTACTAACTTGTAATTGATGGCCAGTTCCGTCAGCTTGGCGCCCAGCGCCCCGCCGGCCAGCGAGCCTATAAAGATGAAAAAGCCCTGCTCCGTCAGTTTTCTGCCTCTCCCAGCTTCATAAAAATATACTGCCGCGCCTACCGCAAGGCCCAGCAGCACAAAGAAAGAATAAGCGGGCACGCCGAACCCTCCGACGTGGAACAGGACGGGCCTTATTCCCCAATGCGCGGGCGTGGAATGTTCAGCAGCCATGTTTCCTGGTAAACGCGCAGCAGTCGCCGGCAGAGACGCATTCGTAAAGCTTGGAAGCCGGGCAATAGCCAAAGGCGGAAATGCTCTTCATAACCGCAAAAACCAGCACCGCCGACCAGCCGAAAGCGGGCGGGGCCAAGTAAAGCAGGCCAAGGCAGACCAGACTGAAAGCCGCGCCCATAGTATGCGCGAACCGCATGGCCGCTTCATTCAAAACTTCATCGGGAGATTTGAAGAGCTTGTTCACCGTATAAGAATAAAGCAGGATCAGCGGCGCACGCCTGACCTTTAAGATAGCCGAAAGCGAAAAGAGAATGAAAGCCGCTATCAGCACTGGCTTCGAATGCAGCAGCAGCGAAGTCCAGATCAGCAGGGCCAACGTATACCGGCAGAAAGCGAAAGCCGCCGACGGGACCGCCACAGGTTTTACTATGTTCAGTTTTTGTTCCATAATTTCGGGAAGAACATCCCCACCTTTTTCTGGTATTTTGCGTAGGCGCCGAATTCTTTGGCCAGCAGTTCTTCTTCCTGCCTGGCCCGGTAGCGCATGAAAGGGATAAAGATAAAGAGGGCCGCCAGCAGCGCCAGGTAATTCTGGTAGATCAGCCCCGCACCAAGGAACATCCAGACCAGCGAGGCGTAAAGCGGGTGCCGCACCAGCCGGTAAGTCCCGCCGGTTACGAAAGTATGGTCGCCGTAAATTTTTATCTGGTTGCCCCAGTTCTTTCCCAGGTCCAGCCGCCCTTTAACGTTTACCGCGCAGCCGGCCGCTACCAGCAGCGCCCCGGCGAGCATAAGGGTAATTTTTAGCGGCGAGAATTCCAGAACAAGGCGGCCGGTGCCCGTGCGGATTATAGCGTAGAAACCGAAGAAGAACAGCAGCATGGTGCCGGTTTCCACCACGCTCTTCTTCTCCCTCTTAACCTCTTTCCGTCCCTGAAACTCGGCGAAATCTATAAGTATGGCAACCAGCACGGCGAAGACGGACAGCATAACCGAAAGTTCCACCGCCAGGTAGAAAGCCTTTTCGGGCGTGTCGAACAGCTGGGGCAGGTTTCCGGTCATTTCTTCCTGTACAGCATGTTATATGCCGAGAACGGGATTTTTTTTAGGTCCGGAGTTATCACGTGCACGCATTCCTTCTTCATGGCTTTCAGGTCGAAGTTGTGCGCGTCCACAAAGGACGTAACGCTTATGCGGAAGGTGTTCGCGCTCACATACTCCACTTTTTTCTTTTCCGACTTAAGCAGGTAGCCCGCCGGGATGATCTTTTTGAAATTTTTCATCAGGTCCACCTTGCAGGAGCAGGAAGGGCCGCACACGCCGGCCGCGCTGTTATCCAGGTCCCGCATAATATCTTCCGGATCGAAGTTGAAAGTGTTCCGGAGCACCGGCAGGTAATCTTTTATGTCCAGGTCCCTGATCAGCGGGATGAAGCCGCCGCCGGTACGGTACAGGTAGGTGAGGGCCACCCGGTCCACGTCGCAGGGCAGCGGAATGAAATCACTTTTTTCAAGCATGCCCTTGGTCTGTTTCTCGAGCAGGCCGATAATGCCGGTGATGGTCAGCCTGTCTTTCTTATCCACGTCCCCGAGCCGGCCCCAGAACGCCACCGGCTGAAAATTTATGCCGCGGATATTGTCCGCGTTCAGGCCGAACTCCACCATACGCCCGAGCTCGCCGTCGTTCACACCCTTGACGACCGTAGCCACCAGCGTTACCGGCACTTTATATTTGGCCAGGTTAGCCAGGGCTTTTTGTTTAACTTCGGAAAGGTCCCGGCCGCGCAGCCGTTCATGTGTTTTGCCGTCGAAGCCGTCGAACTGCAGGTAAACCTCGAAGCCGCCCTGGAACTGCCCCAGCTCGGCGGCGAACTTTTCATCCTCAGCCAGCCGCAGGCCGTTGGTGTTCAGAAAAACGTATTTAACTTTGGAGCGCGCCAGTTTTATAATATCGATTATGCCGGGGTGCAGGGTCGGCTCCCCGCCGCTGAGCTGCAGGATTTCGGCTTTGCCGTATTCAGAAGCCCGGAAGAACTCGATCATTCCGTCTATCTTTTCCAGCGGCAGGTAGTCCCCCTCGCCGCCGCTGCCGGCATAGCAGACCGGGCATTGCTGGTCGCATTTTTGGGTTACTTCAATAAGACCTATGCAGGTATGCTGGTCGTGCTCCGGGCAGAGCCCGCAGTCGAAAGGGCAGTTATTTTTTCTTTCTGTCTGGGTCTTGGAAATAGTGCCAGGCTTGTCATAGGCCAGCCGGTTCATGTAGTACCGGCCGTCTTCTTCCAGCAGCTCTTCCTGCGCCCCGTGTTCCAGGCAATGCTTCAGCAGGTAAATGCTGCCGCCCTTCAGCACTATTTTGGCGTCGAGCCGCTTCATGCAGGCCGGACAGAGGCTGGTGGTACTTTCGATGAACTGGTAATCCCTGTTCGCCATAGTTAGGCCGCTTAGAACAGCCCGGTGATGTTGCCGTGCTCGTCGATGTCTATATTTTCGGAAGCCGGGTGCTCCGGCAGGCCGGGCATGCGCATGATGTCGCCGGTGATAGGAATAATGAAGCCGGCGCCCGAGGCTATTTCGATCTCGCGCACGGTAACAACAAAGTCTTTCGGGCGCCCGATCAGCTCGGGGTTGTCCGAAAGGGACTTCTGCGTTTTGGCTATACAGACCGGCAGTTTATCCAGCCCCAGGCCGTTAATTTTCTCCAGGTCCTTCTTCGCCTTGGCGGTGTAATCTATGTGCTTCGCGCCGTACATCTTGCCGGCGATAGCTTCTATCTTCTTCTCCACCGGCCATTCCCATTCGTAAACGGGTTTGAAGCCGCAGGAGGTCCGCTCCTCCACGGCCTTGGCCACCAACCCGGCCAGTTCCACCGTGCCCGCGCCGCCCTGGCCCCAAACGTCGGCCACGGCCGCCGGCACGCCCAGTTCGGCGCAGCGCGTCTTTACAACCTCCAGCTCTTCTTCGGTATCGGAGGTGAATTTATTTATAGCGATAACCGGGGAAAGCTCGAACTGTTTCATGTTCTCCACGTGCTTTTCAAGGTTTTCCAGCCCGCGCTTAACCGCCGCGGGGTCCGGGGCATTAAGGTCCTTCAGGGCCACGCCGCCGTGGTATTTCAGCGCGCGCACGGTGGCCACCAGCACGGCCGCGCTGGGGCACAGCCCGGCATAGCGGCACTTGATGTCCAGAAACTTTTCCGCGCCCAGCTCGAAGGCGAAGCCCGCCTCGGTCACCACGTAGTCGGAAAGGGTAAGGCCCATGCGCGTGGCTATGATGGAGTTGCAGCCGTGCGCGATATTGGCAAAAGGCCCGCCGTGGATAATGGCCGGGGTGCCCTCGCTGGTCTGCACCAGGTTCGGCATAATGGCGTCCTTGAGCAGCGCGGCCATGGCGCCGTGGGCCTTGAGGTCGCGCGCGTAAACGGGCTTTCTGTCGTAAGTGTAGCCCACGAAAATGTTCCCGAGTTTCTCTTTGAGGTGTTGCAGATCGTTGGAAAGGCACAGAATGGCCATCACCTCGGAGGCGGCCACAATGTCGAAGCCGGTTTCGCGCGGCACGCCGGACATAGTACCCCCCAGCCCGACTATGATCTTCCGGAGCGAGCGGTCGTTCATGTCCATCACGCGCCGCCAGGTAACGGTGCGCGGGTCTATTCCCAAATTGCTCTTCTTGTTCTGGATATTGTTGTCGATAATGGCGGCCAGCAAATTATGCGCCTTCTCGATAGCGGCGAAGTCGCCGGTGAAATGCAGGTTGATGTCTTCCATGGGCAGCACCTGGGAATGCCCGCCGCCGGTAGCGCCGCCCTTGATGCCAAACACCGGGCCCAGCGACGGCTCGCGCAGCACCACGGTGGTCTTGCGGCCGATCTTGTTCAGACCCAGCGTCAACCCTATGGAAACGGTGGTCTTGCCCTCGCCGGCCGGAGTGGGAGAGATGGCGGAAACCAGAATCAGCTTGTTCTTTGCGGCCTTCTCTTTGTTTATCAGCTTCAGCGGCAGTTTGGCCTTGTGTTTGCCGTACAGCACCAGGTCGTCCTCGGGCACGGAAAGCTGCGCCGCTATTTCTTTTATGTGCTTAAGCTCGACTGTGCGGGCTATCTCTATATCTGTGGACATAATTTTAAATAAAAGGGACAGGCCGCTTTAAAACAGCCTGTCCCCATTTTCCCTTTAATTAAGGCTGCGTTTTGCCGGCGGGTTGGGTGCTGTCCACGAACACGCGGACCGATAGCTCTTTGTCCAGCATGAACAGGCCTTCTTTTGACTCCCCGATCTGCTTGAGCTTTTCGGCGATCTCGGAAGAGTTGGCTTCTTCCTCTACCTGCTCGTCCACGAACCAGTTAAGCATGCTGGCGGTGGCGTGGTCGCGCTCGGCCAGGGCAACATCCATAATATTATTTATCATCGCGCTCACTTTCTGCTCGTGGCCGTAGGCTACTTCGAACATTTCGAGCGGGGCCTTCCAGTCAGAGCGCACGCCCTCTATGGCCGGCATAACGGTATGACCGTCGCGCTCGAGCACGAAGCGGTAGAACTTCATGGCGTGGGTCATTTCTTCCTGCGCCTGCACGTAAAGCCAGTTGGCCATGCCCTTCAGGTTCAACTCGGTGCAGCGCGCCGACATCCCCAGGTACAGATAGGCCGAATAAATCTCGGCGTTAATCTGCTTGTTTATGATATCTTCAACTTTTTGGCTTATTTTCATAAATATCCTCCGTAATTTGCACCATCCCGGTTCGCCGCAAAACGACTGTCCGGTTCCCACTACCGTAATTATATTACAAAAAACGTGTTAAAAAACCTGGGGGCAAACGGGCTTGCGGCGGAGGCTGGGCATTTAGGATAATGAATGCAGGAGCACTCTCCAGACTAATATGAAATATATCCTTAAATTTGAAGACTATCTTGTGAAGACCGAAAAAGTTGTAGTGGTGACGCTTGTGCTGGCAATGGTGGGCTTTTCCATTCTGCAAATGCTGCTGCGCATCCTGCTCCACTCCGGCATAGTCTGGCTGGATCCGCTGCTCAGGCACATGGTGCTCTGGGCGGGCCTCTCAGGCGCGGCCCTGGCCGCGCGCTATTCCCGCCATTTCGCGCTGGAGGCTTTCGTTAAGTTCGCCCCCAAGGGGCTGCGCCGCCCATTGGAGGTCTTCGCCTCCTTGTTCACTGTGGCCGCCTCCGGCCTGCTCTGCTACGCCGCCTACAAGTTTATCCGCGACGAGTTCACCGCAGGCGCTATCGCCTTCTACATAAATTCTTTCCCCGTTAAAGACGGCTGGGCCGTAATGATCATCCCGATAGCCTTCGCGCTTACCGGCTTTCACGCCCTGCTGGGTATCTTCAGGCCGCAAGACACGGCAGAAGAGCAGGGGTTGTTATGATAAGCGTCATTGTCTGGCTGCTGATCCTCGCCCTCGCCTTCCTGGGCGCGCCGGTCTTCACGCTGATAGGCGCCGGGTCCATCTATCTCTTCGCGGGCGCGGGGATAGATTCCTCCGCCGTGATCGTAGAGATGCTGCGCCTGGCCTCGCTGCCGGCGCTGATCGCCATCCCGCTGTTCACCTTCTCCGGCTATATCCTGGCGGAAAGCAAGTCCCCCCAGCGCATGCTGGCGCTGGCCGAGGCCCTGTTCGGCGCGCTGCCAGGCGGCCTCGCAATTGTGGCGCTGTGCACCACCGCGCTTTTCACGGCCTTTACCGGCGCCTCCGGCGTAACCATCATAGCCATGGGCGGCCTGCTGTACCCGATGCTTTCCAAGCAGGGCTACCCCGAAAAGTTCACGCTCGGGCTGCTCACCACCACCGGCAGCCTCGGGCTGCTTTTCCCGCCGAGCCTGCCGATAATTCTTTACGGCCTGGTGGCCAAGATCGACATCGACAAATTGTTCAAAGCCGGCCTGCTGCCAGGCCTGCTGCTCCTGGCCGCGCTTTCCGTCTACGCCCTCTATACGGCGAAGAAAGCGGGCATCAAGCCCATGGCCTTCTCCTTCACCGAACTAAAAAGAGCGGCGCGCGCCGCGGTCTGGGAGATCCCGCTGCCTTTCATAATCATTGGCGGCATATATATGGGCCTGTTCACAGCCAGCGAGGCGGCCTCGGTAATGGCCTTCTACGTGCTGGTAGCCGAAGTTTTCATCTACAAAGACCTCAACCTGCTTAAGGACATACCGCGCGTGGCGGTAAAGAGCATGCTGCTGGTAGGCGCCATTTTCCTGGTACTGGGCACGGCGCTGGGCTTTACCAACTACCTGATAGACGCGCAGATCCCGGACAAGGTGTTCGCCTGGCTGCACGCTTACGTGGCCAGCAAGGTGCTGTTCCTGATCCTGCTAAACGCCTTTCTGCTGGTGATAAACATGATCGAGATCTTCTCGGCGATCATAATAGTGGTGCCTATCATTGTGCCCGTGGCCGCGCAGTACGGCATTGACCCCATTCACCTCGGAATCATCTTCCTTCTGAACCTGGAGATAGGCTACATGCTGCCGCCGCTGGGGCTAAACCTGTTCCTGGCCAGCTCCCGCTTCAACAAGAAGCTGCCGGAGCTCTACCGCGCTATCGGGCCCTTCATCCTTATCCTTCTGGTTATGCTGGCGCTGGTTACCTACCTGCCGCAGCTCAGCCTGATAGGCATAAGATAACCGCGCCAATTTATGAAAATAGAACTGAGCGACAAGCTGAAGTCTTTCAAACCCTTTCTTTTTGAGGAGCTTTACCGGAAGGAGCGCGCCGAGCGGGCCAAAGGCAAAGACATTATAAGCCTGGCCGTGGGCGACCCCGACATCCCCACCAACCGCGAGATAGTGAACTGCGCCGTGCGGGAAGTAAAGAACGGCCGCAACCACCGCTACCCCAATACCAAAGGCAACGAGAACCTGCGCCGGGAGATATCCGCCTGGCATAAACGCAGGTTCGGTTTGAATTTTCACCACAACGACGAGGTTTCCATCCTGATAGGCTCCAAGGAGGGCATAGCCCACCTGCCTTTCGTGGTAATGAACGACGGCGACTACTGCCTGATCCCGGACCCCACCTATCCCACCTACCGCACCGGCGTGGTGCTGGCGGGCGGGCGCGTACACGACGTGCCGCTGCTGGAAAAGAACGCCTTTCTGCCCGACCTGGGAAAGATCCCGCAAAAGGTGGTGGACCGCACCAAGCTTTTCTTCCTGAACTACCCCAACAACCCCACCGGCGCCGGCGCCACGCTGGAGTTCTACAAGGACCTGGTAAAATGGGCCAGGAAGAACGGGATCATTATCGCCCAGGACGCGGCCTACTCGGAAATATATTTCGACAAGCCGGCCCCCAGCCTGCTGCAAGTCCCGGGAGCGAGGGATATAGCCGTGGAATTCTATTCCTCCTCGAAGACCTACTGCATGGCCGGCTGGCGTATAGGCTGGGTGGTGGGCAACTCCCAGCTAGTCTGCGCGCTTAACCAGCTTAAGGAGAACATCGACTCCGGGCCGTTCAACGCCATTCAGAACGCGGTGGCCCACGCGCTTAAGCACCACGAGCGGATAGTCCCGCCGATCAGGGAAAAATTCAAGCAGCGCGCCGCAAACTTCTGCGCCGTGCTCAGGGCGAGCGGCTGGCAGTTCCCCGACCCCAAGGGCAGCTGCTTCGTGTGGGCCAGGCCGCCGGTGAAATGCGCCTCGCTCGACGCGGTTTATTTCATGCTGGACAAGATCTCGGTGCTTACCGCGCCGGGCTCCGGCTTCGGCAAGTG
>JBBRDG010000012.1:0-49753 GCA_038204165.1 Elusimicrobiales bacterium
TGTAAATTACTTCATTTCCGGCAAATTTGCAATTACAGATAACCGCAGGGCGTCCTGCAACCTGATAACCGCCGCCAAAGGCAGCGTTTACACCATGGAGGGAGACTGCCGCGAACTTGCCGGCCTTAAGGAGGGGGAGGGCGCCTTCGGCTTTTATCTGCACGAAGCGGCGAAAAAACCTGGCTTCTTTCTCCTGAATATTTTAAAAAGACTTTGGCATATTTTCCTGTTTTCCCCGCCGTTATTCGGGCTGTTCCTGCTGGCCATGGCGATAACCAGAAGCCGTGACAAGTTGTTAGCCTTCGGACTGCCGGTCTATTTCATCCTGATCCACGCGGCGCTTTCCATTGAGGACCGCTATTTTTATCCCCTGATATATTTATTGCCGCCATTGTTAACAGGAAGCTTATGGCCTTGGCGGACGGACCTGAACCAGGCACAGCGCGTGGCCGCTGAAAAGGCGACAAACGCGGTGCTCCTGGCTTGTTTTTGCGCTGTTTCGGTAATAGAGGCGGTTATAACGGTTTATCCGTACAGAGCGGCGCACAACATAAACGACCGCGAATACCTCGACAGAGTTTTAAACCGCTTCCGCGAGGACAGGGTTTTCCAGGAGATGAAGTGCAAGGTTGCTTGGACAAGAGGAGACGACTCTGGATATTACGCCTGCCTTGCTTCTTACAATAAAAAGTTTGACGACCCTGTCTACGCCTATTTCCTGGCGGCGGAAGCTTCTAATACTCCCGCCACGCTGCCCTTTCCTCCGATCTGGAAAATGGAATGCCTTACGATACGAATGTTGCGCGAGTTGGAACTGGGGGACCGGAACGCGGCCACAAACACTTACACGCAAGTCTCGTCCGAATTCAAGAAGAACCGCACAATGCTGCGCGGCGAGCCGTATCAAAAAGATAAAGAGCTCGCGTTGCTGATAAAACAGAACTCGAGCCTGTTCCGGGACGAGTACCTCCCTTCTTTTTTAATACGGCTGCCTTCTAAAAGCATACCGGGAGTTATTACGGGACTTAAAACGATTACAAAACTTCCGGCTGGGTCTAAAGTAAGCATGCTGGCTGAGGTGCTATCTCTGGGCGAAGTAGGAGAAAGAATGCTTAGGAAGCGCGTCGCTTCGGATATGTCCGGCACGCCTTCCCGTCTGCCCAACGGGGGCATGAGTCTTTTGTGGAAAGAAGAAGCGGCTGAAACCAAAAGACTTTCCGATGCCGCCGTTAAAAACATGATCGCCGGTAATCTTAATGAAGCGGAAGCCTACCTACTCAAAGCCGTAGAGCTGAACCCGGCCGGCCCGGAGGCTTTCATGAATCTTTGTTCTATCTACAGGAAAGAGAATAAAACAGCTAAAGCTCTTGAAGCCTGCAAAAGCGCGGCGTACGCGGTCTACTTCAATCCGGAAAATATGCGGCCGGCTTTAACAACGCTTGCGGCGGAGGCTTCGTTCGAAAGCTCTAAGCTGCTAACCGCCGCCGGGAGAACAGCGGAAGCCCGAACGATCCTAAGCCGGGCCCTCGACAACGCGCCCGCTGAATGGCCCGGGCTGGCAAACGCGAAGGCAGCTTACAATAAATTAAAATAGCGCGGCCGCGAGCGGCCTCTCAAGCACCCGTGCCGGGCATGCAGAAACCGCCGGGCTTTCCCGGCGGTTTCTGTCCTGCGGCTATGCGTTGTGGATTATTTTTTTTCTGAAGCCTGCGCCATCGCCACGGCTACGGCCACGGAGGCGCCCACCATGGGGTTATTGCCCATGCCTATCAGCCCCATCATCTCTACGTGGGCGGGCACCGAGGAGGAACCCGCGAACTGGGCGTCCGAGTGCATGCGCCCCATAGTGTCGGTCATGCCGTAAGAGGCGGGACCGGCGCCCATATTGTCGGGGTGCAGGGTGCGGCCCGTACCGCCGCCCGAGGCCACGGAGAAATATTTCTTACCTTGTTCTATGCATTCCTTCTTGTAGGTGCCGGCTACCGGGTGCTGGAAGCGGGTGGGGTTGGTGGAATTGCCCGTTATGGAAACGTCCACGCCTTCCTGGTGGTTGATGGCCACGCCTTCGCGCACGTCGTCGGCGCCGTAGCAGCGCACTTTGCCGCGTTCTCCGGCGGAGTAGGCGATCTCCTGCACAATGTTCAGCTTGCCGGTGAAGTAGTCGAACTTGGTCTGCACGTAGGTGAAGCCGTTGATGCGCGAGATGATCTGCGCGGCGTCCTTGCCGAGGCCGTTCAAGATGACCTTAAGCGGCCTGGTGCGCACGCGGTTGGCCGACTTGGCCAGGCCGATGGCGCCCTCGGCGGCGGCGAAGGATTCGTGGCCGGCCAGGAAAGCGAAGCAGGCGGTTTCTTCCTTGAGCAGCATGGAAGCCAGGTTGCCGTGGCCTATGCCAACCTTGCGGTCTTCGGCTACGGAGCCCGGGATGCAGAAAGCCTGCAGCCCTTCGCCCAGCGTCACGGCGATGTCCGCGGCCTTGGTCTGGCCTTTCTTTATGGAAATGGCCGCGCCCAGAATATAGGCCCAGCAGGCGTTCTCGAAGCAGATAGGCTGGATGCCTTTCACTATTTCATAGACGTTAACCCCCCGGTCCTCGCAGAGTTTCCTGGCGTCTTCCAGGGACTTTATGCCGTACTTCTGCAGCACGGGGGTGATCTGGTTTATTCTTCTGTCGTAGCTTTCAAATAGAGCCATAATAGTGCGTCCTTATTCGTGCCTGGGATCTATATAGGTCTTCGCTTCCGCGAAGCGCCCGTAATTGCCGGTAGCTTTCTTTATAGCTTCGGCGGCGTCCGTGCCTTTCTTGATGGCGTCGGTCAGCTTGCCGAGGTTGATGAACTCGTAGCCGATGATCTCTTTTTTCTCGTCGAGGGCTAGGCGGGTGACGTAGCCTTCCGCCATCTCGAGATAGCGCGGGCCTTTCTTGACGGTGCCGTACATAGTGCCTATCACGCTGCGCAGGCCCTTGCCGAGGTCCTCGAGCCCGGCACCGATGGGCAGGCCGCCTTCGGAGAAGGCCGTCTGGGTGCGTCCGTAAACTATCTGCAGGAAAAGTTCCCGCATGGCGGTATTAATGGCGTCGCACACCAGGTCCGTATTCAGGGCCTCCAGAATGGTCTTGCCGGTGAGGATCTCGGCGGCCATAGCGGCGGAGTGGGTCATGCCCGTGCAGCCGATGGTCTCGACGAGGGCTTCCTGGATGACGCCTTCTTTGACGTTAAGGGTAAGCTTGCAGGCGCCCTGCTGCGGGGCGCACCAGCCTATGCCGTGGGTAAGGCCGTTGATGTCCTTTATTTCTTTGGACTGCGTCCACTTGCCTTCCTGGGGGATGGGCGCGGGGCCGTGGTTGGCGCCCTTGGCCACACAAGTCATCTGTTCAACTTCATGCGAATAGATCATGCTAAAAACTCCTTTACCGCCCGCGGCGAACACCTGCGCGCCGCCGGGCCTGTTAAAACAATTTCACAAAAGCCGTCGTTTAGCGAAAGTGGTCGCGCATCATGCGCACCAGGCCTTCGGTGGCCTTGCCGGGGATCTCCTCGCCTTCCCAGTTAATGGAGAAGTGGGCGTTCCGCTGCGTGGGTTTCACGTAGGTCTCGTACATCGGCATCACGGTAGTAAGAATCTGGTGCTTGATACCCTCAATGTCGCGGCCGCGCTCGCTGATGTCGCGCTGCACGCGGCGCAGCACCGCCGTGACCATGCCGGTGGAAACGAAGATCTTGTAGTCGCACTGGGCGAGCAGCTTGGGGAAGTACAGCGTGTAGAGGCCTTCCAGCACTATCAGCTGCGTAGGCTTGCAGACCGTGGCTTCCTTCTCGCGGGTATGCTGTTTGAAGTCGTAAACCGGCTGCTGGATGGTCTTGCCAGAACAGAGGTCGTGCAACTGCTTCACGGCCAGCGTCGCGTCGATAGCGTCGGGATGGTCAAAGTTATAGGTCTTGCGCTCTTCGAAATTCAGGTGGTCGAGCGGCTGGTAATAGTTATCCAGCGAAAAGATCTGGCCGGTGATGCCGATCTTGGCGCACTGGTCCACCAGTTTGCCGGCCAGCGTAGTCTTGCCGGAACCGGAGCCCCCGGCTATGCCGATTACGAAGCGCGTTTTCTTGATATTGTCCATTTTAAATTCCGTCAGAGACTTACTGGAAGCTAACTTATATTATGATACAAAATAAGAAAGCCGGAGGCTTCCCGCACGCCGGAGCACCCGCTAGCGGCCAACTTCGTCCAGCAGCGGGGTTTCGCGCGCTTCCAGCTGCGCGCGGCGGCCCAGCGCGGCCTGTTCCGCTATGAACTCGTTCAGCAGGGCCAGGCAGGCGGGGCGCAGCTTAACGCAGCCGCTGGTGTCCCGATACCGGAAATCTTTGCCTTCGGGCCGGCCCGAGTATTTGGGGTCGGCCAGCTTCGCGGCGTCGTCCCAATGGTCCGTGTGCACGGCGAAGCCGGAGCGGCCGTAGGGCCCGTAGTAATAGCGCGGGTTATGCGCCAGCTGCGCGGCCTGCCGCGCCGCACTGGCTGGCGAAGAGGGCTTGCCGCGCCGCTCATAGAAGGGGACGCCCGCGCCCTGCCCACCCGCCTGAAAACCTTCGGCCCAGACCAGGTCCACCGGCATTACGGCCGCGGCCCGCGGATACCAGTTGCCCCAGATGCCGGAAAAATAAGGCTTAGGCTTACCGTCGGACGCCAGCACGGCCGCGGGCACCAGATCCTCGGCGTCCGGCGCGGCGATCAGCGCCAGCTCGTAGGTTTCGGGGGAAATGTTCCGCAGATCGTAAACTCCGGGCACCGTGGCCCCGTCGGCCTGGTCCTGCGGCGCGTAGTAAATGGTAACGCCAGCTATCAGCCCGCTTGCCCAGCCGGTATGCGGCTCCGTAGAGGTAAGACCGCGGCCCAGCGCTTCGCACTGGTAAACTCCGGCGCGGGTGCCGGCTTCTATTTCGAAATTTATCACGCCGGCCTGCGCGCGGTCCCGCGGCAGCAGCAGCAGCGCGCGGGAAATTTTTACGCCCTTAACCTTCAGGCCGTTCAGCCCGAGGGTCTTAACTTTGGTCCTCAGCGCCGAGGTCAGCTCCTCCTGCGCCGGCCGGCCTGTCGGAATGGCGGCGGGGATCAGCGCCGCGTCTTTAACGGGTCGTCCGCCGGCCACAAGGGCTGCAGGGTAGAGAAGCAGCATAATCAGCAGGGTTTTTTTAACCATAACTTTGTCCGTGTTCGCTTTAACCGAAAGGCCTGGAATGTCCTTTCATTCTAAAACAAAAAGCTCATTCCGGCCAGAAAGAATCCGAACGAGACCATCAGGTACCTGGAGGGCAGCTTGCGCTCGAACGCGCATTCAAAGGCCGACGAGAAGATGGTCCCGGTGATGGCTATGCCGGACACCGTGGCCAGGGCCGAAGAATACCGGATGGCGGTCAAATAAAACATCAAAGACATGTAGGTGCCGGCTATCGACCCCACCGTTATCCAGCCGAGGTTCCTGGCGCCCAGGGTCCTGAGTTTCTCGAAAAAGTGAAAAGGCTTAACCCGGGACAGCAGCGCGAAAAGAGCGATGGCCCCGAGGGCGCGATACAGGTTCCCCTCCGTGGTGCCTATCCCGGGCGCGCTGTTGAAAGCGTAGCGGGTGATCAGCACGCCTAGCCCGTCCAGGATTATGCCGCCCAGCGCGAACATGGTGGCTTTACTATTCCAATGCCCCTGCTTTCTGAAAGACTCCAGCGAGAAGATAAAAAGGCAGACGATGAAGAACAGGATAGCCACAAACTTGCGGGCGTCCACCGCCTGCCCGAACAGGAAATAGCTCAGCACGCCTATCACCAGCGGCTGAAAGCCGAACAGCAGCATGGTGCGGCCCGGCCCCATCAGCGAGAAAGATTTTATAAGGCAGACGTCCGCCAGCCCCAGCCCTATTACGCCGGAAAAGGCGAACAGCGCCACGCAGCCGAAGCTTACCTGGTGAAAGCCGCCCTGGAAACCTATGGTTGCGGCGAACAGCACCGCCGCCACCAGGCCCTTAAAGCAGTTAACCCACAGGCTGGAAATTCTGCGCGCATAATGCGTAAAGAACTGCACGCCGATGGCGAAACTGAGATTGGCCAACAGCGCGTAGACGTAGACTTTTTCCATAGTTGCCGGGACCTGATAGAACGGCCCGGGTCTTCCCGGGCCGCCTTGGGATAACCGTTCGTGTTATTTTATTATCTTTTTAAAATTTGCCGCTTCCATCGGCTTAACCTCGGCGTCGCCTTCGGCCCGGACGGCGAGCCGCAGCTCGCGCGCCTGTACCGCCGCCAGCGCGGCGTACTGCGCCTGCGCCGGGGTCAGGATCAGCCGCACGGAACACTTGGCTTCGGCGGAATCGTCCTTGGCCGGCCTGGTCACTGACAGCACCGGGGCAGCCTGGATGATGGTGGCGGTAATAGTTTCCTTCGCTCCGCCGGCTGCCGGATTATCATAAGTCAGCAGCAGGTCCACACGGTCGCCGCGCTTAAGCCCTTCCGTCTGCCAGGCCGGAAATTCTATGGGCACAGCCCGCCCGCCTTCCAGGAGTCTGGGGGCCACCGGGTATTCAGCGGAAAAAACGCCGCCTTCCTGCGCCTGGGCCGGGGCGTCCAGCCACAGCGCCCCGAAAGCCTCTTCGGCGTTCTTCAGCACTGCGACGGACCGCTCGTAAAAAGTAACCTGGCTGCCCATGTCATAGGCATGCTCCAGCGAATCCAGCTCGGCCAGCGCCTTTTCAAGGCTGGAAAAAACGAGGTCGCCGCGGCCGCCGAAAGAGCCGGCCATGCGCTCCCGCCGCAAGTTGGCCAGGGCCTTATCCAGCCGCACCAGTGAATCCAGACAGGCGCCGTGGACCAGTTTGGACGGCAGCCCGAGCCCGCCATCCTTGACGGCGCGGGTCTTCCTTACCCCTTCGGAAAAATCATACAGCGCGGCCAGGGGCTCCTGCCACAGCCGCACCTCGGTCCAGGTCTCCTTGCCTATCCGCGCCTCGCGCATGGTCATCGAGGAAATTTCAGCGGCCAGCCAGAGCGGCGCGGTAATAGTCTCTTTCCCTCTGGCGCAGCGGAACTTGAATGGGCCCTTCAGCTGGGCCGTGCCGCCCAGATAGTCCAGAAATAACTTGTCTTTCTTGGCGGAGCAGTCTATAGACTCGAGCAGCTCGGCTGTACGGCTCTGGTCCGCCTTAAGCGCGGCGGCCTCTTCGTCCGCGGCTTTCACCCTTCCGGCGGCTAACGGCAGAACCAGCGCGGCAAGCAGCAATATCTTATTATTTCGCATCTTTTTTTCTCCTGGCAGCAATAGCCTTCCCCACGTGAGGCGGCACCAGCTTGGAAACGTCACCGCTAAAATGGGCGATATCGCGCACCACACTGGACGACAAGTAGGTATAGCGCTGGCGGGGCATTAAGAATACGGTCTCTATTTCCGAATAGAGCGTGCGGTTGATGGCGGCTATCTGGAACTCGTAATCCAGGTCCGAAATGGCGCGCAGGCCGCGCACCACCACGTTTGTTTTTTTCTTTTTAACGTAATCCACCAGCAGGCCCTCAAAGCACTCTACCGAAACGTTCTTTTTTCCTTTCAGGGCCGTCTTCAGCATAGCCACGCGCTCTTCAACGCTGAACATATGTTTTTTTTCACTGTGGACAAAGACGCTCACTATCAGGTGGTCGAAGATAGTGGACGCCCTCTTTATAATGTCCAGGTGGCCGAAAGTTACAGGATCGAAGCTGCCGGGATAGACCGCGACTTTCTTTTTCATAATAATGGAATTATACTAATTTCCCCCCATGACGCCGCCCGGCTTAAAAAGTTGTATTATCTTTCGTATGAAGACAATTTTCCTGACCCTGATGGCCGCCTGGTGCGCCGCGGCCGGCGCCCAGGACCTGGTCCCCTATCACAGCCAGCGCTGGGGGTTCGCTAACCCCGCCGGCAAGCTAGTGCTGCCCGCCCGCTACGACTACGCCGAACCCTTCAGCGAGGGACTGGCCCTGATCCGCTCCGGCGCGGCCTATGGTTTCATCGACCGTACCGGCAAGAAAGTCATTCCGGCCAAATACCAGTCCGCCGGCTCTTTCAGCGAGGGCTGCGCCCCGGTAAAAACCCGGGGGCTCTGGGGCTGCGTAGACAAAGCCGGGGGAACCGTAATCCCGTTCGAATATGACGAACTGCTGCAGTTCAAGGAGGGCGCCGCGCCGGCCAGGAAAGGCGGCCGCTGGGGCCTGCTGCTGAAAGACACCCGCGAGTTCCGCGGCGGCATCTACGAAGAGATCTACCCCGTCAGCGAAGGCCTCGCCAGGGTGCGGGTCAACGGGAAGTACGGCTACATAGACCTTTCCGGCCGGGAGGTTCTGCCGCCGGTATACCCCGAGGCTTTCCCGTTCAGCGGCGGCTACGCCACGGCCAGGCTGGGTGAAAAATACGGGTTTATCAGCCGCGCCACGCTTGGCTTCAAGGAAAAGCCCTACCTCAGCATCGGACCCTACAGCGACGGGCTGGCGCACGCGCAGGCCCTGCAGGAAGAGGGGCGCTGCGGCTATATTGACGCCGAGGGCAAAGTGATGATACCCTTCAATTTCATGATGTGCGCTTCTTTCGACGAAGGGCTGGCCCCCGTACTAAAAGACCTGGGCGGCGGTTGGGCCTACATAAACAAAAGCGGTAAAGCGGTTACGCCTTTTAAGTACGACCAGGCCGCGGGCTTCCGCGGCGGACTGGCCAAGGTGGCGATGAAAGACCGGAGCTTTTATATAGACCTGAAAGGGTTCGAGTATACGCCCAAGAATAAATAACTCTTACTTAGAAAAAGGCCCGGCCCCTGGAAAGAGGCCGGGCTTTTTTTGCCCAAAAGAAAGGGTCCGCTAAAACCCGTTTATAAGGGCCGCGGACCCATTAATAGTATAGCAGGCTTATGCCGGTTGTCAAGGGGCCCCCCAGCGGCGGCCCCGGCGTTAATCCCCACCCATATGGCGCCAGGTCTGGTTCTGCCAGACCGACTCACCGAAAACACGCTCCTGGTCCATGGCCGCGGCCTGGGCCGCCGCGGTCTCGGCCAGTTCCGGGGCGAGCAAGATTGAGATCTCTATGGTCTGGTTATCCTCGCTGAGATCGCCCTTGAACCGGATAGGGACGCGCACCCCGACGCCGGTACCTGAGGGGCCGCCGGGCGAACTGCCTTCGAAATGCCGGCCGGTCAGCGTAGCCGTGCCGTACACCGTCCCGGAAAAATCCCAGCAGCGCATCCTGATTGTCAGGAGGCTGCCCTTCATGGAGAATTCGTAGCGCCAGCAGTCCATGCCGTTCCCCCAGCCCCCCCTGAAATCCGGCGGCGGCCCCGCCTGTTGGGGCGTGGGCCGCGGAACCGCCGCGGCTGCTTTATCCGCTGCCTCCTGGGCGGGCGTCCTGAGCATATTATAGAACCGCAGCGCCTCCCCGGCCTCCTCGAAGCGCTTGGCTGACTCCAGGGCCTTGCTCCTGTTAAAGTAGCACTGGCCCCACCAGGGCGCGATCTCAAGCACCTTATTATACATCCTCGCCACCTTGTCAAAATCATCGTCGTTCACGGCGTCCAGCTGCGCGGCCATCGCCCGGATATAATACCGCTTGGCCTCCGCTGGTATGGAGGGACGGCTGCGCATGCCGCGCATATAAAGCAGCAGTTTTTCCCTTGCGGCCGCATCCTCCGGGTCCAACTGCACCGGGGACAGCAGGCGCAGGAAAACCTGGTGCTCGCTGACCGGCGCGGGCGCGGCATAGAGCGCCGCGGGCCGCAGGGCCGCCAACGCGAGAAGAACCGCGAAAATTATTTTACACATAATTCCAGGGGAGGATAACCGCGGCCGGCGGCGGCGCTCCCCGGCGCGCAGCACGCCGGGCACGGCCCGGATACACAGTCTTTTACCCTTACCCCAAGGACTGTTTAACATTTACATCCGGAAGCTGTCAAGAAGCCTTTTTTACCCGCTGAACTGGAGGTGGGTGGGCCATAAAAGATATAATAGAGTCTATACTCCGATCCGGCATACGGCCCGGCACCACACAACAAGGAACCCATGAACAGCAACAATCAACCTCAGGAAGAGCAGAACGAAGAAAATTTTGCGGAGATGTTCGAGCAGGCCTATAAAGAACCCTCCAGAATGGAGCCCGGCCAGAAAGTAGAAGCCCCTATTATAAAGCTTACCCCCGAATGGGCCCTCATAGAAGTGGGCGGCAAGGGCGAAGGCTACGTAGCCATCGCCGAGCTTAAAGATTCCGCCGGCAACCTGATCGTCAAGGAAGGCGACCGCATCCGCGCCTGGTTCCTGCACACCGAGGAAGGCGAGATGCGCTTCACCACCAAGATCGGCACCGGCCCGGCCGCCATGGCCCAGCTCGGCGACGCTTTCAGGAGCCACATTCCGCTGGCCGGCACCATCGCCCGCGAAATGAAGGGCGGCTTCGAGGTCTCCATTAACGGCGGCCTCAGGGCTTTCTGCCCCTTCTCGCAGATGGGCATCCGCCGCGAAGAGGACAAGGCCGAGTACATAGGCAAGGAATTCGCTTTCAACATCATCGAGATGGACCGCCGCAACATAGTGCTCTCCCGCAGGGAGATGGTAGAGAAGGAACGGCAGGAAAAAGCCGCCGCCCTTAAAGAAACCCTGCGCGAGGGCGACAGGGTGCACGGCACCGTCACCTCAATCCAGAAATTCGGCGCCTTCATCGACATCGGCGGCGTGGAAGGCCTGCTGCCGGTTTCCGAGATAGCCTGGAGCCGCACCGAGAATGTCAGCGATGTCCTCAAATCCGGTCAGCAGGTTGAAGTGCTGGTAAAGAAGCTGGACTGGGAAAACCGGAGAATTTCTTTCAGTCTTAAAGACACCCTGCAGGACCCGTGGGAAACGGCGGACCAGAACTGGCCCTCCGGCACCTACCACACCGGCACCGTCACCAGACTTGCCCCGTTCGGCGCGTTCATCTCGCTGGGCGAAGGTGTGGAAGGCCTGCTGCACGTCTCCCGCCTGGGCGGCGAGCGCCGCGTCAACCATCCCGAAGACGTACTGAAGGTCGGCCAGACCATCGAAGTGCGCATCGAGTCAGTGGACAGCGGGAGCCGCCGCATCTCCCTGATCCCGGCGGAAGTCAGCCGCGAAGCGGACGAGACAGCCGCCACAATGTCCAAATACCAGGGCCAAGACCAGGGCAACAGCAAGTCCGAAGCCGAAGCCCCGATGATGGGCTCAATGGGTGAGCAGCTCAAACGCCAGCTGGAAAAGAAAGGCAAAATATAAGCCAGGCCTGAAACCTGCCTTATAAGAAGAGGCTCAGCCCCGGAAACGCGGCTGAGCCTCTCTTCTTTTCATTAAGGAAAATTCCGGCCTCGAAGAAATGAGGCCGGAATTCACTTACCCGGAAAGGAAGAGTCCGCGAATACCCGTTTGATAAGGGCCGCGGACTCACTGATAGTATAGCAGGCGTATTTTAGTTGTCAAGACCCAAAAAGGAACTAGGCTTTCTCCTCGTTAATATTAAAATAAACCGCCTTGGGATTGTGGAAGGCTATCGCGGAGACGGAAGCCTCAGGCTCCATCATAAACCCGTCCGTCAGCTTCATCCCGGTGTCTAATCCAGGCTCCAATAAGTCAAAAAGTTTTTTTTGGTTGGCCAGATCCGGGCAAACAGGATAGCCGAAAGAATACCGCTTGCCGCGGTACTTGCTCCGCAGCAGCGGCGTAGCCGGCGCTTCGGCTATCCCCCAGTCCTGGCGAACGCGATAATGAATCACGTCCGCAAACGCTTCGGCCAGCGTAAGTGCCAGGGCCTCTACCAGATAGGAACGTACATAGTTGCCCGCCTCGCGCTCCTTGCGGGCCAGCGCGATTACGCCCTCGCCGCAGGTTACCGCGAATAGCGCCGCGTAATCCCGCCGGCCACCGACTGGTTCCGCAAAATCCGCCAGGCAGAGTTTCGCCCCGCCCTGCTGCCGGGGGAAAGGAAAAACAGCCAGCTTAGCGCCGCCTTTATCGTAAAAAAATATTTCGTCGCCTGCGCTGTTGACCGGGAAAACCCGGTAAACGCCCCGCGGCTTAAAGAGGCGTTTCTCAATTAGCTCGATTTTCAGCGCGGCCACCAGTTTCGCGGTTTCGCGCACCTTCTCTTCGTCGGTCTTCTTAAGTTTCAGGAAGCGCAGGTTGAACAGCCCTTCGTCCATGTTGGCGAAGAGCTCCTCGAGCTGCGGCTCCATAAAATGCCGCTCCAGGTCCTTCGGGGCCGGGATCTCGTCGGGAGTATATTTCCCTTCCGTCACTTCGCGGCTCCCAGCTTCAGCGCGTAATTAAGGCCTTCCATGGCGTCTTTAGCGTAGAAAACCGGTCCGGGATAGACCGGAACAATATTGTTTGTTGTGAATTTTTCGGTAAGGGCAGCGCCGCCTACCAGCAGCGGGACCTTAACGCCGGCCGCGGCCAGCTCGCGGGCTGTAATGGTCATCTGTTCGCAGGAGCGCACCAGCAAGCCCGACAGCCCTATCAGGTCGGGCCGGGACTTCACGGCGGCGGCAACCACGTCTTCCGGCGCCACTTTAACGCCGATGTCCTCCACCTCGTAGCCATTACTCTCGAAAATTATGCCGACCAGGTTCTTGCCGATGTCATGCACGTCGCCCTTTACAGTAGCCAACAGCAGTTTTCCGCGTTTAGGGGCTTTCTGGGCTTTCAGCGCGGGCTCCAGCGCGGTCACCGCTGCCTTGGCGGCCTCGGCGCTCTGCAGCACCTCGGTAACTATCAGGTCTCCGGCGGAGAAACTCTTGCCCACCTCGGCCATAGCCTGCATAATGGGGCCGTTGACTATGTCCAGGGGTGAAGTGGTCTGCAGCAGAGCAGCCACGGCTTCAGCTACTCCGGCGCGGGTCCCGTTCAGCACGGCCAGGCGCAGCTTGTCGGCTGGCGGCGCGTCGTGCGCGGCGGGGGCGGCAGGCCCCTTCTTCGCGTCGCGGTAGCGGGCGGCAAAAGCCTGCGCCGCGTCCGGCTTCCGGGCGTAGATCAGGTCGTCGGCCAGCGCCTTCTCCTCGTCAGAGATGGAGGCGTAGCGCTTTAGTTTCTCGATATTCACAATGGCGATGTCCAGCCCGGCTTTTACGGCATGGTGCAGGAAGACTGAATTCAGCACCTCGCGCGACGCCGGCGGCAAGCCGAATGAAACGTTGCTGACGCCCAGGATGGTCTTTACGCCGTGGAATTCCTTCTTGATGGTCTCGATAGCTTTTATAGTCTCATGCGCGGTGCGGGCGTGCTCGCCGCCCACCGCTACGGGGAAGACCAGCGTGTCGAAAATTATATCTTCGGGCCTGAGGCCGCACTCCCCGGTGAGAAAAGCGTAGGCGCGCCGGGCAATGGCTACCTTGCGCTCAGCGTCCAGCGGCAGACCGTGAGCCTTGTCCTCGTCTATGCAGCCGAACACCAATTTAGCGCCGTAGGTCTTAAGCAGTTCGGCAGCGGCGCGGGGTTTTTCCGTGCCGAATTCAAAATTTACCGAGTTAAGCAGCGCTTTGCCGGGAGCGGTCTTAAGAGCCTCTTCCATCACGGCAAGATCTGTGGTGTCGGTCATCAGCGGCAGGCGCACGGCCTTGGTCAGACGTGGCAGGAAGGTTTTAACATCGGCCAGCTCGTTCCGTTCGGGGTTGGCAAGGCACACGTCCAGCACGTGGGCTCCGGCGGCGGCCTGAGCTTTCCCCAACGCCAGCGCGCCGTCCCAATCATCGGCCGCCACCATGTCGCGGAACTTCTTTGAACCTATAGAATTATTGCGCTCGCCGGCCATCACCGGCGGCTCTATCTCGTCGTAGAACAGGGCTTCCACGCCGGAAACCACCCAGGGGGCGGCGGCGGGCAGCGCGCGGGGCTTTACGCCTTTTACGGCTTCGGCCAGGGCCTTTATATGCGCTGGGGCAGTGCCGCAGCAGCCGCCGGCCATGTTCAGCAGGCCGCCTTTCACAAAAGTGGTCATCGCGGCGGCGAACCTTTCCGGGGTTTCCAGGTATTTACCGTTCTCGTCGGGGAGTCCCGCGTTGGGCATGGCGAACACGGGGAACTGGGCGCGGGCGGCCAGGCGCTCGAGGCGCAGGCGCAGGCCCTCGGGGCCGGTGGAGCAGTTGAAGCCTATGGCGGCCAGCGGAAAATGTTCCACGGCGGCGTAGAAGGCTTCGGCGTCGTGGCCGGAGAGCATCTTGTTGCTGGCGTCCATGGTGGCCGAAACTACCACGGGGACTTCGGCCCCTTTCTTTTTAAAAGCGAGCCGCACGGCGGCCAGGCCGGCTTTCAGGTTCAGAATGTCGTGCGCGGTCTCGAGCAGCAGGATGTCTGCGCCGCCGTCCAGGAGGGCGGTGAGCTGTTCGAGGTAGATGGCGCGGAGGTCGTCAAAGGAGAGGCCGCCGGTTACGAAGAGGGCCTTATTAGTGGGGCCTACGGAGCCGGCCACGTACCTTTTATGGCCGCCTACCGAGTACTTGTCGGCGGCGGCGCGGGCCAGCTTTACGGAGGCGAGGTTGAATTCGCGGACGCGGGCGGTAAGGCCGTATTCGGCGAGCACGGCGGCGTTGGCGCCGAAGGTGTTGGTTTCCACAAAATCCGCGCCGGCGGCCAGGTAATCCTCATGAACCTTCTGGATTATTTCTGGCTTCGCTACGGAGAGGATCTCGTTCAGGCCTTCATGGCCCGCATAGTCGGCATCTTTGAGGCCGAAGCCCTGGAGGTAGGTGCCCATGGCGCCGTCAAAGACGGGAATGCGCTCCGCCAGCAGTTTTTTCATTTCTTCATTTGAGATCATAATATTTCCTTAGAAAACCAAATTGCCAGACCGCAGGTTAGCGCAGTCGGTGTGGCCGGGAGCTTACCCCGCTCACCCGGACTGCAGGGAACCCTTGCGTCGGTTCCCCCCGCCTTGGGAAATTATGGCGGGACCCCCTTCCGCAACGGGCGCTCGGGGTAAGCTCCCGGCCACCCCTCCACACAACTTGTCAATCCGACTTAACTTCTCCCGCAAAAAATAACTTCGCTAAAACTTGCCGAACAGCTCCATGGCGTTGGCGGTTGTTATGTTGGCGAGCTGGGTGTTGCCGAGGCCGAGGTGGGTGGCTACCATCGCGGCTATTTCCGGGATGTAAGAGGAATCGTTCCTTTTGCCGCGCGCGGACTGGGGCGGCAGGTAGGGGCAGTCGGTCTCAAGCACGATGTTGGCCGCGCCAGCTTTCTTTACGGTATCTCGCAGGTCGTGATTGTTTTTATAAGTGAAAGTGCCGTTTACGCCCAGAAGGAGGCCCATGTCGATAGCGGTCTTTGCCTCGGCCCAGCTGCCGGAAAAGCAGTGAAGCACGCCACGAAATTTTTTAGCCGGGCTGTAGGTCCAGTCGGATTTCAGAACCGCGAGCAATTCGGCGTACGCGTTCTGGCCGTGCTCTTTGCCGTTCCTGGCGTGGTAGACAGCGGGCTTGTTATATTTGGCGCAGAGCGGCAATTGCTCGGCCAGCAGGGCCAGCTGTTCTTCCCGGCGGCCGGGTTCCCACCAGTAATCCAGGCCAATCTCGCCCAGCCCAACGGCGCAGGGTTTCTGCAGGTACTTCCCGAGTTCCGGCAGGTAGCCCGGCACAAGGTCTTTTATATATTCGGGGTGCACGCCGAACGCGCAACGCGCCTGGTCCGGCAGCGCGGCGCAAAAGGCTTCCCCGGCGGCCCATTCGGACGGGGCACAGGCTATCTCCACTATCTTCGTTACTCCGGACTTCAGGGCACGGGCCAGCACTTCGTCCCGGTCCTGGTCGAAAGCTTTGTCGTTAAGGTGAGCGTGGGTGTCGGTAAACATTAAGGCTTTTTATTGGCCGCCGCCCACGTTAGGTAGGAGCGCATGAAGGGGTCCAGGTCGCCGTCCATTACCGAGTCTATCTGCGAAGACTCGTGATCGGTGCGCATGTCCTTTACCAGCTGGTAAGGCATGAAAACGTAGGAGCGGATCTGGTGGCCCCAGCCTATGTCGCCCTTGGCGTCGTAGTGGCGTTCCATCTCGGAGCGTTTTTTATCCATTTCAACTTCATAAAGCCGGGCCTTCAGCATCGACATCGCGGTCTCGCGGTTTTGGTGCTGGGAACGCTCTATCTGACAGGCAACCACTATGCCCGAGGGGATATGCGTCAGACGCACCGCGGTTTCCACCTTGTTCACGTTCTGGCCGCCGGCGCCGCCGGAACGGAACGTGTCCAGTTTAATGTCCTTATCTTCCACTTTTATTTCTATTTCGTCGTTGATGTCGGCCAGCACGTCGATGGAGGCAAAGGAGGTATGCCGGCGCTTGGCGGCGTCGAAAGGGGAAATGCGCACCAGGCGGTGTACGCCGATCTCGCTCTTAAGATAGCCGTAGGCGTAACGCCCCCTTACGATGGCGGTGACGCCGCGCACGCCGGCTTCTTCGCCCTTAAGAATATCGGTGATAGAAAAGGAAAAGCCCTTGCTCTGGGCCCAGCGGGTATACATCCTGAGCAGCATCTCCGCCCAGTCGCAGGCCTCGGTACCGCCGACGCCGGCGTGAATAGTGATAATGGCGTCCAGCTTGTCCATAGGCCCGGCCAGCTTCAGCTCGAAGTCCAACACAGAGAGTTTGCTCTCCACAGCGCGCAGGCCCGCCATAATGACGGGCAGTTCGCTCTCGTCCCCGGCGTCGCGGGCCAGCTCGAAGTGCACCTTAAAATCCTCAATCTCGCGGCCCACCGAATCCAGCAGCTCCACGCCTTTCTTAAGGTCGTTAAGCTCCTTCAGGTGAATCTGCGCCTTAGCCGCGTCGTCCCAAAAATCCCCGGCCCCCGCCGCGGCTTCCTTCTCGCGCAGCCTGGCGCGCTTGTCGTCCAGGTCATAAAGCTTGGCCAGCCCGGCGAGAGTCTCCTCCAGCGCGGCTATCTTATTAGTGACATCTTTGAGTTCCAGATTTTCGGCCATAATGATATTTTATTTTATTATGAATCGTATTTTAATAGAATTCTATATGATGACCGATAAGCTTGCCGCCGCGCGCGCAAAAATAGACCTGCTGGACCGGCGGATAACCGCGCTGCTGTCCCGGCGTTTTGCGCTGGCGGTCTCCCTGAAGGGCCTTAAAAAAAGCGTAACGGACAAGGCCCGCGAAAAACGCGTACTGGCGAACGCTCGCCGCACGGCCGGGAATAAAAATTACGCTCCCTGCGCCGCCGCGGTCTTCTCCGAAATAATTAAACAGTCAAAAAAACTGCAGGGCCCTAAATGATCATACGCCTCGAAAAGAACCTTGGGACTGCCCGCCGGCGCGCTCTCCTGACAGAACTCTCCGCGCTTTTTCCCCGGGCTCGCTTCAACTCCGTGCCTGAAGGCCTCGGCGTCTCCGGCCTGAAGACGGAAAAAGCCGCCGACGCTGCCCCGCTGATAGAGAACCTGGCCGGCGCCGCGGAAGTGCTCTTCTCCCTGAAGGAACTCTGCCCGCTGGCCTGCCGCGCGCGCCCCGCCCAGAGAAAGCCGCTGGATTTTAAATATAAACCTGTTTTTATCTCCGGGCCCTGCGCCGTAGAGGATATGGACTCATACCTGGCCTCCGCCGCCGCCCTCAAAGCCGCCGGCGCGCACGCGCTGCGCGCAGCGTTATTTAAACCCCGCTCCTCCCCTTACGCTTTTCAGGGAATAGGCTGGCCAGGTCTTAAGATCATAGCCCGGGCCGCCAGGCTGACCGGCCTGCCGCTGGTCACCGAAGCCACCGATACCAGACAGGTAAGCCGGCTCGCAGAAGTGTGCGCGGTGCTGCAGATTGGCGCGCGCAACATGCGCAACTACGATTTACTGAAAGAAGCCGGCCGCTCCGGCCGCGCAGTGCTGCTTAAACGCGGCATGCAGGCCACACTCCGCGAATGGCTGCTCTCAGCCGAATACCTGTTAAAGCACGGCGCAAAGAGCCTGATTCTGTGCGAGCGCGGGGACTCCCGACCCGCCGGCCTGAACTTTGGAATAATGCGCGAGGCTAAAAAGCTTACCGGCCTGCCGGTACTGGCGGACCCCAGCCACATTTCGGGCGACAGGCTAGCCGCCACCGTGCTGGCGAAAGCCGCGCTCCGCGCCGGGGCGGACGGTCTGCTGATAGAAGCCAGCGCCATGCCGCTGGCGGCCAGGGTGGACGGCAGGCAGACCATTACCATTGAAGCTTTCCGGGGCCTTACCGGCAAATAAAGTGGCAATTAAAACCTATAAAGCGGGACTGGTCGGCCTGCCCCTTTCAAAATCCCTTTCCCCGGAGATCTTCCGCATCTTCGCCCAACTTACAGGCGCGGCCATATCTTATGAACTGCGCGAATGCGGAGCCGGAGAACTGACCGCAGTGATCGCCTCGCTCAAAGAAGAAGGTTGGACCGGTTTCAACGTGACCATCCCGCACAAGCAGGCCGTTTTCAAACTCGCCACCCTTTCGGACCCGGCCTCGCGCGTGACCGGGGCCGTGAATGCCGTGCGCTTCGGACCACGGGGCCTGGAAGGCCTCAACACTGACGCAGACGCGGTGCGGGAGACCCTTGAGGAGCAAGGCGCGGCGCCCGCGGGCAAAGCCGCCGTCGTGTTCGGTTCCGGCGGAGCCGCAGCCGCCGCGGGCTGGGCGCTGGGCCGCTCCGGCGCCGCCTCCGTAACCTTTAATTCCAGGAACGCAGCTTCGGCCCCGGACCTGGCCGCCAGGCTTGGCGCAGCTTTCCCTAAAACTGTTTTTTCCGCGGCAGCCTTTGCCGCGCCCTCCACCAGCGCTGACATACTGGTGAACGCCACGCCGCTGGGAATGTACCAGCCAGGCATGCCCCCCTGCACCCCGTCGGCGGGGACCGTCTGCCTGGACCTGGCTTACGCGCCCGCCGGCACCGAATTTCTGGCGGCGGCCAAAGCCGCGGGCGCCTTAACTATAGACGGGCTGGAACCGCTTGTGCGGCAGGCCGCGCTTTCGCTTAAATTCTGGACGGGCCTGCCTGGCGGGGATATTGTAAAATTTAACCGTGAAGCTCTCAGGCTTCTAAAGGGGGACTAATGTTAAGATACTTAACCGCCGGAGAATCTCACGGGGAACTGCTCACCGCCATTCTGGAAGGCTTCCCCGCGGGTGTTAAAATTACCCCGGCTTTCATAGCCGCCCAGCTAAAGCGCCGCCGCCAGGCCCCCGGCCGCAGCGCCAGACAGGCTTTGGAGACCGACCAGTTCAAAATAGTTTCTGGCGTAGCCGCCGGCTTTACCACCGGCGCCCCCGTAAGCGTGCTGATCTACAACAAGGGCCGCGCGCTGCCCGCGGCCTCGAGCCTGCCCAGACCCGGCCACGCCGATCTGCCCGGCATGCTCAAATACGACACCATGAACGCTTCGCTCATCCGCGAAAGGGCCAGCGCCCGCGAGACTGCGGCCGGAGTGGCCTTGGGCGCCTTCGCACTAAGCCTCCTGGACATGCTGGGTATAGGTATCAATTCCCGCGTACTGAGCCTCGGCCAAGCCTGCCCTGTGACGGCAGAGAGCGCCGCCGCCGAGATCCTACGCGCCCGCAAGGCCGGCGACACTCTTGGCGGCATTTTCGAACTTACCGCACACAACCTGCCCGCAGGCCTTGGCGGCTTCAGCCAGCGGGACCGCCGGCTGGGTGCCCGTCTGGGAGCCGCGCTGCTGGCCATAAACGGTATAAAAGGTTTTGAAATAGGCGGCGGCTTCAGCCTGGCCGCGCTCGGCGGCAAGGCGGCCTCGGCCGACCAGGAGCTTTCCGGCGGTATAGACGGCGGCATGACCAACGGCCGCGTACTGCGCGTACGCTGCGCGGTAAAGCCGGTGCCCGGCCTTCCAGGAGGCTCTCCCTCCACCGACCTTAGAAGCTTCCGCAAAAAACTTTCCATCTCCGCCACTTCCGACACCACCGCGGTTTTTGCGGCGGCGGTAGTGGCCGAGAACGCGGCCGCGCTGGAGCTGGCCGACGCGGTGCTGGAGAAATTCGGCGGCGACTCCCTGGGTGAGATAGTAAAGCGGGTAGACGAATGGCGAAAAAGAACCAAAAAAATCCTGCCCCGGCTGTAAGGAACATCTTCCTCACCGGTTTCATGTGCGCCGGCAAAACCTCCGCCGGCAAGCTGCTCGCGCGCGCGCTGGGCCTGCCGCTGGCTGACAGCGACGCGCTGGTGGAACGGAAGGCCGGCAAGTCCATTTTTAAAATAGTAAAAAATAGCGGCCTGGCGGCTTTCCGCAAGCTGGAAGCCGGCTGCGTTAAAGAACTGGCCGCGGGCACAGGGCACGTCATCGCGCTGGGCGGCGGAATTTACCCCTCCCGGCGCTGGAAGAGCACGCTGTCCGCCTCAGGCATAACGGTCTTCCTGCATTGCCCCTGGGCAGAGTTGGAAGCAAGACTGCAGCCGGAAGCCGGCACCAGGCCGCTGCTCAAAGGAAGTTGGGCCGCGGCAGGCCCCCGCGCGAAGAAACTTTACGCTGCCCGGCTGCCTTTCTACCGACTCGCCGACCTCACCATAACCACTGGCGGGCTGACCCCCGCACAGACCGCCGAAAAAATAAAGAAAGCCCTTAAACTATGAAAACCTTCACCTATACGGTCAACCATTCAAAAACTGTAAAAGCGGCGCTCGGCCGCGGCATGGCGGCTATCCCGGCGGAATTTCCGGAACTCTTCGCCAAGGCCGACAAGGTCTGCCTGGTTACCGGCTCCGACGCCCCGCCGAGCCTCCGGGCCAGGGCGCTGGCGCTTTTCCCCGAAAACAAAGGCCACCATTTCTATTTCTGGCTCCCGCCTTCGGAAAAAGCCAAAACGCTCGAGCAAGCCGGAGAACTGGCTGCCTTCCTTTTCAAGCACGGCTTCTCCCGCAATTCGCTTATCATAGCCGCTGGCGGCGGAGCAGTCACGGACCTGGCGGGCTTCGCCGCCTCCATCTATATGCGGGGCATCGCCTGGGTCAGCGTGCCCACCACCTTCCTGGCACAGATAGACGCTGGCCTCGGCGGCAAAACCGCGGTTAACCTGGGCGGCGCCAAGAACATAGCCGGCACCTTCCACCAGCCCGCCCTGTCCGTCTGCGACACCGCCTTTCTGGATTCGCTGCCGCACGCCGAGCTGCGCTCTGGCGCGGGCGAGCTGGTAAAGTACGCTATGATAGGCCCCGGGGCGCTGCGCCGCGTGGTTGAAAAGCATCTTTCCAAAACCCTGGCCGGCGACAAAAGCGCCCTGACCGCCTGCGTCAGCGCCTGCGCGGCCTACAAAATAAAATTAGTGGCCAAAGACGAGCGCGACGAGAACGGTCTGCGCGAAAGGCTTAACTTCGGGCATACCGCCGGGCACGCCTTCGAGGCTATGGCCAACGGGAAGCTTCCTCACGGCGAGGCCGTGGCCAGGGGCCTGCGCTTTGCGCTAATAGCCTCTCGAGAAACTGCCCTGTTGGACAAGGCCGCTTTTAAGAAGTTGGACGCGCTGATAGACGCGTTGCGCCTGCCGCCCGCCGGCGCGGTGCGCCGCGATTTCAGGCAGTTCCTCTCGCTGGTCTCGCGTGACAAGAAGGCGCGCGGCGCCGCCAATCGTTTCCTCCTGACCGAAGGCCCCGGACGCCTGCGCACGGTGGAAGGTCTTAAAACCGCTATTTTAAAAAAAGCTTTTGAGGGGGCGCTTAAATGAACATCCTGGTCATCCACGGCCCCAACCTGCACCTGCTGGGCAAAAGACAGCCCGAGATCTACGGCAAGGAAACCCTGGCGCAGCTGAACGCCCGCCTGAAGAAGCGCGCGGCCGCGCTCGGCGTGAAACTAAGGATCTGCCAGAGCAACTGCGAAGGGGCCATTATAGACCTGCTCACCCGGCATGCTCCCTGGGCCGACGCGCTGCTGATCAACCCGGCCGCCTACACGCACTACAGCTACGCCATCCGCGACGCTATAGCCGCGCTGGACCTGCCGGCGGTAGAAGTGCACCTGAGCGACATCTCCAAACGCGAGCCGTTCAGGAAAATTTCCGTAATAAAGCCCGTCTGCCTGGCGCAATTTAAAGGCGAAGGGCACCTGTCCTACCTAAAAGCTCTCGAATATTTAGCCGCGAAAGAAAAATGAAGAACTACACTCCCCCGGCCGACAAATCTATAACGATAAGGGCGCTGCTGCTGGCCGCCATGGCCCGGGGCTGCGCGCGCATAGAGAACCCGCTCCGCTGCCAAGACACCAAAGCCGCGCTTGCCTGCCTGACGGCGCTCGGCGTGAAGACAGCCAGGGTCGGCAAAACTTTATTGGTAACCGGCACAGGGCCGGAAGGGCTCAGGCAGCCCGCGGCCCCGCTGAACGCCGGGGAATCCGGCGCGCTGGCGCGCCTTCTTGCGGGAATCCTTGTCGGGCAGCCTTTTACCTCCGTTATCACCGGCCGCGGCTCGCTGCTGAAAAGACCGATGCGGCCTTTGGCGGAAGTCCTGGGCAAGCTGGGCGCCAGGATCAGCGCCAAGAACGGCAGACTCCCGCTTTCCATAAAGCCCGCCGAACTCCTCGGCGCCAAGGTCGGCGGAATCGAAAGCGCGCAGGTAAAGTCCGCGCTGCTGCTGGCTACGCTCCAGGCAACCGGCCCCTCCGAGATAAAAGAGAAATTTCAGACCCGCGACCACACCGAGCGCCTTCTGGCGCTAATGGGCGCCGCCATCTGGCTGGCGCCACGCCGTACTAACCTGGCCCCGGGACCTCTCACCTCCAGACCCATAACCGTGCCCGGCGATATTTCTTCGGCCGCTCCTTTTATAGCGGCTGCGCTGCTCTCCGGTCAGCCTCTCTCAGTTACCGCCTGCGGCCTCAACCCCGCAAGGCTGGGCTTCGTCCGCGCCCTGCAGAAGATGGGCGCTAAGATAACCTTAACAGTCGGCGGCACCTTTCCCGAACCGGAAGGCCGACTGGAAGTTGCACCCTCCAAACTTAAGGGCATCCGCGTAGCTCCGGCGGAAATCCCGGCCCTGATAGACGAAGTGCCGCTGCTGGCCGTAGTGGCCGCGCGCGCTAAAGGTAAAACCATTATAAACGGGATAGAAGGGTTGCGCGCCAAGGAATCCGACCGGATAGCGAGCACCCTGGCGCTACTAGCCGCGCTCGGCGTAAAAGCTTCTTACAAGAAAGGCTCTCTCACCATAACCGGCCAGGAAGAATTAAAGGCGACGGGCTCTGTAAACACTTTTAACGACCACCGCATCGCCATGGCGGCAGCCGCGGCCTCGGCGGCCTGCCCCGGCCTTAAAATTAAAAACCCGGGCTGCGTGAATAAATCATACCCGGGTTTCTGGCACGACTTCAAAAATATTTTTAAAGCGCTTTAAGCAGCGCCTCTCCATACCGTCTTGCGGGGATAGGACCGTTGGCGGTTATCAGTTTTCCGTCCACCTCCAGTTCGGCTCCCGTGCACTTTCCTCCGCTCTTCTCCACTTCCACCGCCCCGTCTGGGAAACAGGTAACCGTGCGGCCCTTAAGCAGCCCTGCGTGGGCCAGCGCCACCGGAGAGATACAGATGGAACCAACCACCTTCCCCAGTTCCATGGCCTTTTTAAAAATCGTGTGCACCGCGGGGGTGTCCAGCTCTCCAAGGGCGCCCGGGCCCCCCACCAGTGTAAGGGCGTCGTAATCAGCCGGATTTATTTCATCCACGGTCTTATCCACCTGCGCCGTCAGCCTGAACTTGCCGCTCGCCGTGCCTAGCGCGGTGGAAACGGTCACCACCTTGTGCCCGGCGGCCTCCAGCACTTTCTTTGGCTCGCTGTATTCCTCGTCGCGAAAACCTTTAAAAGCAATAAACATGGCGATCTTTTTCATATAGCCCCCTTGTTATTTACGCCCTACCTGCCGCCGCCGGCCGAAATGGCCAGGTCCGCACGATACTGGGCCACCGAGCGGCGGGAAAGCTCCACGCCGTGCCGCGCCTTAAGCGCCATACGCAGCTTCTCGTCGCTGAGCGCGGGCTGCTCCACCGCCAGGGCGTACAGCCGCTCCAGGTTAACTTCTTTGGAACTGGGCAGCAGCACGCTCATGGGCGCTTCCATTCCCCACGGCATCTGTAGGGATTTATTGGAAACCAGGCGGTTCAGCACGCTGGTGTGCACCTCAAGGTTCTTGGCCAGCGTCTTCTGCGAAAGCGGGCGGCGGCGGCCCGGCTCGCCGGTGGCGAGGTAGTCGGCCTGCACACTTATTAAAATTTCCAGCGCGCGGTACAGCGTGGTCTTGCGCTTGTCGGCGAACTCCAGCCGTTTGATAACCTTTTCAATTCCGGTCTTCTCCGAGTCAGGCAGGCCGCCCAGCAGCTCCGCCAGTTTCTCCCCGTCCACCTTGTAGCGGCCTTTCCAGATTTCGCGGTGGAAGAAGGCCAGCACCGGCGAACCTTCCTCCATTTCAATCCCGGCCACCGCGCTGTAAACTTTCGCCGCCGGCGCTTCGGCCGCGCCTTCAAATTCGGCCTGAATAAAAGCCCTGTTCACAAAATCCCGCAGGCGTTCCGCATCCTGCACCGTGATGTCGCACTCCCCGGCCCTTTCCACGTCGCTCATTACGGCGTCTTTAAGGAAGCAGGCCTCAAACTTCTCCTGCCCCAGCCGCTGGATCATCCCCACCAGGTCGCCCTGGCCGTCCGCCAGTTCGGGCAGGTCGCCGCCGGAAAGCTTAAGGCCGTAGCCCGCGTAGCGGCGCGCGGCGTAGCGGGCCGAGGGAAATTCCGCCAGGTTCATGGCGCCGGAACTTTTTAAGAGCTGAAAGAACCGGTTCCCCTCCACCGCCGCCAGCTCTTTCTCAAAATCCTCTTCCGACATCTCCGCCATGTGCGCCAGTTTCAGCGCGCCTCTCAGCGAGGCCGAAGTTTTAACGCCCGTGGAAAGATTAAGCTTGTGACCGGTAAATTTCATATAGGTTCCCTTTGACCGCTGGGGTATTATAACCATTACTCTTAAGGCAGAGCAATTTATATGCCAGCCGCCCGCCGCCCTATTTTCTGTATAATGAACGCAGGGGACAAATCGTTTCATTTGAAAACATTATTTTCATCCGAAAAGGAACCTATGGAAAAGCTCAACATCCTGGTGCTGGAAGACGACAAGCTGGCGCAGAAAGTTATGGCGGCGAACCTGGCCGCCCACAACGTGGACCTGGCCGGCGACCTTAAGACCGCCCTGAAGAAAATAGAGACGGTTAAATACGACATCGGTTTTTTCGACCTGATGCTCGGGCCTGACGACGACTACTCTGGTCTCAAAGCCATCCAGCCCGCTGTCGCCAGAGGTATTCACGCTGTTATCGTCTCCAGCTCGGACTCGGACGAGACCATAAACCGCGCCTACGAGCTGGGCGCGGCGGACTTCTACGCCAAGGGCAACGAAGAGTCCAACGTGGGGGATATCCTCCGCAAGTTCATCCAGAACCGGAAAGCCGCCGGCGCCGCGGATATTTTCACCTCGGCCTTTATCACCGAAGACGCGGAAACCCGCGCCGCGGCCTCAGAGGCCCTCAAATACGCCCCCACCGAGCTGCCCATCCTGATCCTCGGCCCGTCGGGCACCGGCAAGACTTCGCTGGCAAAAGTGCTGCACGAGCATTCCGGCCGCGAAGGCGCTTTTGTTGCCATCAACTGCTCCGCCTACACCGAGGACCTGCTGGAGGCGGAACTTTTTGGCTTTAAGAAAGGCGCCTTCACCGGCGCCGGCGACCACCGCAAAGGCCGCCTGCTTGAGGCGCATAAAGGCACGTTGTTCCTGGACGAGATCGGCACCATGAGCCTGAACATGCAGATGAAGCTGCTCAAGTCCATCGAGGAGCGCTCATTCTACCCGCTGGGCTCGGAGAAGCCGGAGCATTCCGAGTTCCGCATCATCAGCGCCACGCTGGAAGACCCCCAGGCGCTGATCGCGCAGGGCAAAATGCGCTTCGACCTGTTCCAGCGCGTGCACGGCTTCACCATCAAGCTCAAGCCGCTTTCCCACCGCAAAGCGGACATCTTCCCGCTGATCCAGCACTTCACCAAGGGCGGCAAGCGCCTCTCCTTCACGGCCGAGGCCAAAGAATTCATGGAAAATTATTCCTGGCCCGGCAACGTGCGCGAGCTTAAGAAGTTCGTGGACCTGCTCTCCAGCGCCGCCGGCGGCAGGATAGACGCGGAAGCCGTAAAAAAGCACCTTAAGGGGCAGGAAACCCCGCGCCCCGACGAGGGCGGCGGGAACATTTACGCTTACGCCCTGCGGCACGGCCTGGAAGCCGCGCTCGACAAGACCGCGGAGGAAATAATTATGCGCAACCTGGCGGAGAACAAAGGCAAGAAAACCAAAACCATGGCGGACCTGAAAATTTCCACCCGCCTGCTTTACGCCACGCTCAAAAAGAACGGGCTCGATACGGAGGAAAAATGACGACCACCGACCCCGCCAAGCTTCTGCACGACCTAAAATCCAAATGCGCCAGCCTTAAGAGCGCGGCCGAGCTGTTTAAAGACTGTTCCCATGCCGAGAAGAAGGAAATGCTGGCCCTCATGACTACGGCCGCCGCCGAAATAGCCAACATAACCGGCGAACTCGGAAAAACTCTCTAGCAAGCCCGCTGCCCGCAGTCAGCTGGCGCTTACCGGCGCCGCCACTTTGGGCGCTGTTACAGTTCCTGCCGCAAGCTGGGGCTTCGCGCTCGGCGCTTCAGCTTTCTTTTCCGGCTTAACCGCCTTCACTTCGGCCGTCTTTTTATCCGCCACTTTCTCCACGCTCACCGGCTGGCTCCCTGCGGCCGCAGCCGGGGCTGCCTGGCCGGCTTTTTGAAGTACCGGCGCGGCTTTAACGGCGGCCGCGGGCTGCGCGGCGGGCAATATAATAAGTTGCGGCCTGGCGGAGGGAATGTAGCCCTCAATTCCGCCCCCGATCGAAATTTCGGCCCTGGCCGCAACGGCCGAAACCAGCGTGGCCGTCAGGATCAGTCCGAACACCGCTATTTTTCCGCTTTTCATATAGTCTCCGCCGCTTCTAAAGCTTGGAGCGGGCTGCCCTACCCCTGCTTAACCGGTACAACCCGCTCACAGAAACAACAGAGCAATACTTATGCCAACTATGCCCGGCCCAAATGAAACCACCCCGGACTTTCATCCGGGGTGATCTCGCGGGCAGACGGTATATAGGATCAGGCTTAGCGGGAATGGGCGCGCTCAACTACTCTGCAGAATCTCAAGGCGAAGTTTGCCACGCTGAACGGAAATCGTTGATACTTATCGCATGTGATAAATAATTCCCATTAACATAAGCCCAAAAAGGTTCATTAGCGCGTGCAAAACGATATTTACTGGCAAGCTTTTCTCTTTTTCATATACGTATGCGAAGTAAGCGCCGGAAATGAATGCCAGAACGATGTTGCCATGGAATGACGCAAAAACTAAAGAAGAGAACACTAATGAACCCGTAAGTTTATACACCTTTCTTAACTCCACAAACAGCATAAATCGATAAAAGAATTCTTCGATAACGGGAGCGAAAACGCACGATCCTAAAAATAACACGGCGAACTTAGGAAAGGATAAATATGCATGTTGAAACCGCAACAAGTCTTTTGAAAGACCGATGCCATTAATTATTTCCGAATTCCATTCCCCGGAAAAATTATCCAACATCGTCAAAACACCTGTTGCCGCGCCCAGCAGAAGAATAAAAAATCCGAGATAAATATAGAAATATTTCAGGGCTATTTTTAAACTTTTCAGTTTGTCTTTCCAGGAAAGCACGACTAACTCTTTAAGCGTTACACCAAAAGCTGTTGACGCAAAGAAAAAAAACATAAATCCTGTCAGTAATTGCCCCAGGAATAAAGAGTATTCCTCAAAGTTTTCATATGGACGAAAAGGAGCAAAGACTATCCCGGAAATTATAGCAGCCAGCACGTTAGCAGCCAGCCACAACAGTAAAAGTTTTACAGCCGGCAGCAGCCGCTTACAATACCGGCAAGCTTTATCCCAAACGCATGTATTCATTGGTTATGTGTTATATATATTTGCGAAGTGCCGCGACATTTATAGCTGCGGCACTTCGCCTTTTGAAATTAGTTCACAGCCGGCAGCAGGACCGCTCCCCTTGCCTGTGCGGCCTGATTGGGTGAGATATACGGCCCACCGCTATTGCCTGTTGACGGGGAATCCACCCATTCCTGCGTAGACTCACAGACTTCGCGTGTCACTTCCTTGAGAATTTCTTTCCCCTGCCATAGCACAGTAATCACCTCTACAACTTTGTAACAATTCTTTACCAGCATCCAGAACTTAGCTCCAGTTCCCCCGGAGAGGATCTGTCGCTCTTCCGACTCGAGCTGCTTGACCAGGCCCGGATTATTTATTTCTCGCAGAAGTATGGGCTTGCCTCCGGCAGCAGACTCAAGCAGGAGAATTGCTTCTGTATTATAAAATAGCATAACTTTTTCACTATTAATAGTTTCAAACAGCTCCCTGTCCTGCATAGCGTATTTTCCGAATATCTGCTTACGGAGCATTTGAATTTTTAAATTATTTCCCCCGCATTCGTTAGGCATCCTTGTTATTGCCGGCATAGGTGCTTCATTTTTGGCTTGCGTTCCCAGGGCTTCAGCAAAATCGGCTGATCTGAAGGAGCCCTTATCGAAGTCCATGTTAAACTCTTCCGCTCTTGCGACTGAGGCAGTTGCGACTAAGACCGCAAACCCCACTACTAAGATATCGCTGTATTTCATAAGCATCTTCTCCTATCCTATTTTATTTTAAGCCTGCGTTAAACACAGTGCAATATTTATGCCAGTATCCAGAATCAAGTTGGTTTTCCCTGCTTCCATTTGGAGAATGCGGTTTTGTATGGCTTATCCAACATAAACAGGCATCAATATTTTCAAATGAGAATATTTATTCTCATTTGAAAATAAAATGAGGGCACTAAGCCCTCTATTTGGTTTTGGAGAATGTTCTTAAAGTTTTATGCCCAGGGGGGCTCTTTGCCGGTTACTTTCAGCCAGGGGAGGTGGGCGAATTTTTCGGGGCCGTGGCCTGTGGCCATGGTCAGGTCCGAAAAACCTTTAGCGTGCAGGTCTTTGGCGATGTCTTCGCCTTTAACGTCGTTGCCGAGTTCGGAATCTATGTAGATGGCCGTGTCTTTGGCCAGGGCGGCTATGCCGGCGGAAAAATCCTCCGGGTTCTTAAAAGCCTTCAGTTCCGCGCCGGCGGCCTTGGCGGCCAGCTTCCAATTCATGTGCACCAACGGATCGTCGTCCAGCAGTACTGCCGTGCGGGCAGCCGGCTCCCGGCCGGCGCGCGGCAGCTCTATAAGTACCGCCGTGCCTTTGCCCGGCTCGGATTCCAGCCTTAAACCGCCGCCCCAGCCTTCCACCGCGGTGCGGGCGTGGTAAAGCCCCAGGCCGGTGCCGCCGGCCTTGCCGTGCGTTCCGCCTTTCCGGCCAAGCTTCGCGAGGATCTCGGGCGGGATGCCTTTGCCGTTGTCCTTTACTTCTATAAGAACTTTTTCGTCCGGCGCGGACAGCCCCACGGTCACCACGCCATCCTGGCCCAACGCCTCCACGGAATTGTTCACCAGGTTGGAGATCAGCCGCTGCAGTTCTTTCGGCTCCACCAGGGCCGCGGCCTCGCCGGCGGTATTATTGAAATCTATTTTGACACCCGATTTTTCTTTATACTGCAGCCTCTTCTCCGCCAGAACGGGCGCAATTAGCTCGGCCAGTGAATGAACGGCGGGCTTTGAGGATACATCAACAGCGTCAGGTGCCCGGTACCGTCTAAGCAGGTCGTCCGCAATGCCCTGCATCCGGCTCACCGAACTCTCCATCAACTTGCGCTGCTCTTCAGGAATCTCCAGCCCCCTGGCCGCGGTGCCCAGCGCAGCCAGCGGGGACCGTATATCGTGCGCCACCTGCGCGGCCAGGTCGGCGGTGGCCTTAGAAACGGCCAGCTCGCTCTCCAGCCGCGAGGCTTTCTGCAGCACCTCGGCCAAGCGCCCTATCAGCACCGCGAAAGGCGTGGCCCGCAGGCTTTCCGGCAGGGATTGGATGCTGCGCTGAATGGAAGCCTGTATCTTGCCCGGCTCACCGGCTTCAGCCAGCGCGTTGGTCTCGTCCACGCAGCGCTCAATGCTGAAAATAGTTTTAATGGCCCCCACGTTCGAAAGCACCAGCAGCCCAATGAAGAAGACCACTACGGTGATAAATAGCACGTAGTTCTGCCCGAACACGGCCGCGTTCACGTCCACCAGGTCTATAACGTATTCCAAACGGCCAAGCTCCGCGCCGTTGGAGATGAACGGGACATTGCGGGTGAGCTGCTCGCGCGGCCGGTCGTAAAGGTTCCCGACGATAGCCTCTTTGAAGATCCACTTGCTGCCCTCGAAGGCCACGGGATGAAAGGTTATGCGCTTGATGTTCTCGTTCTTGATGCGCCACATAATGCGCTGGGTCTCGAAAACATCGCCCTCCAGGAAAGCCTTCTCGAAATACGCCGCGTTCTGCCGCATAGCCGTAAGCAGCTTGTCGTCCGCCACCCGCACCGCGGAAAAAGCGGAATACCCTTGCCAGAACACGACGAACACCAGCACCGCCAAAGTGTAATGGCGCCAGTTATACGCGAGAATCCGCACCAACACTTTCATATATAAAAATCCCCAACTTCTGGATATTCCACAAAACTTTTACCAATAAGTATGTTCTTAATCTCTGAAGGATAGTAAAAGACTCGGGTTTCCTGATAAAGAGGCAAAACAAAATTTTCGTTCGCTAGGCCTTCTGCTATATTTAGCGCGATATCTTTTTTTCTGTTTGCATCTTCAGCAACTAGCATTGTCGAATACATTTTCTCCAATCTCGCACTCCCGTAATCCGTCAGGAGGTCTGGAGCCTTTAAAAAATTTTTAAAAAAGACATCGTGTTCCGGCATCAATGCAATTGAGGATATCAGGAAAAGATCGTACGGGTGTGGCCGCTTAAAAAGAGTTCTTACCAAATCCGCTGCTTCATAATTGCGGACCGCAATATGAATCCCGGTTTTCTTAAAGAATGCCTGGGAAAAGTTTTTTAGATCTTTTAGGTTGTCTTTTCGCCAATTTGCAAGCATAAGTTTTCGACCTTCTCCAGAATGCCTGAAAATCTTACATTCTTGAATTGGAACACCGCCCTCAGCCCCAGGAACACCTAAGGGGAGCATCGTTCTGATATTATAGAACCCGCTAGCCGAAGGGAAGAACGCGGCCCGGAGTGCCTTTGGGTCCACACAATTATAGACCGTCCGGCGCAATTCTTTGTCGCGGATATTGATCACAAGCCCAACTGATTTGAGAGTAATATTTGTAAAAGAAACCATCCTTTTCTTAACTGAGGATGGAATTTCCTTCTCCGGAATCCGGTTATAATCACTTATTACAACATCTTTTCCAAGCGTTTCCCCTGGGCCTCCGTACTCAAACATCACTATCGAATTATAGCCGTCTTTTATTGTTTTTTTCCGGGCAAGAACTATCCGGGCCCCTGAAATACTCTTTACATAATATGGCCCGAGACCGATTTCAACATCCTTACCATCAGCAAGGGTAGGTGCATTCTCATATTTTGTCAGGAAATCCATAAAACCATAATGGGCTCCGTTAAACCCGACGTCAACGCAATTCCCGGACAAATCCACGCTGCGCACATCGCCATACTTATCAGCGACAGAAACCATATGCGAAAGGAATTGTTCTTTAGAAAATGGTTCTTTGAAAGAAAATCGCAAACCCGCCTTCAGGCAAAAAGAATATCGGCTTGAAGCGGCATTTCGTTCCCATCTATCCAGCAATCTGGATGAATAATTCTGGCCATCCTCCTTGCGCAGGATTGGCTCATGGGTTTGCTTCAATAGATAATATACTGCGTCATCATTCGCTAATTCCGCCTTGATTTTATCAGGTAGACCTGGCAGGTAAACGCCCCAGACACCCCCTCCGGTCTTTCCCCCACATGCGCATAAGCACAGTAAAGTCAAAAAAACTATTTGCCGCTGAAGATAATACATTTAACGCAGTTTCCGGAAACATAAGTTTTTTACGCGCCCGGAAGACAAGGTAAATTCGTTTTGGCGTGCGTTTTTTCTCCCGCCGAATTTAAGCACGAAAGAGCTCCCCTTAAATAGGCCGCTGGTTATAGGCCGAAGAGTCTCCTCCTGAGCCTTTTTCCGCTGCAGTTTCAATCCACTTCCCGCAGTCACAAGCCGGTATGTCGCCCCCAATTCCCGGCATAAATAATCCCCCGCAATAGAACTACTTATGGCGCCTGAAACACGTTCTTGAACACGGCAATATCGAGCTGCCGGCATTCCTTCTCGGCGGAGGATCAGCTCCGGAATCTTTTTCCCGGTCATCTCCGGCCAATTTAAAATGAATAGTTTGCCTGCGGAAAACTTTCCTTTACCGGCCGACTGTAAAGGCAATACGGCTCCTGAAATATTAAGAGACCATACGCCATCTTTTCTAGTTATTTCAACTATATCCCGCTTGGTGGATATATATACCCCGGCCTTTTCCGCATCAAGCGCCACTCCCGCTAGAACTGGATCGTCTTTACGTTTTTCACAAAAATCTTCTTCGAACCATTCAGCAAGGCAAAGGTCCGCGACGTCTTTAGCAAACCGCGTCGGACTTATCGTGGATAAATTAGATAATACGACTACGGAGAATCTTTTTTCTGGGAACCGCAATAGTTCCGAGCGATATCCCAACCAGGCTCCGGCATGGCTGACCATCTTAAGGCCTCGGTACTTCGTTACAAAAAGCCCATGCGCGTATTCAAGGCGCGTACCGTCCTCTAATTTCCCCGGCTTAGAAATCTCTTCTATTAAGCCAAGGGCCCCTTCTCCCAGTTTATTGTGGTAGAAATTTCTATCCCAGAGAAGAAGGTCTTCTATTGTAGTATTGACCCCACCGTCCCCAACTACATCCAACAAGGAAGCCTCAAGCATATACCCGTTGCCGCGAGGAGAATAGGACTGGGCTTTGTTCCTTATGATATCGGAGAAATTATCGTGGAAGCGGGTACTCTTCATTCCCAGCACCGAAAATATTTCCTTTTCGGCAAAATTCCGCAAGCTAGCGCCGGAAACCCTGCGGACAACCTCTCCCAGAAGAAGATAACCGGAATTGCTATAAAGGAATTCTGTCCCCGGCCGAAAATTCAGCCTCCCCTGTCTTGAGATCAAGTCCAGAATCTCTGCTACCGAATAATTGTCACTAAAACCCATGCCGGCCAGATCCATCAAGCCCAGATAATCTCTTATACCGCTTGCATGATGCAGGAGCTGGTCTATTCTAATCACACTCCCATATTTTCTCAATTCCGGTATATACTTCCTTATGTCATCCCGCAGGGATATTTGCCCCTTTTTTACCAACAACTGGACACAAACCGCCACAAATTGTTTAGACATCGATCCCACGTCGAAAATTGTAGACGGGGAATTTGGAATATCATATTCAAGGCTTGCCAAGCCAAAACCTCGCTTAAATACTAGCTCCCCATCCCTAATTACTCCGAGAGAAAATCCGGGACGCGATGGTCCATTCCAATCACATAATGCTTTTTCAATCTTATTCGCCAGCTTAGTTTTCACCTGAATTTCCCCTTACAAGACCGTTCTAATATCCTAGGGACGACTTTCATACAAAGTATGCACGGCGCGGAATCCGCAGCGGTCATTTTTTCAAGCGGGACTCCCGCCATTTCGGCCAATTCCCCGAAACAGAAGCGGCTTATCAAAGAATAAAATTTACTCGCTCGATGCTCTGCGATAGTAGAATGGACGGATAGTTTTTTGTTCCTTCCCGTCGCCAAAAAAGCGCAGCAAGTTGTAAACCCCTCGCCACAATTATAAATGACCTTTCCGTTATTTGGGCATTTCCTCTCCAACACCGCGGTGTCAAAAACGCCATAGTTGTAAGCCAGCCCCGCGGCTGCGGCTTTTCCCAAGGGGAGCGCTCTTTGGAAAGAGACGTCTACCCCGGCAAGAGCTCCCTGCCCGTTCAGGAAGAGCATATCCAAAGGAGACCGGATAACGGAAACCACCGAGAAATCGACCCCGATCTTTGAACAGGCCTCTTTTAAGTTTTGGATATTTTCGCCCTGTAAGAATTCACCATGAAACTCATCATATGAAAGCTGAACAGCTCCAATAAATGGCAACGATTTCAGACGTCCAGTTGCAGATTGGAGCGAGTTGGCAAAATATCCATTTGTAACCACCCGCCACTCAATACGCCCAGGGGCAGTAACCCCGGAAACCACTGCGCGCATTTCCCGGGAATACAGGAACGGCTCGCCGCCGGTAAAAACTACGGCATGCGGGCGATATTTATTTATTTCGGAAGAAACGAGGGATATCTCCGGCTTCAAGATACGCCGAGGTGCGCGGACATTGCCAAGAATACAGTGCCTACACCTGAAATTACAACCGGTCCCAATGCTAACGCCGAGTTCAAAACCCGGTCTTTCGCTCATTTTTAGGCGGCCTTATTATTTCCAGGGAGGCGTGTGTTGTCTTCACACAGTAAGACATTACCAGAATGGTTGGACTGCAGGATTGAGAAAGAGGCCTTTTGGGGATCCGTAAGCGTTCCGACATACTGTGTCGCACTCTTTATTGAAAATACCCCCACTGAAACCAGAAATGCTATGAGAACTTTATCTTTGTTAGTCATTTATTTTCCCCTTAACCCCTATATTTTACAACTTTTAATAGTTTTCAGCAATTTACCGATTAAAAAAGGGAAAGCAAAATTATTTTTTTGCTTTCCCTGGATACATCCGATTAAGGTCGGATCGTGGATACTCTGGGGCCAATCCCCCGAATTACAAGGAGGTACTACACCAATAGTTTAGCTGACGCCCGCCGCAGACGAAAGTGCCCTTGGGCCTACGCGGCAATAGGACCTTTGTCTACCACCACTCGTGCTCCACCGCACAATTGGCGGGCGTTCGCAGGCTCACGGCTCCGCGTCGGGCGCGGAAAATTATTTCCAGTATAGGTCCAGGTCTGAAGCCATACCCGAGAGCGCTTGTTGGTCGGCCTGCCGGAAGACTACATCCTGATAATCGGTCCGCTTGTCCAAGGCGTGACCCAAACCTTCAAAAAACCGGAAGTGAATGCTTGTCTCTTTCCAGAGGACATTGTTTAGCAGCTGTATAGCTTTGGCATTATAGGCAGGGGTCTGGTTGTCCAGTTCCCCCTGAAAAAAAGCGATATCGAATGGCGCGTCTTTTATAATAGCGGCGGGTTTTTTATACAAGGCTTCCTGTTTGCGGTACTCCGACATGGAGGGGAGATCCAGCAATATGTTGCTTAAGTTTCCAGCCATGTACTCGGAGCGCTCCACAAAGCCGTTTTTATTGAGATCAAGGATCCCTAACTGTGCGGCGATCATTTTTGCCAAAGGATCCTCTTTCCGCAGCTCAGCCTGGCTTAAAACCCCGTCCTTGTCGATATCCAGAGAGTCGAAAGAATATAGAGACCTGTAAACGGTTTGCTCGAAAAGAGAGATGTCCAGGCTTTGAGCGGTAAATCCGATAAGCGCGACGCCGGCAATAGCCGGGGTTTTATCCGCCACCTGCAAGGCGACATAAGCACCCTCGCTATGACCTAGAAGATAAACCTTGGCTTTAGGGAACGTTTTAGCTGCCAGCCCGGCAAATGCGGCGGCATCCTCGACGAAGTATTTTAGCGGATTAGCGGCAAACTTTTTAAACTTGGAAGATTCAACAAAAGAGGGATCTTTCTTTGCTGTCTTTTTCCATTGATAGGCCCTTTTATTGTAACGGATGACGGCAAACCCCTTGTTCACGAGGGCGCTGGAGACATCCACAAAAAATAAGTTTTTGGTTCCAGGAGCGGATACCATGCTGAGATCCTCGTTCATATCTTGCGGACCAGACCCATGGATCAGCACTACTACCCTTGAAACGTCTTTGGTTCCCGGATAGTCTATGGTGTACTCCAAGTCTTTGAAGCTTTTCATGTCCGGGGCAGCCTGCACGTGACAAACCTGCGCCAAAAGACTTATAAGGGAGAATGCGAGGGCTATTTTCATTTTACGGCCTCCTTGGAATTGCCGGATAAAATCGCGCGATTTAAATATTGAATAAGGGCTCAAAATATACTCGGTATTAATTTTAAGCGTAGCCGTCTTGCTGAATTTAGCGCACCTATTAAGTATTTTCATTGATTGCCCCTTATCGAAACTGAAAGCTCCAACCCAGTATTGATACTATAACAATTATCCGCGCGCACCTCGACACCGTAGCTGCATATCCAGCCGTACACCCTGCGAGCAATTTTAATGCCAAGCCGCAATCACCCGCAATGCCCCGGGATTCCAGCCAAAGCGCATTAACAAATATTGTAGAATTGTGTTTCGCTTATGCCGACTTAGCTCAGCTGGTAGAGCAGCTGTTTTGTAAACAGCAGGTCATCGGTTCGAATCCGATAGTCGGCTAAAATTTTATCCTGTACCCTTCGTATCAAGGAACCCATACATGCTTAAAAGTCTTTTTTGCGCCTGCCTCATGCTGGGAGGAACCCTTACTGCCTCGGCGGAAGTAACCTCCAAGTTCGACCTGGAGTTCTACGGTTTTCTTAAAACAGATTTTATCTACGCGGACCATGGCACCTCCACCAACGAATACCGCATTTACACTACCGCCGGAAAGAACGATGATTCTTTCAGAGCTTCGGCACGGGCCAGCCGCATAGGCGTTAACCTCAGCACCGGCGTGGTTAGCGGCAAGGTTGAAGCGGATTTCCTGGGCCTTACCGACAGCCTGGCCGGCACCGCCGGAACCGTGGCCGACCTGCGCCTGCGCCAGGCCTACGTAGCGCTGAAGCTCGGCAAAGCGGAGTTCCTGGCCGGCCAGACTTTTTACCCGATCACCGCCGATATCCCCGAAAGCCTCAACGATTATTACCTGGGCAACTCCGGCGCGCTCTGGAGCCGGGCGCCGCAGCTGCGCATGACCTACAGCCCCGTAAAGAGCCTTAAGCTTATAGCCGCCGCGGTGCGGCCCTCCGCCAAGCTCACCGACGCCGAGGGCACGCATTCAGCGCTGCCCGGCGCGCAGGGCAAGATAGAAAAATCTTTCGGCAAGGCCAAGGTAAGCCTGGCCGGCGCCGCAGGCATCTGGAAAAGCACCACCACCCAGCAGACGGCGGACGTCTCGCTGGTAGTGGCTGCCTTCAACGTGCCCTACTCCATTTTTACCGCCTACGGCGAAGCCTGGACCGGGCGCAACCTCACCGACTTTCTCGGCGGGCTGGGCAATACCGGCTACGGCCCCAAGGGCGTAAGGTCCCGCGGCGGCTACCTGGCGCTTAAAGTAAAACCGCAGGACAACCTGTGGTTCAACGCCATGTACGGCGTGGACGACCCCGACAACGACAACATCGCCGCCAAAGGCCGCACCAGGAACGCCACCGCGCTGGTTAACGCCGTGCTAAGGATTTACGATTGCGTGGAAACCGGGCTGGAAGTGGCGGAACTGACCACTGATTATAAGGGCGGGCCGCGCCGCTCTTCCATGAACTACCAGCTTACCGTAAAGCTGCCGTTCTAAAGCCCGCCGTCATTATTTTTGCCAGTTAGGCCGGCGATTTGATAAAATATACTCTTAAGGCCCCTTCGTCTAGCGGTTAGGACGCTGCCCTCTCAAGGCAGAGATCACGGGTTCGAATCCCGTAGGGGCCGCCAAATTTTCAGTTCGAACTTTGACGACAAAAAATAACCACTGGACAAACCGGTGGTCATTTTTTTACGCGCATCGGTCCGATAAAGAAGGCTTACTCCTACCTAAGCAGGAAACTAGTCCCGCGCCCATCAACTCTTTAAGGCGGTTGCCCTCAATGCGGGTAGAGAAGTGCGTGGACCGCACCCTGGCAGCGCGCCGCAGCTCCGCCGAAACGGCGGGCGGCAAAGCCCTGCGCTCCACAATGGTCTTAGCGGACTCAATATCCATCAAAGCCCTGGCAATTTTCGGGTTGATTAAATACCGCGGCCCCCACTGTTTTGATTTACTTATTAAAATCTCTCAATACCCGCCAAGTCCGCCGCCGCGCATAACGGCGGCAAGTGACTTACGGGCGCTGATAATAGACTGCAGGCGCTTTTTATGTTTAAAAACTAATCCTAAGGCTTTGCCAAGCGGTTCAAGCGCAACCATTATTTTTTCATCTTTAAGATATATAGTGCCGGCGGTAACGGAATGCGTCAGCATGCCGGACACAATAGCGTTCCCAAATTCCTGAACCTCGCCCTGTCCAGCCATAACAACCGCGGCATGGAACATAAACCCGGAAGCCTGATGGGCTACCATTATCATCTTGGGGATATACGGCCGGTCCTTATCGCCGATAGTCATATTGGAATCAAACATATCGGCTTCCCATGGGCCGTTGACCTGAAAACCGGAAGAGAGGATTTTGCCAATCTTCGCCATATCCGGGATATAAAGCGCCGGCGGCGGAAGATTATACGCGGGGAAAGCTTCCCAGTGCGTTTCCAGAACCGGCCGGCCGCCGGCCGCGCCGGGCTTCAGGGAATACACAAGGCATTTCCCTGGCATGGAATCCAGCCGCAACTGCCCCGCCATGGTCTTTGAAACCGCGTCGCAGGCACAGTCAAGCGCGAACGCAAGAAAGCGTGCTTCGGCCTCTGTCAGGTGCCAGGGGGTATGGCCGGGAAGGTAGCTGCGGAAAACAGGCCAGGCCTGCGCTCCGCGGAAAGTGAGCCCAAGGTCTTTTATTACGGCAAGGTCCTCTTTTTCCAGCCCCTGCCTGCCGGTAAACTCCGTCATAAGACAGTTTTGGCTGAAAAGAAAATCATTCTTTTTAAGATCGATCTCGCCCCGTTGCGCCCTGCGGTGGAAATCCAGCCCGTCCGCGCCCCGGTAAAGGCACAGGGCCAGCACCTGGCCCAGCGCGCCCAGTATGCAGCCGTACCCGGTGGGGCCGCCGGCAGGGTCCTGAACGCCCACAAGACTATCATCGTTAAAATACTCCCAGGGCTTCAGCTCATAAAAGCGGCCCGCCGCCGCGTACAGCTCTTTCCATACAACCGCAGGTATTTCCGGGACTTTAGCCATAGTTTTCACCTTTTCCGGCGCCGTCTGCTGCTTTATAAAAGGTGCTAACTTTTGCCTTTTATAAATAGTTTATAACTAGTTTTGTGCAACTATTTATAAAGCACCTCGTCGTAAGGGTGCATTTATATAAATAGTTTTTAAATAGTTTTGCCCTTCATAATCTACCTGACATTTTTATTTTCCGGTGAAGGCTATTGTCACTGTTCCGCATAAAGGCTCCTGTTGCCTTTTGCCGGACAAATCTGCCTTTCCCCCTCATGCGTCTTCATCTTTAGAATTTTTTTTCTTCCGCTTTTTTGACGTCTTGGGCAGCTTTCTGACAGTTTGCTCAAGCTCACGCATTGCCTCCTGCTCCGCCTGATATTCCAGCGCGGCGCGGCGACGGGCGCTGAAACCTTCGTATTCCAGCTCCGCTTTCTTATCAGCCGCTTCCCGTGAGACTTTCCCGGCATCCGGGAGAACTTTGCGCTCGTGGAAGCGCAGGAACTTGTCCAGCCTGGCTTTCCAATCGGCCATAAACACCTGTTTATGGCGTCTGGCCTGATCCTCCGCGTAGTCCAGGAACATTGACACTATGCGGTTGAGCTCAGAAATCTCATCCTCGCGCAGATAATTCTTGGCAATAGCCACATCGCCTTTGCGTACAACGCCGCCTTTCCACGCGGTAAGCCCCATGTTGGGCTTCGCGCAGTCGGCGCGCTCGGCTATCAGTTCCGGCGCGGTCTTGCCGGTGGCCGCAAAATGCAGCTTGTTTTGCACGGTCTGAAAGAAAAGCTGCGTTTCGGCATCGTTTGGCGCGTAGTCAGCCGCCAAGGCGAGAATTTCCCTGACCCTTAAATACATCCGCCGTTCGCTGGAGCGGATGTCGCGGATGCGCTCAAGCAGTTCGTCGAAGTAGTCGGGCACACCCGGTCCGGGCGGATTTTTAAGCCGCTCATCGTCCATTACAAAGCCTTTCACCAGATACTCGGAAAGCAACGCCGTAGCCCACTGGCGGAACTGCGTGCCGCGCGCGCTGCGCACGCGGTAGCCCACTGCCAGAATTGCTGGAAGGCTGTAATACTCTATTTCACGAGAAACTTCACGGGCTCCCTCCTTTCGAACTATCCGGAATTTCCGGATAGTTGCTTCACGGGGCAACTCCTTCTCATCGTAAATATTTACAAGATGCTCATTTATGGTGCGAACATCTTTCTGAAACAGCTCGGCAATCAATGCCTGCGTCAGCCAAATCGTTTTTTCCGCAAACCGACATGCTATACGGGTCCGGCCATCCTCGGTCTTATAAAATACTATTTCAGAATTGTTTGGAACCTTATCGGGCAGATTCTCAGTCATAATATCTCTCCGGCTGAAAAAGTTTTAAAACAGCCTGTCCACTTCGTTTTCCCGGGCGGGTTGTCTTATTTCTCACTTAAAGTATAGCTGATAATCCCGAGTGGCCTATGGCCCTGCCGTATCAAGCGCTATGCGCATTAGACGGCCACCGTACTGTCGGGTTCAAAAACGACATAAAAAGTCTCCTGTTACCTTTTTAAGCATGGGCCAGAACAAATAAACATTATTACACATGCACTATTCTATCCCGTCGAAAGTCTCCTGTTGCCTTTTTCCAAGGTTTAACAATATCGCTGCCGCCGCCCGAAATATCCAAGGCCTGCGCCGTAGGCAGAATCATGTAATACTCATTGGCAGAAACCCACTTATAAACAGGCTTACTCTCTGCCGCAGAAATAGTTGCGGGCACTACGGCCCCAGACATAAAACACAACATCATTAGAGTTAAGAGCCGCACATATCCTCCTTTTACAAACAAATATTTCGATAACTGGCCCCAGCTCATTCTTCCGGACGATCCGCACCGTCAGTCATCTTTAAATCATTTGCTTTAGGGTCAGCGCCAATGCGCCCCTCTTTTGATTTATCGATTTCATAACAACCTTCGCCAGCCAATATGCCCCGTTTCGCCAAATAATATGCCCAAGAAGGGACCTGCGGAGAACTTTCATTCAAACTGTCTTTTTCCCCAGATAAGTTTTTCAACTTATCAGTCAACTCTTGCTCCGAAACACTCCCCCAACATTCTATAGTGCGAAAGATTCTTACGCGGTTAAGCAAGGAGTCATAGTTATTACCAGCATCCAAATGAGAGCTTGACCTTTCGTTGGGATTTAAAAACGTCATCATTGCTGACAAGATAGCTGTTATCACTGAAAGTCCTTTAGCGAGTCCGACAGCTTCCTTCATAAACGAGGTGCTTGCAGCTGCCGCAAGAACAACAACTAAACAGCCAATAACCAAATGAAAAATAGACCAGAAATCGGCAGCCTTAAAGTGTCCCTTAGAGGAATATGTCGAGGCCTCCTCAATCCGTTGCGCCTCTCTAATCACTTCCGCTTTAGTTTTAGATACTGATTGCTCGGCAGTGGCATGTTGATGATTCATAATTTATCCATATATTGGGAAATAGTCCCCAAATATTTTTATCCAAAAACCCACAGCAGTCTCTACATAACCTTTCTGTGCGTATTCTTCGGCTTTTACAGCCCGCTCATAAGCTAATTGAAATTTAGCAACGGCTTCGTCAATCTTTTCCCGAGTATTGATATATGAACCCACGTCTCCCCCAAATCCTGCTGGATCCGGGTTCTTTTTTGCAATCAGATCACGCCCTTTATCAAAATAGTAGCGCATTCCCGACGCATAGTCCGATATCGTTACTCCGTCCAATATCTGATACGCTAAAGTTTCCAGGTGGAAAGAAGAGAAATGACTCCCGATATTACGATTCCAACCCTTAATCATTTTCACAAGTGGGATGAAATCGCTATTGTGAAGCTTATTGGATTGGGAAATTAATTCAACGTGTTTCTTAGGATCAGTGGCAATCCAACACTGAGAAATTGAATTCGGGATTAAGTAACCACCGCCCTGCCGATGAAACGCAGGGACAACATCCACAACAAAATCCTCAAATCGTATTGTCACGGCTTGTCCATTTCGCCCAATATCTGGTGTCCGTGTATATGTCTTGCGGAGGGTTCTTTTTACTAGTTCCAGCAACCCGGCCTGCCCACCATTCTGCCCATTGTAATTGTGATAGTAGGAAACATCCAACACAGCAAATATATCAACATCGGCTTCTGATAAGGGAGAAATCATTGTTGCCCGAGAATAGGACCCAGTTAAGAACGTATCCTTAACGGTTAAGGCCGAATCCAATACTTGCCGCACAGCCTTTTGCCTCGTTGAGACCGTTGTTTCTTGTAAATCAGTTATATTTAGCCGCCCCTTCAACTCCTGAAATGACTGAGCTATTGTTGTCGCCATTTAGTACATCCTTTTCCGCCATCAACCAACTTTAAAAGATACCCTCAACTTGGCCCCTACTGCAACAGCCGTGTATGGCCTCGTGCTGGAATTTGTTGTTTTAGCAAAGGCCTTCGCTGTTACCGCCGCAGTCTGTCCGGGTTTAAGCGGAAGCATAATATTCCACCCGGAGACATGATCGATTGTGCCATCAGGCCGCACATAGCGGAAAATAGAAAGCCAAATTCCAATCGTCCCGTTAATGCTGGCATCATTGCGGCCAGTGGCAATGCCAAAGATTTCGGCAATCCCAGGCGTACCCCCCACAGTGACCTTGGCGGCGGTAATATTAATCTTTTGTGTTTTGTCGTAGGTAGCCGCTTCGAATTTCGCACCTTTTGCGAGTTCAACGTCGGGATTATATACATTCTTTTTTGGCATATTGATAATTGACGATATCAATTCATTACTTTAGCTGGTGCTTCTTGCTAGGGAATAACTTTTCAAAGAACTTGGGATTCTTCTTAATTAGTCTCATTAATTTATTTTTGATTGCCTTCTTCGCGTCTTTATTCTCATTTTCCACAAGCATAGCAACAAGCAGGTTACGCGCCTGCACATCTTGTGGCAACTTAGCAGAAGCGGTCAGTAGATTACCGACCTGAGCTACCAGCTTTTCAGGTGCCCAGAACCGCCGGCTCGCCACAAGGAGCAACAGTAACATGTAAATATTCTCCGCAGTCAATTCTTTTTCGAGCATTGAAATCACATGCTTCGTGTCCTCGAACAGGAATGTGCTGCCATATGACGCCTCAGATAACCCCATCAGCAATACATCCGCAAATATTTCCGGGACATCAGCCTTACTTTCTTTTGCAGAAGCGATGAACGCTGCTCGCGCCTTAGGTGTATAGCCTATCGATTTTTGAAGTCCAAATTGTTTAAGCTTTGAAGGCGAGTTCCATCCAGCCTGAAGTAATTGCCCAGCCAATATTTTCCCCCAATATGCCTGCGGAGTGGAAGCGGGCACATCAAAGATCTTTGTCAATATCTCCTCTGATATTTCTCGCCTTAAACCGACATAAAAGAATGCGACCTCACTCCACAGATCATTAAAATACAAGTCACGTATAAAATCTGAAAGATTCTGGAATTCGGCTCGAATATCATAAATATGATGTGCAGCAAAATAGTCCAGAATCGATCTATGCCGGAACATTACAGAATCTCGGATATCCAATACTCCAGCCCGTTCGATTTCGCTGAAGAACATTCCACAATTACCCTGATTCCAGTTGTATTTCTTTGCATATTCCGTGAAAAAAGCCTCAAAATCTTTTCTTGGAATTTCCAGCCTATTCTTTTTCAAGAATTCAGAAAACGCTAGCGCGGCGAGAAAGTTCTTTTTAATCAGATACTCAAAAAGGACAGAAATACCTTTTTGCCTATCCCATCGCCCCAATGCCATATCATAATACCGATCGTACAATTCCGTTACTGACGCCGGGATTTCTTTATTTTCCTCGACAAGCTCGACTAAAAACATTAACGACAGCGGAATCATTGGGATTTGTGATTTAATTTTTTCTAACCCCGCCCGCAATGAACTCAAAGAAGTAGGATTTAAAACTACCTTTTCAAAAAGTTTGATTGCTTGGCTGAACTGAAAATGCAACAACTCATATTTTTGAAACCCGCTAGGCGGTATATCTACTAGGTCTATCCTACGGCTTGTAATAACAACGGCACTATCTAATTGTGCGGCCAGTGCCTGAGCCTTTTCGATAACAAGCGGGCGCTTATCCGACGGGACCTCATCTAGACCGTCCAAGATTAGCGCAACAACTTTAAATCTATCTTTAATTTCTACCGGCTGAAAATACTCTTTTGTAAGATCAGTTGCGGATTTGAGCGACAATACGTCATTTGCTGGGATAAGAATCGGTATATTTATCTTTTTCTTTGACGCTCCCTGATACACCAGCGCCCCGGCTTGTTTATACATATCAATAGCAAGCTTTGCAACCGCACCTGATTTCCCGGAACCAGGGTCGCCAATTAATATTATTTTTTTTGAGGACGTAATTGCCTGCTTCAATTGCGAAAACGGCATCTTTTTATTGTCCGCCCCCAAATCCAGATTCGCCTTATCTATTTGCACTGGTGAATCCATTTCGGCGACTATAGGATCCACAAAATACTCTGATAAGTTTTTACCACGCTTTGATAAGCAATGCTTAATTTCCAGGTTTTCAATCTTTTGCTGAATAAAGTCAATAACCCGTCCCTCAAAGAATATCTGCGGATAAAATTCCGTAAAACTATCCACGAGCCAGTCCAAGTCAAAAACCTCAACGGGTGCATTATTTACGACTTCCTTTTCGAGGCGTGTGCGCGCCTGATTACTGCAACCTCCTGCAATAACACAAAACACTTTCGTAACCTGAATAGTTTCAAAAACCGATTTTAACGCCGCCGGATGCGCGAGTGCCTGCTCAATCTGCGAGGATACTTCTCGTATTTTTTTTGCACCACTCTCTACGGCGGTTTTGATTCTTCCCTTAATTTGGTCTACCTCACCAAGCGTAGTCCCCTTAATATCGCCACACTTAACCACAACGCCAATTGCGTCTGAGCCAAATTTATCTTGTTTCACGATAACCAAGTCTTTCCCAAATTCGGTAGAGCCATGTGTAACTTCCACAACATAATTTGGCTCCATTGCCTGGAATAATTCTTTGAGATGCCTATGCATCTCTACTTCAGGGATTGACTTCAGCAAATCGCCGCGCTTTTCTTTATCAATCGTTTTAGCCCGCTGTGAAATCTCAGCAACTTTTTTATTTGACATATGTTTAGTCTCCTAAGATATTACGGGTTTTCACTTAGCCGCTTATATACCCGCCTGAGCAGGTAATCCTTTACAACTCCGGCGAAAGTTTTATCTTCCATGATTTTATTGAAGATGTCCTGGTTCTGGTCCATGCGCTCGACCAGTTTGGAGATAAACACGTCCTCGAACCCGTATTTGAAATTATCAATGGTGTTGCTCTTGGCCTGAACGCCGAGTTTATTGTCTAAAACCATTTCTTCCTCGATCTGGTCGAAGAAAAGCTTATCGGCCTCGGAAAAATCAGTACCAAAGCGGTCATTTAATAGTTTTATAATCTCTGAAAGCCGGGCATATTCTTCTTTTTCCTTTTTTGTGCCCGCTTCCGAAACCGGCTTTACGGTCGCGCCTGAATCTTTTTGAAGCTCTATCCCGCCTTCAGCCATTTTCTGGAGCCGGTAATACTCCAAGGCAACCTCGTCGCCCAGTTGATAGCGCCCGCCTAATTCGCGTCGAGGCAGCTTTTTTAGTAAAAACCTGCCATAGGCATAAAACTTCTCAAGTTCTATATCCTGAAACGGCATAATCTGCGCCAAAAAGGCATATAGCCGTACAAAGACACCGAGGGTATTGCTAAAGTCCTCCCTGTGCTCTTCTTTTTCAATCAGCTTAAAGCGTTCCACCGCCACATCAATCAAGGAATTAAGCTGGGCGTGCTCCTGCTTGGTATGCAGTTCTTTGTTTTTGAAAAAGACTTTACAGAAAGCAGTTATATCTGAAGGCTGGACCACCATAAAAGAATCCAGCTTATTTTTAAGGTCGTAGAGTTTATTCGGGTCCGAGGTTTCCTCAATCTTAGTCTGCTCGTAATACGGTTGAAAAGCGGCAAGGATATCCTCGCGCGTGTTCACGAAGTCTAGAACGAAAGTATCCTCTTTGCCGGGGCACGTCCTGTTAAGGCGGCTTAAAGTCTGCACGGCTTTTACGCCGTCAAGCCGTTTATCCACATACATGGTATGCAAAAGCGGCTGGTCATAGCCCGTCTGGTATTTTTCCGCTACCAGTAATATCTGATACTCCGAGGTAGCAAACCTTTCGGGCAATTCCTTTTCTTTAATGTTTTGCACTTTACCGTTTGCATCAAGATAAGTATTCATCCCAACTTCAGTGTATTCCGGCGGGAGTCCATCCAGCAAGACCGTGCCGGAAAAAGCTACAAGCGCCTTAATATCGGTATATTTCTTTTCTTTGAGGTAGCGGTCGAATTCCTGCTTATAGCGGACAACATGCTCGCGGGAGCCGGTAACTACCATGGCCTTGGCTTTGCCGCCTATCTTGCGCATAGTAAGCTGCCGGAAGTGCTCGACTATAACTTCAGTTTTCTGCGCCAGGTTGTGCGGATGAAAAGAAAGGAACCGGGCGATAGCCACAGCACCTTTGTGTTTATTTATATTAGGGTCTTCCTCTATTTTCTTCGTGAGCTGGAAAAAAGTTTTATAGGTTGTATAATTTTGCAGCACATCCCAGATAAACCCTTCCTCTATGGCCTGGCGCATGGAATACAAATGGAAGGGTTCCGGCTTTCCATCTATGCCCTTTTGCCCGAACACCTCCAGCGTCTTAGCCTTGGGGGTGGCGGTAAAAGCGAAAAAGCTTAAATTCGGCTGGGGCCCGCGCTTAAGCATGGATTCGCGTATCCCATCCTCGCCATCTTCCCCCTCATAATCCTCAGATTCCTCGTAAGATATGCTCGCGGTATCAATAACGGTAAGGGCGTGCTTCATCTTTTTGGCGGACTCCCCGCCCTGCGAACTGTGCGCCTCGTCCACGATTACGGCGTAATTGCGCTTTGGCAGCGTGCCGACTTTTTCAAGGACAAAAGGGAATTTCTGTAACGTTGTGATGATAATATTGGTTCCGTCCGTAAGCGCCTGCGCGAGCTGGCCGGAATCCTTATCTATTTTCTGCACAACTCCTGATTTATGGTCGAATTGATAAATAGTGTCCTGGAGCTGCTGGTCCAAAACAAGACGGTCCGTTATAACAATTACGGAGTCAAAAATCCGTTTATCTTCCTGATTATGAAGCCCCGACAGGCGGTAGGCGAGCCAGGCAATAGAATTGCTCTTACCGCTGCCGGCCGAATGCTGTATAAGATAATTTTTGCCGGGGCCGCTTTTAAGCGCGTCCTGGGCGAGCTGCCGCACAACATCAAGCTGATGATAGCGCGGGAAGATCATTGTCTCTTTTTTTATCTTCCGGCCTTCAATGGCTATTTCTTTAACCTCAAGATGCAGAAACCGGCCCAAAATATCCATCAGGCTGTCTTTGGTAAGAATCTCGTCCCACAAATAAGCCGTCTTATGTCCGCTTGGGTTGGGCGGGTTTCCAGCGCCCTTGTTATACCCCTTGTTAAACGGCAAATACTTTGTTCTTGACCCCTGCAGGCGCGTGGTCATGTAAATCTCATCGGTGTCCACCGCAAAATGGACCAACGCCCGTTTTTTAAACTGAAACAGCGGCTCAGTTTCGTCGCGGTCATATTTATACTGGGCTTTAGCGTTTTTCACGTTCTGGCCGGTAAACTGGTTTTTGAGCTCTAGGGTGGCGATAGGCAAACCATTAAGAAAGAGAAGAACATCTACAGAGTTTTCATTCTTAAGGCTGTAATGCGCTTGGCGGGTAACGGCCAGAATGTTTTTGTCATAAAGTTTTTGCGTTTCAGGATTAAGTCTGCTGACCGGCTTAAAATAGGCGAGCTTAAATTTCTTGCCATAATCGGTAATGCCATTACGCAGACAGTCCAGCATACCGCGGGATTCAAGCTCCTGGATTAGGCGCGACAAAAACTTCTTCTCAGTATCTGCGCCATGGACGACCGCAAGCTTATCCCATTCATCCTTTTGAGTGTCTTTAATGAACTTTAGAAGGGCGGCGGTGTCCAGGGCAAGCTCCCGGTCATAAGCAGCAGGATCGCCTTTTAAGTAGCCACCCGACTTACTCAGCAGGCTGCTCTCTATATTTTCCTCAAAAGCCTTCTCAGTAGTTAATTGCATAGTTTTTTGCCCCAATCAAATAGCCGTCAAATAGAAAAGCCCTTGTATATACAGCACTAATTCCCTTATTTAAGCGCCCCAGTCAAATAGCCATCAAATAAGATTAGGCCCAGAAAGGCACATATTTTGCGTGTCTTCTGGATTCACTTGCGATTTCAACGGGTTTGATTGCCTGCGCTTCAACAGCTTCCTTTATTATCCTTGAAATCGTAGCGCTGTTTTCCTTTTGAATGGCAAATCTTTCACGCAAGGAGGAATTGGTCAAAGACTCCCTTTGGACATATTTCAGACAGGCATGCAGATAGGTAGCCCTGACCCTGTCATTCTTATCCATTCGGGATAAAGTTCGATGCGAGAATAGGGTGACTTTGGTACTGCTCTCCACAACCTCGAACAAGGGCGCCGGCAATTGATAAAGCTCAGCCTGAAAAACCGCCTTATCAACGCCGCTTCCGCGTTCCTCACAAACTCCGATTCTCCGCATCAGCGAGGCAAGGGCCTCATTGCGGGACTTTGGCGGACTGTCCAGGAAACGTTCGGTTTTTACAAGCGGAATACCGGGATTTGTTATTTCCATCCTGTCGGAGAATATTTCCACCATCGGCCCGGAACCGACAGCAAACAAGTCTTGGTGGATCAGCGCATTTGCCACAAGTTCGCGTACCGCTATCTCCGGGTACATGGGAACATCTTTCCTCAGCGCCTTGCCCACAACCTCATTCCGCGGAATAAGTCCGTTGATAAAATCTATCAGTCTGGAAAAGCCTGAAGCATAACCGAGCCCACCAATTTGCTCTTTAATAGTTTCAAGCCGCGTGGTGCCTTTATAAATAATCACACGGACAGCTTTTCTCTTAAGCTTTTGAAAAGAGTCCAGTTTTTTGGCAAATAGAATAGCCCCGAGGTTTGTGACATTGTAACTTCCGGCATCATTAGAAACAACAAGATTATCTGCCGTCAACCGGGCAAGAATCCCTTGTTTATCTGCGGGAAGCGGTTGGCCGGTAAGCTCAAAATAGGCGGGATAATCTATAAGTTTTATAACTTCATCTGCGGGCACCTTTTCCACTGCGAACAATTCTTCAAATGGCTTGGCATCGAATATGCGCCAAAGCTCCCGTTCTTTTTCCGGGAAATCTTTTAACGATTTCTTATAAGATCCGACCCGGATATATTCTTTCCCCTGAAACTGCACCGGATGCCGTGACGCCCGGTCAATTTCAAGAATCACTACTTTTCCCTTATCTGTTACAAGTTCATGGAAATAGAAATTAATTTTGGGGGCAAGAAGGCGGAGAAGCCAGTTTTCCAGTTCTTCATTGCCTACTTTTTTAAGGCCGGGATTAAATGTTGTGCCCAGAATCTCATGTGTCCCGTCCGCAATGCCCCAAATAAGATAAGCGGAAGCCTTGCCCACAAGCGCGGCGGAG
>JBBRDG010000013.1:0-45091 GCA_038204165.1 Elusimicrobiales bacterium
GTTAGATAGCGCTGAAATATATTCACCAATTTCCTGCGGATCCTCGTTATTGTGTTTAAACTCAGCCCATTCCGTTTCCTTGGGAAGAGCTCGCAGCTCGTTTAGCAAACCCGACAAATAGTCCTGCGGATATGTCATAAAATCCCTCCGGCCTCAGCGCGACAATTTCCGGCCACTAGAATGTCCTTATTCCACGCGTTTCATAAACGCTTTTTTCTTCTTTAAAGATTTTGCGATTCCCCAGGTATTTGCTTTTAAAGGCGACTATCGCATTTTCAAATCCGCCGGTGCTGCTTGGGCCGCTAATCAATGTTGAAATGACCATAGCTTCCAGTAAATCCTCAAAATTCTTTTGCTGCTGATCCGCCTGTTGCTGTGCCTGTTCGTAGAGTTTATAGTTCCGCCAGCCGACCCAATACATACCGACGGAAGTGACTAACATTAATGCTGAAGATATCGCTGTTACCCAATCTGCGGCCATACTTAAATCTCCCTCACATCAATTTTACCGGTTACGACTTCGGATATTAAAGCGGCGCGATGTTCCTGTAAAAGCTCAACCAATCGCGCCTCTTTTTGAATTTTTAAATTTATTCGCAGAGTGCTCTGTTCCAGGAAGCGTGCAATAGCAGCCTGCTCTTCGGGAGGAGGGAATGGGATCACAATACTATTAAGATTTTCACTTGTTAGCTGGTTTATCGTTGCCGTGAGGAAACTCTCGATATGAAAAGCAAATATTGTTGAATTAAAAATGTGATAAATAAATCGATTGTACTTACTTCGGAACACCGTCATAAAAGCCCCGAAAGTATTGCCGACCAGGCTAGCGGTAATTACAGCGCATTTACCTATTAGACCACGGCTCCCATTTCGCGAGCAAATTAAAATATCACCACTTCTTAAAAGCAACCTTTCCCGTATTTGCTTCTTTACATAAACTTTATCGTCAAGAACAATCGCTTTATTTTGAACATTTGAAGATCTTAAAACCAACGTCCCCTCCTCGGACACTTCATCGGGGGAATAAGTTAAGCCGATTATCGCTTCTCCAACATATTTTAATTTCTTCATTTCCCAATGTTTAGGAATCTTTCCAAGCCATGGGAGACCAGAATTCTTGAGTTCAACCTTTGGATTAAGGCCTTTGGTCACAGCTTGATTGATTGTGGCTGCGAGCTCTTCTTTCAGCAAATCAATTATTTTCTCTTTTATTAAAATCAAATCATCTATCTGCGCGGTTTTTGTCTTAAGAAAATCAACCAACTTCTTCTGCTCTTCAACTGGCGGCAGCAGAACAAGTGAATTATCCAGGGCATGATTGCTTAGACCATAACGCGTCACCCCCGAAGCCTCGATTTTAAATTGATAGTTAATCGGATTTGAAGAAAGCAGCCAAAATAAAAAATCGCCATTTAAGCGGCTTCCGGAACGGATTTGGGCCAGATGGTAGCCACAAAGCAGATTCGGGATGTCTACCGCAACATGAGCTGGGACGGCAATATCAGTCCATTCTTCAGAATCTTTTGTAATTAGGACGTCCCCAGCCTTAAGCTGAAACTTTTTAATCTCTTCCAATGAGGCGGAAGCCGCCATAAACTCAATATCTGCTCCGATCTCGGAGTTGTAATAGACATCCACATAATTACAAAGCTTAACAGGTATTTCGCCTTCTTCAGTTTTTTTGTTGACGTTGCTAAAGCGCACTCGTGCGTTAAACTTTAGTTTCTCTATTTGCCAGTGTTTGGGAATTTTGCCGAGCCATGGAAGGCCGGAATTTTTATATTCAGGATATGGGTTCACTTCAGCGCCTCCGCCAGAAGGCCTTCCATCTCTTTTTCTAAAGACAAAATGTCCTTGTGTATATCTCCAAGGGGACGGAGCGGCTTATATTCATAAAATTCTTTGGTGAAATTTATCTCATAGCCTACCTTGTCTTTGCTCCGGTCCATCCAGGCATCGGGGACATGCGGCAGAACTTCCCGCTTGAAATATTCGTCTACGCTATCCATCAGCGGAACATTCTCGTAATCTCGCAGTTCCGTGTCCGGCTCCGGTTTGCCATCTTTATCCAGGCAGATATCCGCTGATTCATCTCTTTCTGACAGGGCAGAAATAATGGCGTTAATGAGAGGAGCCTTAAGATTAAGATCTTTTTCAGCGATTTTCTTCTCTAAAGCTTTGATAAACTTAGCCCTATTTTTATACAGGGCTGAATCCATTGCGGAAAGCAGAGCTAGAATCTGCTTTTGCAGTTTTTCGCCTTCCGCTATTTCCTCAAGGGCAGCTTTACCTTTTTTCTTTGACTTAGCAAGATTAACAAAAGCATTCTCTTGCCCGATGCGTGTTATCCGCTCTTTTGACGCCTGGAAGTTAAGGCGCAAAGGGCGCTCAACCGTTACCTTGGTATAGCCGAAGTATTCATTCGGGAATATTTTGCAGTTCTCGGCATCCTTAAAATCACCATAGGTCTGGGTAATCTTTGCAATATCCTCTTCGCCTATCTCCTTACGTTTGTTGCCAAGACTACGAGCCATCTCCCTAAAGAAGCCTGCCGCATTTACAAACTGGATTTTGTTTTTGCGGTCTTTCGGCTTGCGATTGGTAACGATCCAGATATAGGTGGAAATACCGGTATTGTAAAAAAGCTGGTCCGGCAAAGCCACTATAGCCTCAAGCATATCGTTTTCAATAATCCATTTACGGATTTCACTCTCGCCGCTGCCCGCGCCGCCTGAAAACAGCGGCGACCCGTTAAAAATAATGCCAAGCCTTGCGCCGCCGTTCTCCGGGCGCATTTTTGATACCATGTGCTGAAGGAAAAGAAAGGCCCCGTCGCTGATACGCGGAAGTCCGGCGCCGAAGCGTCCGGAAAACCCCATTTTCTCATGCTCTTTTACTATCTCGTCCTCTATCTTTTTCCATTCCACACCAAAAGGCGGGTTGCTGAGCATGTAATCAAACCGCTCTCCCCGCAAGCCATCCTGAGTGAATGAGTTCCCAAATTTAATATGGTCTGTATTCTGGCCTTTAATAAGCATGTCGGAGTTACAGATGGCGTAGGATTCCGGGTTAAGCTCCTGGCCGAAAACACGCAAATCGGCATCGGGGTTAAGTTCGCGCAGATATTCTTCGGCCACCGAAAGCATGCCGCCGGTGCCGCAGGCAGGGTCATAGAGGGTTTTAACAATACCTTTTTTAGTCAGGACTCCCTTATCGTTAAGAAAAATCAGATTAACCATCAGCCGTATAACCTCGCGGGGAGTGAAGTGTTCCCCGGCGGTTTCATTCGAGAGGTCGGCGAATTTGCGGATAAGTTCTTCAAAAACATACCCCATTCCGATATTGGAGATTTTGTCCGGGTGCAGATCTACCTCGGCAAACCGCTTCACCACCATATAAAGAAGGTCGGATTTATCCAGCCTTTTTATATTCTCGTCAAAGTTGAAGTTTTCAAGGATGCTTCTGGCATTCTTAGAGAAGCCATTTATATAGTTGCGCAGATTTGAAGCTATATCGTTGGGGTCGGCCAGAAGCTTCTGGAAATCATAGCGGCTTTTATTAAAAAAAGACAGTTTAGCTTTGCGCTTTAAAACCACTTCGGCGGCTTCAGGGGAAAGTTTTTTTGTTTCCGGCAGGAAAGCGAGGACATTTTGTTTGGTCGGCTCAAGCACGCAGTCCAGGCGGCGTAAAACGGTAAGGGGCAGGATTACCTTGCCATACTCGGACTGCTTGTAATCACCGCGCAAAAGGTCGGCAATGCTCCATATAAAATTAGCGCGTTCTTTAAAATTTTCTGCCATTTTGGTGGTTCCTTAGAAAGCCTGAGAAATATGCCCGCTGCCCCCATATGTATGATTTTAATTATATTGCTTTGCGCGATAAATTGCCATTAAATTGCCGCCTAATTGCCGACAACTCCTTTGGCACACACAAAGATTATAGATTGCCAGCCCGACAAAGGCGTGTCGCGAGGGAAAAGACGTTTTTCTTTAAATACTGTCGCTTTAATGCTCTTTTGCTATCATAAATATTTAGCCTGGCCGTAAAACGAATATGAACACAGAGAATGAAGACTATTTTGGCTGCATATGCAAACCTTGGGGAATCAGTATCCCGGAACTGGATATTGCCCCTGATGTATACCCCGAGTACCCCTTTGATCGATTCAAAGACGACTTATCAAAACAAACTAATGAGGATGGTTTTCTTTATCCACCGGTAGTATATTCTACATATTGCATAAATGGCGCCGAAGGCAAACCGATTCCCAACTCCAAACGCCCGGCGCAGATGTGGCAAGCACCAACCAGCCACAGAATCACCTACAAAACCTTACCAAGGGACTCCGCCCGTGCCGGCATTGCCGGATTTATTATTCACTTACTGGGCTTTCTGACGGGACAAACAGCGCAGTTCTTCGACTGGCAGGTAGTTGGACGAATACCCATCAAAGCACGTAAGGATTTCTGTTTTCTTGAAAAGTCTTGGCACGCCTACACGGAAACGTCCCTTGCTGCATGGCGCCCTCTTACTGCGGATGGGCAAAAGCGCCTAACAAACATTTTATTCTGCCGTGGACGGCTTTTCGCGTACGAATCGTTCTGGGAAGAGTTTCTTTTTAACTACATGATTGCCGATTCAATTTGGAGGCTAAAATTTAATTCAGGCGGCAGGCACGAAAAAAGAATCGCGACAATGTGTAAGGAATTCAATCTGCATGAGGACGCAGTTATTTTTAAGAATATTGCTACCCTACGAAATGACTTATTCCATGAATCTCTCTGGGCAAAAGAAATGCCCGGCTTCAGTCAAAACGGAGTTGAGGAAGCCATACACCTCAGCAATATCGTAGAGCAATTGATCGTCCGCTGCCTTGGCTTTACAGAAAAGCTTCCACCTTGGACAGTAAGAGCAAACTATTCACTAGATTAAAGCGGGCCATGGCAGCGGCGACTACGGAATTAACAGAAACACAAAACGCTTAAAGCATCATCTCAGAATATTGCCGCCATTCGCAGTCTAATTTAAGGGTGGGTCATTACGCCGTATCATAAATGGGCGGGAACAGGTAAGGCGGGCCAGGCCGGGTGCGGCGGCCCTCACGCGGCCAGACGCTACCGGCCTGGCCCCTCCTTATGGTCTTCGCTGTTTCCGCTCTGCCCGGTGGCTGCCGAACATTAACAGAAAAGACCGCCGCGGTGGCCGCAGCAGCGGACACCGGGGCGGTGTTTTATAATTACTGCGGCCACCGGCAATTCGTAAGATTGATATCAAGAACAGGCCCGAGCCGCGAGCGGTGCGCCTCGCGCCGCTGGCTAGCGAGGGCAGATACTTTAGAGAATTACTTCAGTTCAGTTTTGCTCTTTGCAGTGCGCGCGGGGAATAATTTCTGCGCTGTACGGACGCCGAAGGTGGATCGGGGGTGGAGCGGCGACACCGCAGTGCGGACGTGCCAAGGCCCACGTTTATTGGGCCGGCCGGCCGCGCAAAGGAGGTTATTGTAAGATGCAGACCTCCTTGGGAGCAGGTGCGAAGGCGCTTTAGTGCCGAGCCCTGCGAACCCCCTTCTCGCGGCAAGCATGGGCGGCCGCGCCGCGGCCGTTTGATGGCCATAGGCCTTGATACGGCACTGCTATAGGCTTGTGGCCGACCGTGCGGCATCTCGCGGATAAGATCCGCCTACCGCTTCTAACGGCTAGAAAGCGGTATTTACAAGGTTTCTTCAGGATGTTGCGCGAAGTAGGTTCGAACTTTATCCTGAAACACCGCCAGTTTTTAATGGTGGTAAAAAAGAAAGCCGGTTCCGAAGGGAACCGGCTTTTCTTTTATGCTTTCAGCGTTCAGGCGGCGCCCAGCTCCAGGGTTACCGTGCAGGCGTCTTCAGCCGCGGTTTCTTTGATGGAAACCCCGGCTTTGTCCACGCAGCCGGCCAGCAGTACATCTTCCAGCGCCAGCTTAAGCGCGGCGGCGCGCTTGGGGCCGCATTCCACGGTCAGCTTGGTAACGGGCCATTTAACGCTGCGCTTCTCGGCGGCTTTACGGGTGCGGATAGCCTCCAGCACGGCGCGGGCGGCGTCCATTACCGCAACATCGCCGGTTACGGCGGCCATCTCGGCCGCGGCGGGCCAGGCGGCCTTGTGCACCGACGGCTGTTTAAGCGCGGCGGCGTAGGACCAGCTCCACACATCTTCCGTTATAAAAGGCAGGAAAGGCGCGAACAGCCGCAGGAACACTCCCAGCGTCCACTCTAGCGTGGCGCAAGCCGAGCGGGCCGCCGCCGGAGCGCCGGAGTAGGCGCGGTTTTTGACCAGCTCCAGGTAGTTGTCGCAGAAGCTCCAGAAGGCCGACTCGGTGTAGAGCAGCATGGCCGCGCATTCGTAGTTGGCAAAGTCTTTGCCGGACTCCTCAATAATGCCCTTTAGATATTCCACCCAGGCGCGGTCCAGCGGCTCGGTAATGTCGGCGGGCGTAAGCGCGGGCGCGCCGGCCATGGCCGGGCCGCTCATCTGCATCAGGGTGAACTTGCTGGCGTTGAACAACTTGGTGGCCAGGCGCATGCCTACCTTGAACACGCTCTCGTCGTAAACCGTGTCCTGGCCCAGCTTGGCTTTGCCGGCCCAGTAGCGCAGGGAGTCGGCGGAGTAGGTCAAAAGCAGGTCGTCGGGCGTTACGGTTTTGCCCTTGGATTTGCTCATTTTGCCTTTATCCGGGCTTACCACCCAGCCGCTTATGGCGGCGTTGTGCCAGGGCACGGAATTTTCGTGCATCCAGCTTTTGGTGATGGTGTAGAAAGCCCAGGTGCGTATGATCTCGTGCGCCTGCGGGCGCATGTCGGCGGGGAACAGGCGCTCGTGGCGGGCCTTGTCGTCCGCCCAGTGGCTGGAGATCATGGGGGTCAGCGAGGAGGTGGCCCAGGTGTCCATAACGTCGGGGTCGGCGCGGAAGCCGTTAGGTTTGCCGCGCTGAAGCTCGGTGTAACCGGGAGGGCAGTCGGTGGCGGGGTCCAGCGGCAGGCGCTCGGGCGCGGCCAGAATGGGCTTGGAGAATTCGGTATTACCCTCGGCGTCTACCGGGTACCACACGGGGAACGGCACGCCGAAGTAGCGCTGGCGGCTTATGCACCAGTCCTGGTTCAGGCCTTCCACCCACTGCTCGTAGCGCTTCAGCATGTAGTCGGGATGCCAGGCTACCTTTCGGCCCTGCTCTAGCAGCGCGGGTTTGTTGTTGAGAATTTTAATGTACCACTGGCGGGCCGGCACAAATTCCAGCGGCATGTCGCCTTTCTCGTAGAACTTCACGGCCTGCTGCGTGGGCTTGGGTTCGCCGACCAGCGCGCCGGCTTCCTTAAGCAGCGCCACCACCTTGGTGCGGGCCTGTTTGGCGTACAGGCCGGCCAGCTGCCCGTAGGCGGCGTTGGCGGCGGCGGGATTAGCGCTGTCGAAGACGGGGCCGCCGAACTCGGCGGGCACCAGCCTGCCGTCGCGCCCTATCAGCTGGCGCATCGGCAGTTTCTCTTTGCGCCAGAATTCCACGTCGGCAATGTCGCCGAAAGTACAGATCATCATTATGCCGGTGCCCTTTTCGGGGTTGGCGTGGTAAGACGGCATTATAGGCACGCGGGCGGAGAACAGCGGCGTTATGGCCTGCTTGCCGAACAGCGGCTTAAAGCGCTCGTCGTCCGGGTGCGCCACCACGGCTATGCAGGCCGCCAGCAGCTCGGGGCGGGTGGTCGAAATTACGAACTCGCCGCCGCCTTCCACGGCGAACTTTACATCGTGGAAGAAGCCGGAGGCCTCGCGGTCCTCGGTTTCGGCCTGGGCTACGGCAGTTTTAAAAGTGGTGTCCCACAACGTGGGGGTCTCGGCGCTGTAAACATGGCCTTTATTGAAAAGGTCCAGGAAGGAGAGCTGCGAGGTTTTGCGGCAGTGCTCGCCCACGGTGGAATAGGTCTGCCGCCAGTCCACGGACAGGCCGAACCGGCGCCACAGCGCCTCGTACTTCTTTTCGTCCACGGCGGTCTGCAGCTCGCAAAGCTCAAGGAAGTTCTTGCGGGAGATATGCTCGTAGTCCTTCAGGTCCTTCTTGGGGCCGGTGGGCTTGTAGTCGGGCGTGTAGGGCAGCGCGGGGTCGCAACGCACGCCGAACAGGTTCTGCACGCGGCGCTCCGTAGGCAGGCCGTTGTCGTCCCAGCCCATGGGGTAAAAGATGTTCTTGTTCTGCATGCGCTGAAAGCGCACCATAATGTCGGTCTGCACATAGCTGAACACATGGCCCACATGCAGCTCGCCCGAAACGGTGGGCGGCGGCGTGTCCACTACAAAGGTTTCTTTGCGGGGCCGGGCGGGGTCGTAGAAATAAATTTTTTCCTGTTCCCATTTTTCGCACCAGGCGGGTTCTACCGTGGCGGGCAGGTAATTGGCCGGGAAGGCTGTTTTTTCGGCGGGTTTTTCAAGGGAGGCGTCGTTTTCCATATATAAGGCTATTTTACCTTTTTTGCCAGCGGCCCATAAAGATTATGAGCCCCGCCAAAATTGATATAATTTTAAAGGTTTTTACACCCCCGGTATTAAGGACACAACATGGAAATCGGCATTGTAGGCCTGCCCAACGTAGGCAAATCGACGCTGTTCAACGCCCTCACCAGGGCCGGTGCGGCCTCCTCCAACTACCCTTTCACGACCATAGACCCCAACATAGGCGTGGTGCCCGTGCCCGACAAGCGTCTGGACGCGCTGTTCGACCTTTTTAAGCCGCCCAAGAAAGTGGCTTCCTATATAAAGTTCGTAGACATCGCCGGCCTTATGAAGGGCGCCTCCAAGGGCGAGGGCCTGGGCAACAAGTTCCTGGCTAACATCCGCGAGGTGGACGCCATAGTGCAGGTGGTGCGCGTGTTTAAAGACCCCGACGTGGTGCACGTGCTGGGCGAAGTGGACCCTGTCCGCGACATCGAAGTAATTGAGACCGAGCTGATGCTGGCCGATATGGAATCCGTGGATAAAGCTATTGAGAAAAACCAGCGCGACATGAAAGCCCGCACCAAGGACGCCGAAGAAAAGAAAGTGCGGCTAGAGGCCATAAAGGCGCTGCTGGCCGACGGCAAACCCGCCCGCGAGGCCGGCTACACCCTGGACGAAGTGCGCGACTTCAACCTGCTCACCGTTAAACCCGTTTTCTTTGTGGCCAACACCTCCGAGCAGCCCGACCAGGCGGTACTGGGCAAACTGCGCGACTTTATTAAGGCCCGCGGTTCCATTCTGGTGGAAATTTCCGCCAAGATCGAGTCCGAAATTATTGAACTCCCCGACGAAGAAAAGGCCATCTTCCTCAAAGACCTCGGCGAGGATTACACCGGCCTGGAGAAAATGGCGCTGGCCGGCTATAAGCTGCTGGACCAGATCAGCTTCTTCACCGCCGGCTCCGAGGACGAAGTGCGCGCGTGGAGCCTGAAGCGCGGGCTGAAGGCCCCGCAGGGCGCCGGCCGCATCCACACTGATTTCGAAAAGGGCTTTATCCGCGCCGAGGTCTACTCCTTCGACGACATCATGAAGTACAAGGAAGAGAAGATCCTTAAAGAAAAGGGTCTGATCCGTTCCGAAGGCAAGGAATATGTAATGAAGGACGGCGACATCTGTTTCTTCAAGTTCAACGTCTGACCGCGCCCTGCATACCGGAGCAATGTGAGCCTGAACCTTAACCTGAACCCTTCGCTGCTGCCGCAGCTGGGCCTTAACCCCAAGCAGATGGAGGCCGTGCAGTATTTTGCCGGCCCGCTGCTGATTCTCGCCGGAGCGGGCACCGGCAAGACCAAAACGCTCACCTCCAAGATCGCGCTGCTTATAGCCTCGGGCGTTTCCCCCTCCCAAATCCTGGCCATCACCTTTACCAACAAGGCCTCGCAGGAGATGCAGCACCGCGTGGGCAAGCTGGTACCCTACTCCGGCGGGATGTGGATCCACACCTTTCACGCGCTGGGCGCGCGCATCCTGCGCCAGCACGGCCGCCTGATCGGCGTCAAGAACGATTTTGTAATTTACGACGCCGACGACCAGAAGAAACTGATCGGGCTGGCCATGGAAGAGCTGGGCCTGGAAGCCGAAAAGAACAAAGCGTCCATGTACCTGAGCATAATTTCCCGCGCCAAGGACGACCTGCTGGATGCGGAGTCCTACCTGATTAACGCGCAGGCGGTCAACGACGAGGCCCGCCTGAAAGCCGCCAAGATCTACCACCGTTACCAGAAAAAGCTCAACGAGGCCGGCGCGCTGGATTTCGGCGACCTGATCGTGCGCATGGTGGAACTCCTGAACAACAACGAGGAGATCCGCGGCTATTTCCAGGAAAATTTCCAATATATTCTGGTAGACGAATACCAGGACACCAACCACGCGCAGTACGCGCTGGTAAAAACCCTCAGCGCCAAGCATCGCAACCTCTGCGTGGTGGGCGACCCCGACCAGAGCGTGTATGGCTGGCGCGGCGCCGACATCCGCAACATCATGGATTTTGAAAAGGATTTCAACGATGCTTTCACCGTGGTGCTGGAGCAGAACTACCGCTCCACCGCGCGCATCCTGCACGCGGCCAACGAAGTAATCAAACACAACACCAATCGCCGCCCGAAGAACCTCTGGACCAAGGCGGAAGAAGGCGAACCGCCCGCGGTGCTGGAGTTCGCCAACGAAACCGACGAGGCGCGCGGCATAGTGGAGGAAATTAAAAACCTCACCGCGCACGGCCCCCACACCTACAACGATATCGCAGTTTTTTACCGCACCAACGCGCAGAGCCGCTCGTTCGAAGAGGCCTGCCGCAACAAGCGTATCCCGTACCGCCTGATAGGCTCGGTGCGGTTCTACGACCGCAAGGAAGTTAAGGACGTGCTGGCCTACCTGAAGCTGCTCACCAACCCCGCCGACACCATAAGCCTGCTGCGCGTGATCAACCTGCCGGCCCGCGGAGTAGGCAAAACGGCGCTGGACCACGTTATGGCCTATTCGCGCCAGAAAGAAATGCCTCTTTACGACGCGCTGCTCAGCTGCGAGCAGGTGGCCGAGATCACCAACACCGCGCGGCGCGGCATTAAAGAATTTTTAGACCTGCTGGAAGGCGTGAAGGCGGATTTATTCTCCGCCACACCTTCGGCCATGCTCGCCAACATTCTGGAAAAGTCCGGCTACTGGCGCATGACCGAGGACCTGGCGGAAAAAGAGCCGCAGGAATCCCTGGCGCGGCTGGGCAACCTGCAGGAACTCGTGAACGCCGTAAAGGAGTTCGAGGAAAACTGCGTAAAAGACGGCGCCACGCCCACCATGCACAAGTACCTGGAGGAAGTGATGCTGTCTTCCCAGGTGGACAAGCTGAACACCGACACGCACGCCGTCACGCTGATGACGGTGCACCTGGCCAAGGGCCTGGAATTCCCCGCTGTGTTCCTGACCGGGCTTGAAGAAAATCTTTTCCCCATCAACGCCGGCAACTCCTCCGCCGAGGAAATGGAAGAGGAGCGCCGCCTGGCTTACGTAGGCATGACCCGCGCCCGCCAGCGGCTTTTTCTCACCTGGGCCGGCACCCGCCGGGTTTACGGCACCACCTACCCGAACCTGGCGTCGCGCTTCATTTTTGAGAGCAAGGTGGCGCCCGAAACCGCGCCGCGGCCGGGCGAGGAGGACGTGCAGGTGCTCGCCTCCTACCAGCCGCCCCCGTCCATGCCGCGCGTTGGCAAGGGCAGGAGGATCATGCACCCGGTGCACGGGCCCGGCCGCGTGGTGGACCAGATAGGTTCAGGCGAACTGGCCAAGGTTACCGTGGTGTTCGACAGTGGCGTACGCCAGACTTTCATGCTGAAGTACGCGCCGCTGCAGCCTATTTAACAAAGGACTAATTAATGCCTAAAGAACACTCTGCCGGCGGCATCATCCTGGAAGATGGCGGCGTACTGCTCATCCAGGTGCAGAATTTAAAAGGCGATAAGGTCTGGACCTTCCCCAAGGGCCACCTGGAACCCGGAGAAACCGCCGAGGCGGCCGCAGTCCGCGAAGTAGCGGAAGAAACCGGCTGGGACTGTGAAATAGTCAGCGCCCTGTTCACGGCAGAATACACTTTCAACCGCGGCGAAGAACTGGTGGACAAAGACGTGCGCTGGTTTATGATGAAGCGCGTGGGAGGCGACGGCATGCCGAAGACCCCCGACGAGATCCTGGACATAAAGTGGTGCGCGCTGTCGGACGCGGAGAACGAGCTTCTCTACAACAGCGATTTGGAAATACTGGAACTTATAAAAAAATTATAAGCTAACCCTGCCTGAACCCGACCCCTAAAACGCCTTCACCGAAACTGCCGGAGATTATCTAAAGGGCCACTGACTCGACGGTGTGCATTCCGGGTTCGTGGTAGTCCCTCATTTTCCCACGATCACTTCAAAGAAAGTTACGGCCGGCCTCAGGGAGAGATTTTTTTCCGAGTAGTAAGCCGCGCATTCTATCGGCCGGAACAACAGTCCCCACTGAAAGAACTGCACGGCCCGATTAAAACGCGAGGCCTCCCCGACAGAACGCAGGGCGGCTTCCAGCGCTGCGGTTTTTCTGTCCAATCCTTCCGCGCCTCCGGCGAGGCTCCCGGAATCTATCCCGGCCAGCGCGACATCCAGCCCGGCCACTCCCACGACCAGTTCGGCGCGGGCCCTCGGGTAGGCAGAGCCCGGAGAAAAATACGCCAGCCAGCGGTAGAGCGCGTAATCATAAAAACAAGAGAAGCCGGCGGAGGCCGCGCGCCGCCTCAGGCCCAGCAGCCCGCTGTACGCCCCGTAGCGCAGGTAGGCCGAAGAGAACTCCAGTTCCGCCTGCCGCGCCAGCGCGCCCAGCCCGGCCAAAGCGACCGTACCGGTTTCGGCGCGCCCAGCCGCGGCCTCCAGCCGCGCCTTTACCCGGGCGAGATTCAGCGCCAGGCGGGCGGCGCCGTTCTCGTTCAAAAGGGGCAGCGCCTCGCCGAGTTCCAAAGCGCGGATGCGCAGCCCCAGCGCGACCAACCTGGCCTTAAGCGCGGCGCGCCTGACTTCCAGCCCGCGCGACTCCTCCGCGGTTATGACACCTCGGCCTTTTACCGAAGAAGCCGCCACCACAAAACCGCCGTATTCCGACAGCGCCGCGCCGTAATATTTTTCCAGGCCGGCCGGCCCGCGCCCGCCGGGACCGCGCACCCCGTCCAGCCAGGCGCCGGCACCAGCCACCTCGCGCTCCAGACCGGCCCTATTAAGCCGATAGTCGGCGTAACTGCCGGCAAAGAAGCCGGTGCCCGAAGAGGAACCGCCGCCGCGCACTTCAGGCCCCATCCCCCCGCCTTCGGCTCCCGGGTCCGCATAAAGCCGCCGTGCAGCCATCTCCAGCGCCTCTCCGGAAACGGAACTGTCCTTGGATGCAGCATTAAGACTTTTTACAAGCGCGATAAATGTGGAATTGAACTCCCAGCTTAAGTCGTAAGTGGTCATGCTCTCAGGTGGCGGGGCACCGGTCTGGTCAAGGTGAAGGTAGAGCGAAGCCGCCTTGTCAGGGTTCTTCTGTATCCACTCCAGCAGGGCGCTCCGCACATCGGCGTTAGTCTCGAGGCCGTCCAGGTCCACCAGGCGCGCCGCCATTCCGTAAGCTATCAGCGAATCGGCAACCTCGCCGCGAAAGAACAGGCTTATAGCGATCCTGTCCCGCACGGAGGCGAGCTTGTCCGTCTGCACCTTGCTCGCTTTTATTTCAGTATCCGGCGGGGCGTAGAAAGGGTCTGCCGCCCTGAGGGGCAGCAGCAGCGCCAGCGAAAGCAGCCTGATCAGAGCCATGAGCGCACCATATAGAGCAGTTTGGAAGCGGCCTTGGAAGTGAGCGGCCTCCCTTTTACGTCCTGCAGACTCACCAACTTCGAACGCTTAAGGTCCTCGCGGAAAGCGCGGGCCATAGCGGAGCCGAAAGCCCGGCCGAACACGTTTATGTTCACCTCGAGATTGTAATGCAGGCTCCGGTGGTCCAGGTTATGGCTGCCAACCGAAGACCAGACCCCGTCTATCACGGCAGTTTTTGAATGCAGGATCGGCCCCTGCCATTCGTAGATCTTGACGCCGTTCTTGATCAGGTGGCCGTACATGGCCCACGAAGCCCAGCGTACGTAGGGATGGTCGGTCTCCATAGGGGCGATGACCCGCACGTCCACGCCGCGCCGGGCCGCGCGCACCAGCCGGCGATAGACCAGACGGTCGGGCAGGAAATAAGCGTTGGTGATGTAGATATATTCAACCGCGCGGTCTATCGCATAGCGGTAGCTGCGCCTTATGGACCGCACGTTCCGTATACCGCCGGCGGAAACCACGGCTACCGGCTTGTCCCCGGCCCGGGCCGCGGGCAACACCTGTCTGGCCGGCTCCTGCCCGCCGGCTACGGGAGTAGAAGCCGTCCAGGCCTCCCAAAAAAGCTGTTCTAGCTGGGCGGTGGCCGGCCCGCGTACGCAGGCCTGGGTGCCCTTCCAGCCGCGGCCGCCCAGGGACTGTGGCGCTTCCTGGGAAGTGATGTTAAAGCCCCCCACAAAAGTCTGGGCACCGTCAACGCAGATGGTCTTTCGGTGGTCGCGCTTAATCCAGTTCCAATATGGCTTCCAGAAGATCACGGGACGGAACTCTGCCACCTTAACTCCGGCCGAGGCCATGCCCAGGAAAAAGTCGCGGTCGGTCAGGATAGAACCGACTGAATCGTAAATCAGGTAAACAGCCACACCCTCGCGGGCCTTACCGCGCAGCAGCTCGGAGAAGATCCGCCCGGCGGAATCGTCAGCGAAGGAATAAAATTCCAGCAGCACGTAATGGCGCGCGGCTTTAATAGCCGCGAGCATAGCCGCAAAAGCCTCGTCAGCGTCCTTAAGAAGGTCGACCTCGTTGCCTTCTAACGTGTTTTCCGGCCGGGCGCAGTAGCGCTGCCAGTTCTCTTTTTCGCGCATAGTTCCTTGTTCAGCCTGTCGAAAGCCGCGCCATCCTGCAGCACCAGGGCCAGTTGGTATTCGTTCCTGGGGGCTACCGCCGGCCGCCTGGCGGCTAGCGCCAGTTCACGGCAAGCGTCAGCCGCGCGGCCCGCCGAACCGTAAGCTCCGGCCAGCCCCAGCCTCGCCCTGAAAAAGAAAGGTTCCAGCTCCAGCGCCCGGGCGAAAGCCGCTGCCGCGCCGCGCTGGTCCCCGGCAGCTACCAGCGCGCGGCCCTCTGCCTCTGCGACAAAAGCGTTATAGGGATTATTAAGCGCGGAATGCCGCCAGATGGCCAGCCCAAGGGCCCGCCCGCCGCCGGCCTCGTACTGCGCGCCGGAAGCCAGGAGAAAACGCTCCGCGCCGTCCGCCCTGTAGAACCGCGCCGCGCCGAGGATCAGGCCGGCCAGGCAGAGCGCGGCCAGGAAGGTTTTAAGACGGCCCGACAACGGCGCCGCGCCTACGGAGCGATCCGCGGAAAAGCCGAGAGAGCCCCAGAACAACAGCGAGACCGCGCCGGAATAAAAGATCATATCCACCCCGGCCTGGAGGAAAACGGCCAGCGCGCAGAGCTTTAGCGGCAGTTTTCTTACGCCGCCTGTCAGCAGCGCCGCGCCCGCCGTCAGCGCGAAAAATACGGCGGCAGGGAAACCCGCCTCAACGGCCAGGTTTAGCAGTTCGCTGTGCGCGTGCAGCGTGGAATGACCATAGAAAGCGACCCCGTCGAAATACGGAAATTTAAAAAGCTCAAAAATCTCGCCAAAAAGTCCAGGCCCCCAGCCAAGCAGCGGGCTGGCGGCCGCGGCCTTAAGCGCGGAGATCCAGATGAGCGGCCGCGCGAAAGCGCGGGGGTCGGAGAGCTTCAGCCAGCTTTCCCAGGCGTTAGCCGGCAGCAGGGCAGCCAGCGCCAGCGAGAGCAGGACAAGCGCCGCCAGCGCGCGCCAGCGCCGCAGCAGGCACAGCCCGGCGGCGGCGGCCGCAAAAGCGGCCAGCAGCGCCCCCCGCGAGCCGGAAGCCAGCAAACCGCCCGCCAGTAGCAGGGTCAGCAGGAAATAAAAGACCTTCTCTTTTTTTTCGCCGGAGCCGGTGACGGCCAGCAGCGCAGCGGGGAAAGCGCCGGCACAGAAAGCCGCCGAGTAATTAGGGTTTAGACCTATCAGGCCTGAAGGGCCCGAAGCCGAAAACCGCTGGAATAATAGTACGGAGGCCAGAGCCGCGCCCAGCGCCAGCACGGTTTTTAGCCATACGTTTTCAGCGCGTTCTTCCGCGGAGAAGAACAACAGCCCCGTTACCGCGTACCTGCAAAGTACCGGCAGGGAAGCGCCAGGCTCCGGTGAGAACAACGCCGCGGCGGCCAGCCAGAGGAAAAAGTACGGGGCCGGCCGGTAGAAGGAAATAGAGGCGGAAGCCGACCGCGCGAACCAAGCCAGGAATAGAACTCCGAAAGCCAGCCAGGGTAATGGCGCGCGCAGCCCGCCCAGCGCGAAAGCCAGCGCCAGAAAAAAAGCGGGAGCGTAGGACCGCGCAGCTTCAAGGCTGAACTTCACCTGTAAACCTCCTGCCGCCGGAGTTCCAAACCGGCAGCGTCCCGCTCGCGTCCTGGCGCGGAATAAAGTTTACGCAACGACAGCCAGGCCTCGGCGCTGTAACGATTTTCAAGCAAGGCCTCCTCGTAATGCACCGCGGCGCGGAACTCCCCTCCGGGCGAGGCCAGATTCAGCCGGCCCAGGAATTCGAGCGCGGGCGCGCGGAAAAGTTTAGTCCCCAGTGCCGGGCGCAGTTCGGCTTCAGCCCGCTCCGGGGCGCCGGCAGCCATGGCGGCCAGCGCGCTATTGCGCGCGCGTTCGTAATTCAGGCTGCGCAGGTCTACGCTTAACAGCGCTAACCCCATCAGCAGCGCCGCGGCCAGCCCGCGGGCCGTCGCGCCGCGAGAAAGCACGGCGCCGCCGGCTTCGGCCGGGGAACTAAGCAGGAAACAGAAAACCCAAAAATTTGCGGGCACGGAAAGCCCGAAGTCCACAAAAGAATGCGCGAGCGCGGCGATCACGGAATATTTTATCAGCCCGGCGCGCGCGCGGGCCGCGGCAAAGAGCAGCCAGAACCAGGCCAGGGCCGCCAACAGCCCGTTCTCCGCCATGAACTCCAGATAGTAATTATGCGCGTAGATGGCGTGCTCGCGGAAAACGCCGCTGCCCTGGAACATGGCCTGCGCCCAGGTGAAGGAAGCGTGGCCGAAACCCAGCACGGGCCGCGCGGAGAACATGTCCCAGGCGCTCTTCCACCACGCCAGGCGGCCGGCTATGGAATCGGCCTGGAGCAGGTACAGCGCGGCCACGGCCAGCGCCGCCAGCACGGCCAGCAGCCAGGCGTTTTCCTTAAGTTCCTTTCCTTTAAGACGGCCGGCGGCATATAAACCGGCCGCCGCCAGCGCCGCCAGCACGGCGCCCACGGACTGCGTCCAGACCATTAATATTATCATCGCTCCGGCGAGCGGCCACATGCCGGCTTCAATAGCGGCCGGGATTATCATCACGGAATAAAGGGCGAGCGCGTTCAGATTTGTCAACGGCGGATGCGAGGCGAAGTTGCCGAGGACGAAAGCCTGCAGCAGCGAGAAACCGAACACCAGCCAGGCGCCCCACAGCAGGGCGCGGACGACCCTGGCGCGCTCAGCAGGGTCCAGGAAAGAGCCGAAGGCGAAGAGCAACAGGCCGGCGGCGTAATTGCCCCATTCATTGAAGATATGGCCCCGGAACGGGCTAAAAACAAGGGAAAACAAGGAAAGGGCCGCCGCGGCCCAGAGAGGATAAAAACGTTTTTCCAGGAGGCCGCGGGGAAAGCCGCGGGAACGAAGACCAAGAAACAGCCAGGCCAGGCAACCCGCCAGAGCGGCGCGCTGAAAAGCCAACTGCAGGGGCAAGTCGAAAACTGCCTGCAGCACCGGGGCTAGCGCAAGTACGGCGGAAAAGATGTAAACCAGCATTTATTCTCCCGCCGGAGCCGCAAGCCGTCAGTCTTCTATGATCTTGGGGGTAACAAAGATCAGGAGTTCCATCCGGGTGCGGGACATGGATTTTTTCTTGAAGAGGTAGCCCAGCAGCGGAATATCACCAAGGATTGGCACCTTAAAAATAGCTTCAGACTGCGTGTCGTGGATCAGGCCGCCGATAACGATGGTCTCGCCGTTGCGCACGATTACATTGGTGTCGGCGGAGCGGGTGTCTATGCCGGGAGCGCCGCCGGCCACGGGGGTAATGGCCGCGTTGGGCTGGCTGACCGACGGGTTAATCTTCATGGAAATGCGGCCATCGGAATTTATTGTGGGCGTCACCTTAAGGATAATGCCGGTAGTAAGATAGGTCACCCTGGTGGTGGAGATAGGGGGAGTGGCCGCCGTGACCTCCGTGGTGGTGTACGGGATCTGGGTGGTAATGTTGATGTTGGCTTCCTTATTGTTCAGCGTGGCGATCTTGGGATCGGAAAGCACTTTAGCCTTGCCTTTCTTGGCTGCGGCGGTGATTACCGCGTCGAACATATAATTGGAAGCCACCTTGCCCAGGCGGAATGCGCCGTAGACCAGGTTGGCGGGCAGGTTTACGCCGGCGCCGCCTTTGGCGGCTCCCGTCGGGGCATTGGCCAGGACCTTGCCTCCGAGGGCCTCGAGAGGCAGGGTTACCTGGTCCTGCGAGCCAAAATACGAGCCGTTGCTGTTCATGCCGGAACCGGACCAGTTTATGCCGTAGTCCAGAGAATTATCGAGCGAAACCTCCACAAGTTTGACTTCAATAAGCACCTGCTTGGGAATACGGTCCAGGTTTCGTATCAGCCGGGCGGTGGAATCCAGCCCTAACGGCGTATCGGTCACAACAAGGGCGTTATTGGTCTCATCGATATTGGTATTGGCTTTGCGGCCTTCGGCTGTAGTCACCGCGTCCACCTGCGCTTTAATCTCGGAAGCCTTATAGTAATTAAGGAAGAACACGCGGGTCTGCATCATGGCTTTTTTCTGTTCGGCCATGAAAGTGGCAGGCGAGGCGATGCGGAGAATATTCCCCCCCACCTGCTGCGCGGCGAGGCCTTTCACGCTAAGCAGCGTCTTGAACGCCTCGTCGAAAGGGACTTTAGAAAGATTTATCGTAAGCGTACCGGAAACGTCGTCGCCGTAAATAATATTGATGCCGGCCTTAGCCATCATCATGTCGATGACCTCGCGCACGTCGGCTTCGCTGTAGTCGAAGCTTATCGGATCGCGGGGCAGACTGTCCAGGATATTGCGAAAGCCCGTAGCCGCGGCGGCTTTTCTGGGAGTTATCACCGGGGCGCTCTCGCGGTTCACGTCTGAAGGTTTTATCGGGGAGGCCTCGAGGGTCATTTCCAGAGGGGTATCGGACTGCACGGCCTTGCCGTCGGGAGATATCACGGTAACACCGGCAGGTATCTCCGCGGGGGTGTCCTTTATTGCGGGGCGCGGAGCGGGGACATGTTTAGTACCAAGCATAACGATTAATTCGTTGCCCTTGCGGGTTATCTCGTAGGCCGTTTTCTGCGAAAGCTCCATAACCACGCGAGAAACACTGACCGGGCTGCTCTTGTACTGCCCTGTGCGCACTTTGCGCAGTGAGGCGCCGTTCACGGGGATTTCCTGCAGAGTCTTCATCCTCGCGTTAATCAGTTCCAGAACCAGCTTGGGAGGCTGCTCCATGGTAAAAGCTTTATATTCAACGGGGCGGTCGGTGGCGATGTAAACGCTGTCGGCGGAGACCCGGACCGACTTTACCGTGGCGGCCTCGATGGCGAAGACCAGCACTGGGTTCTGCCCCAGCAGAACGGCGGCAACGAATATTGTTGTGAATTTTTTCATTTTTATCTCCACGATACTTGCGCAGACGCCGCGGCGGGCGCTATGAGCATAAGACGGCCCCCGGCTCTCCTACTCGCGCAGGTTAAGCTGGTGAACTTTTTTATCCTCGGTCATAAGGATTACCTGCTTGCTCTTAACTAAACCGGAAACGCCCGGGACGGGCTTCTTTTTGGAATCCAAAAGGCGGCCGGCCGTAAGGGTATAGAGCGCACCGGTCACGGAATCACGCAGCAGCGCCTGGCGGCCGCGGGAATCCTCGAGGATGCCGGTAAGCGTAAGGCCATAGATGGTAAAAGTCCCTTTTTTAACTTCAGCGGCGGAGCTGCTGACCATCTTGCCGGTGCCTTTCTGGTCTCCGTAAATAGTAGCGGGAACCAGCGGGTCGCGCCCATTCTTAGGCTTGTAAGCCTGCTCCACGGTAAGGGGAGGCTGCGTAGAAACCGCCACCTGCGCCGCAGCTGGCTCGGCGTAAGCTGCCGACCGGGACGCGGCGAGGATTAGAAGCAGGGTAATGATATTTTTAGCCATTGTACTGGTAAGCCACGAGCACAAACTGGGCGGAAACAGAGGTGTCGCCGCCGGGGGTCGCCGCTATGGCGAGGTTCTCAGAGGTCAGGATGCGCTCCTCCAGGCCCAGGGCCGTGAGAAAGCGCCCGACATCGCCGTAGTTACCCTTCAGCGTTATGTTATACGAAACCCGGGTAAAATATTCCACCTGGGCGCTGCCGGCGGGGGTAATGGACAGGACGTTAACCTTGTACTTGCGGCTGAGCGTAGTTACGGTACGGATCAGGTCCGGAAATTTCTTTTCGCGCGGGAGCTTTTTCTCGGCGGCTTCCTTCTCGGCGCGCAGGCTGGCCAGCTTAGCCTCCAGGTCCTTATACTTGGCCTTCTGCATCCTGGCCTTGTTTATATCAGACTCCATGGAGGCCACTTTCTTAGTATTAACCTCAATGGTTTTGGAGGTGGGCAGCCAGAAATAAAAAAGGTAGAAATACCCGAACACGCCGGCAAAAACTACGCCGCCGACTATCTGTGTAATCTGGTCTTTAGTCAGTTGTAACTTATCCATACTTTTACTTATACGCGTACTTCATTGTGAGCGACGTGGCGAAACTCTTGCCCTCTTCCGTCTCGGTCGTGTTAATGGCCCCGACGTCAACCTCGGAATACTGCCCAGAAGTCTCCAGCGAATTTATCCAGTAAGCGAGGTCATAAGCGGAGTTGGAGTTAATGGTAAGATCCACTTTAAGCACGCCCGCGCTAAGCGAAGTGGTGACGCTATTGAACCAGATGGTGGCAGGCAGGTCGCTGGTAAGGTCCTGCATGAAGTGGGTATAGATAAAGCGGCCTTTGTTGATGCTGTTTATGGAGTCCAGGTAGCGCTGCACCTCGGAAATCTGCGCTTCTATGGCCTTAACCTGGTCCACATCCTTCTGCAGCGTACCCAGTTCCACCTCGCGTTTGGCAAGTGTAGATTCGATAGTCTTGGCTCGTGTCATCTGCCACAGCGAAGCCAGCACGATGCTGGCCACTATAATTATGACGGCCAGCACGGCCTTGGCGATGACGGCCTTGCGGTTTATCCGCTCGATATACTCCGGGGGAATGAGGTTTATCCTGATCATTCTTCCCAATCCTTAAGCTTACGCAGGGCCAGCCCGGCGGCCACGGCCAGGGCCGGAAGCACATCCTTCGGGATATTCTTGGGCTGCTCCTCCAGGAAGGCGAGCGGATTGGCGACCTCAACTGGCACCTTAAACTCGGTGGACAGGAACCTGGAAATATTCCCCAGATTCGCCATTCCCCCGGAAATTATTATCCTCGAGATGGAATGGTCCACGCCCTGCGAGAGGTAGAAATCTATAGACCGCGAAACCTCGGTATAGAGGTCGCGCAGCACCCCGGAAGCCGCCTTGGAAACGGCCAGTCCCTCGCGGTCGAAAGCCTCGATCGCGGCTTCCTTATCCTCATCCGAAACCAGCACGCCATGGCTCTTCTTGGCGGCGTCGGCCGCTACCGGATCGCATTTAAGCGCCTTACCGATAGCCTTATCAAAAGTAGCTCCAGCGATGAAAATATCGCGCACCACCCGTGTGACGCCCTGCGACACTATCGACAGGTTCGTCACTTTCTGGCCGATGTTCAGCAGTAGCACGGAACTATTGTCATCCTTGGGGGCGGTCAGCCCATAAAGCGTTTCCAGCGCGAAGGAATCCACGTCGATAATAAGCGGGTCAAGGCCGGCCCCGGAAATGATATCCAATTTGTCCTGCACGGCGTCACGCTTGGCGGCCACCAGCACAGTGTCCATCTTCGGTTCCCCGTCGTCGGAGGTATCGTTGAGGATGTAGTAGGTAAGGTTGACATCCTTGATGTCGAACGGGATAAAAGGCTCCGCTTCCACGTTGATGGTCAGCGCCAATTCCTTCCTGGAAAGTTTAGGCAGCTTCACGTAACGCACGATCACGGCGTTGCCGGAAATAGAAGCCACGGCGTAACGGGCCTGCAGGCCCTTCTTCTTCAGATAGGTCTTTATCTCCTGCGAAACTATGGCTTTCTTTTCTTCGGGCGGAGTATCGGGCTTTATCGACAGAGGAATATAGCCCCAGTCCTTAAGCTTATAGGCCTTCTTCTCCTCGGCAAGACAAATAACCTTGACGGCGTAATTACCGATGTCGATGCCTATAACTTCTTTAGGCGGGAACATCATTTTTGCCAGATTTGAAAGCATTAATTAAAAAAACCCTCCGCGCCACCGCAATACACCCAGCGTAAAATTACCCCACACTCTACTATAGAACAATTATATTAAATAATTATTACAGGTCAACACATAATCCGCTGTTTTACCTGGCGCGGCCCTATTTGCTTAAATATCGGCATGCTCAAAGGCGCCATCATTGGTTTCGATAAAGACGCCCTCGCCTCCCTGCCGGCAGCCCTTTCCGCCGCAACAGACCTTCAAATACTTGCCGTCTGCGAAAAGGATCCCGACCTGCTGGCCTTGGCCGCCGGCCCGCTGCCCGAAGCCACGCGCTATGCGGATACCGGGGAGCTTTTCTCAAAGTCGGGCGGGCTGGACTTTGTTTTAGTGCGCGGAGAACCCGGAAAGCGCTGCGGCACTGCCCTGCGAGCGTTCGAGAACCGGTTGCATGTGATCTGCGAAACCCCCTTCTGTTCCTCCACCCCGGAATTTGAAAAATTGAGGGCTGCGGCCGCCAAGGCCGGACGCGTCTTTTCCGTCCTGCAGCCCTGGGAACGCGGCGCGCACTGGCTGGCGCTTGAAAAAGTTCTGGATGCAGGAATGCTGGGCGGCGTCACCCACGCCGAAGTACAATTTTTCCTGCCCGGCCCCTGCCCGGACGCTGGCATGACGGCGGCTTACGGCTGGAAGGCTTTTTCCATGCTGCTAGCCGCGGTCCGCCTCCCCCCGCTGGCGCTCAGCGCGCGGCTCACCCCGGCCCCAGAACCCGGCGCCGCGGCCGGCGACGGGGCTGCCGCCTTCCAGGTGCACTTCGGCGGGGCCGACGGGACCGTATACCTTTCCTCCGGCGCGCACTCGGCCCGCTTCCGCCTGGCGGCCTCTGGCGAAAAAGGCCGGGCCGAGCTAGACGGGGACCTGTTGCGCCTAGACGTCAAAGGCCTCAAGCCCGAAACAATAAAGCTCGCATCAAGCCTGGCCGACGCCGACCGCCCGCAGTGGCTGGGGGCCGAACTTGCGGCTTTCGCCGAAGAAATAAACGGAAAAAGCCCCGCCGGTTCGGGGCTAAGGAATTCACGGTACTGCGTAAAACTTCTCAAGAACACCTATTACTCCGCCTCGCTCAGATCGTCGGCGGTTCCGCTGTAAAAATCATAAGTTGGAAACTAAGGCTGATCGGCTTTGTAGGGATGGATCACGCCGAGCAGGAACCGGCTGACTTCCTCGCTGGCGTAGTAGACCAGCAGGCCGGTTTTCGCCAGGAAGAAAAGTGTCAGGCCGAGAAATACGAGCTGGTAGACCCACTCGAAATCCTGGATGAACGGGAAGATAGCAGCCTGAAACGCGTAATAGGAAAAAAGCAGCGCGCAGATCTTCACCACGTTACCGGAAAGTTCCCCCGCCTTTGGGACGAAGTCCAGCAGCCCATCCACCGCGGCCGAGGATTCCTCCCCGAACTTAACAAAAACCACCACCGCCAGGACCGCGACCACCGCGTTCAGAAAAACGCTGACCGGAAGTTTCTGGCTCAGGAAAGGCAGGGCCTGCGCGAAGGGAAGTTGTTCGACGAACCACCCCATGGCAAACAGCGTAAAGAGCATCACCAGCGTCTTCACCGATTTAAGCAGCAAGGTCCTGAACAGATCTTTTTTCCCCATATCCTGAATTTATCAAAAATACTCCGCCTGGCGCAAACCCGATCCGCCGCAATCAAAGATATATATGTAATAAATAATATTATTGAATCGCCGGCTCGGTTTGTGATAATATTATTGCTTAAGCGCGCGGGCCGCCAGCTGGCAGGTCGTCAGAATGGCATAGCCTTGGCGCGTGGAGGGAGAAAACCATGATCGTAGAAAGAACCGAATATAAAGGCCAGCCTGTGCTCATCCTCAAGAGGAACGAGAACGATAAGTACCCGTTCTCCTTCGGCCTCTCCAAAGCCCGCCTCATCATAGAGGGTTTTGAAGAAATAAAGAAATTTGTTGCCGAGAACGACAACAAGACCGAAGAGAAAAAGTAATTTTTTCTCGAGCGCGATAAATGCCGTCCGTAGATCCTGAGCTTTCGATAGCCGGGTTTTACGACGGCATTTATTCTTTTTACGGGGCGGCCAACTCCGCCCTTACCTTTGGCCTCGACCACTGGTGGCGCGCCAGGGCGGCGGCTCTGGCGGAGAAAGCCGCTCCGGGCGCCGTAAAAGTCCTGGACGCGTGCTGCGGCACCGGCGACTTTTCCCTGGCCCTCCTTAAAACCCTCGGCCCAGGCGTGGAGCTTACCGGCGCGGACCTGAGCGAAGCTATGCTCTCGCTGGCTAAAAAAAGGCTGCTCCGGTCGGTCTTCGTGAAAGCGGAGGCCAAGCGGCTGCCCTTCCCGGACGCCACCTTCGACCTGGTCACCATTTCCTTCGCTACACGCAACCTCAACCTGAACCGACGGCTCCTGCTGGAGGCGCTGCGCGAATTCCGCAGGGTCCTCCGTCCCGGAGGAATTTTCCTCAACCTGGAAACCACGCGCCCGCCGTTAGCGCCGCTCTGGTTCCTGATGCGCATATACGTCAAGACGGCCATCGGGCTGCTCAACTTCATAACGCCAAAAAACCGCGCGTCATATTCCTTCTTAAAGAACACAATCCTTAATTTCTACAGTCCTGTAGAATTCTCGGCGTTGCTGGCCGAAGCGGGGTTCGCCGATTCCGCCCACAAGCTGCTCTTGCCCGGCGCCGTCGCCGTTCACACCGCCCGCAGACCCTGACAGCCTGTCTCTCCCCGCCATTATTTTGTCGCGGCCAAACCTCTCTGAGATTTCCGGATGGTTTTTCACGATTGCGCGCAACTGCGCCGCCTGAACAGTTATTTCAGGATATGAAGGTTTTTTTGGGAGAGCGGCTCAGATCTTTATGAAGATTTTCTTACGGTAAAGCAGCCAGAAGGCGGCCATCCACATAAACATGTAGGAGAACGCGAAAGCCGCCGAAGCGCCCTGCGGGGAAAGCCAGGCGCCGAAGATATTATTACAGAGTATTACGCGCAGTTGCTCGGGCTCGGCCGCCCCGACGACAGGTAGCTTGTAAAGCACCAGGAACTTGATCAAGAAGATGGGCAGCATATAGGCCGCTATGGCGTTCACGCCGAAGATCTCGAAAGGGCGGCCCCAGACCTTAATCTCTTTCATTTCTATCAGCCAGTAGCAGAGCGCCAGCAACCACAGCGCAAAACCCGCCGTAACCAGCACATAGGAACTGGTCCACAACGCCTTATTGATGGGAAAGGAAAGCCCCCAGAACCAGCCCAGCGCCGCCAAAACCACGCCGGCGGCCAGCAGGCCTTTCACCTTGTTAAGCTGGGAGGCGGCGGACCGGAGCCAGAGTCCGGTGAAAATTCCGAACAGCGTGGTGACCAGCGCCGGGATGGTGCTCAGGATACCCTCGGGGTCGTAGACGCCGCTCCTGTAAGTATGCGCGCCCAGCACCGCGCGGTCCACCCACGAGGCCAGGCTGCCTTCCCTGGTGAGAAAGCCGGCCCCGATCCCCGGCACCGGGAGATAGGTCATGGCCAGCCAGTAGCCGGCCAGCGCAGCCGCGGCCACGCCGAGCTGAGTTTTAAGACTGGTTTTAAGGAAGAGCAGCGAGCCGAAGAAATAGCAGATGGCGATGCGTTGCAGCACGCCCAGAATCCTGATAGTTGAAGGGTGCCAGTTGGGGATGGCGTTGAGCACCATGCCGAACGCGTAAATGATCAGCGCGCGCTTGAAGAACTGCGGCACCAGGCCCGCGGTCTGCCCTTTCTCCAGGCGGCGCGCCAGCGAGAACACGATAGAAACCCCGACGATAAAAAGAAAGAAAGGGAAGACAAGGTCGGTCAGGGTCAGGCCGTTCCACTCGGCGTGGTCCAGCTGCCGGTAAGCCTCGCGGTTGCCGGGCGTGTTAACTACGATCATCAGGGCCACGGTAATGCCCCTGAACACATCCAGAGAGAGCAGGCGCGGCGCTGCGGGCGGCTTTGCGTTTTCCATCTTTACCCCCCCGGCCGAGAACCGGCCTGTTATGTGTGTTTGCGCCTGAACTCGGCGGCTTTCAGCCTGATAGCCGCGCGCCTCAGCGAGGCCTGCGCTTCGTCGAGGTCCAGGTCGGCGCCGCGGATAGCCAGCGTCTCCTTGGCCTTCTGGTAAGCCTGGCGCGCCCGTTCCTCATTGACCTCTTTGGCCAGTTCGGCGGCCTCCGCCATAACCAGCACGCGGTCCTTTAAGATCTCGGCAAAACCGCTCAGTATGGAAAAGACTTCCTTCCGCGGGCCTTCCTTGTAATGCATCAGGCCCTCTTTCAGCTGCACAACGAAAGCGGCATGCCCGGGCATAATGCCCATCTCGCCCTCGAGAGCCGGGATCGTGACAAAATCCACCGGCTTGTCGGCCAGCACGGTCTTCTCGGGGGTTACGATGGTAAGAAGCAGTTTCTTTTTTTCCATATTGCCGGGTTATCCGCTCAGGCGGCCTGCTGCGCTTTGCCGCGCTCTATCACTTCCTCAATGCCGCCGGCCATCCAGAAAGCCTGCTCGGGCAGGCCATCCAGGCGCCCGCTAAGGATCTCCTGGAACGAGCGGATGGTCTCCTTGAGCGGCACGTACTTGCCGGGGCGGCCGGTGAACTTTTCGGCCACCGAGAACGGCTGCGACATGAACTTCTGGATCTTGCGCGCGCGGTTAACGAGCTTCTTGTCTTCGTCGGAAAGTTCGTCGATACCGAGGATGGCGATGATGTCCTGCAGCTCCTTGTAGCGCTGCAGGATCTTCTGCACGCTGCGGGCGGTCTGGTAATGCTCGGTGCCGATCACGTGCGGGTCCAGAATGCGCGAGGTGGAGTCCAGCGGGTCCACGGCGGGAAAAATACCCAGCTCCGCGATAGAGCGGGACAGCGCCACGGTGGTGTCCAGGTGGGTGAACACATTGGACACGCCCGGGTCGGTGAAGTCGTCGGCGGGCACGTACACGGCCTGAATGGAGGTAATGGAGCCTTTTTTAGTGGAGGTGATGCGCTCTTCGAGCGCGCCGATCTCCGTGGTAAGGGTCGGCTGATAACCCACGGCGGAAGGCATACGCCCAAGCAGCGCCGACACCTCGGCGTTGGCGAGCACATAGCGGAACACGTTATCCAGGAACAGCAGCACGTCCTGACCTTTCTGGTCGCGGAAATACTCGGCCTGGGTCAGCGCGGTCAGGGCCACGCGAGCGCGGGCGCCGGGGGGTTCATTCATCTGGCCGAAGACCAGCGCGGTCTTGGAGAGCACGGTGGAGCCGTCGGAAAGCTTGGATTCCTGCATTTCCAGCCAAAGGTCGTTGCCTTCGCGCGAGCGCTCGCCCACGCCGCCGAAAACGGAATAGCCATGGTGTTCGCGCGCCACGTTATTGATCAGTTCCATGATCACTACGGTCTTGCCTACGCCGGCGCCGCCGAACAGACCCACCTTGCCGCCCTTCATAAACGGGGCCAGCAGGTCGATGACCTTAATGCCCGTCTCAAAGATTTCGGGGGTGGTCTTCTGCTCGGTGAAAGGGGGAGGGTCGCGGTGGATCGGCAGGAATTCTTTAGTGTCGATAGGGCCGCGGTAGTCCTTGGGCTCGCCGAGCACGTCGATCAGGCGGCCGAGGCAGGCCTCGCCCACCGGCACGCGCACCGGGGCGCCGGTATCCTTAACCTCTATGCCTTTGCCGAGTCCCGTGGTCGGGCCCAGCGTAATGGCGCGGACGGTATTGTCGCCCAGGTGCTGGGCCACTTCGGCCACCAGCGTAACTTCCTTGCCTTCCGCCTGGTACTTGATCCTGAGGGCGTTCAATATCTTGGGCAGCTGGCCCTGCTGAAACTCGATGTCCAGCACCGGCCCTATTATCTGCACTATCTTTCCGGTATTCATGGTAGCTCCTTAAAAAATCAGCCGCCGAGCGCTTCTGAGCCGCTCACTATCTCGTTCAACTCGGTCGTTATCATCGCCTGCCGCGTTTTATTCATCTTCAGGGTCAGCCCCTCTATAATCTCCGTGGCGTTCTTGGAGGCGGACTCCATGGCGTTCATACGCGCCGCCAGCTCCGCGGCCTGGGACTCCAGCAGCGTGCGGTAAAGCTGCGCTCCCACGTGGCGCGGCAGCAGCGCGTCCAGCAGCGCCGTCTTGCCCGGCTCGAAAGCGAAATCTACGCCGCGCTTTTTAACCGCGGCCCCGTCACCCAGGATATGGCGCTTGAGAGGCAGCAGAGTTTCGGTTACTATGCGCTGCGCCATCATGGATTTAAATTCGTTGTAGATCAGGGTAACGCTCTCCACCGGTTTTTCGGCGTACAGCTTGAGGATAGCTTCGGACAGCAGCTGCGCGTGCACGTAGCCGGTCTTAGGGAAGATCCCCAGCAGCTCGAAAGGGAATTCCAGGTCCAGCCCCTTCAGGCGGTGCAGGAAATCACGCCCCTTGCGGCCAACCACCAGGGCGTAGACCTTGCGCCCGCGGTTCTCCTTCAGCCAGGCGGCAGCCGCCTTCAGTAAATTAGTATTGAAAGAGCCGCACAGCCCTTTGTCCGCGGTAACCAGCACCAGACACAGCGCGCCCCCGGGCTTGCGCTCCTCGAACAGGGCGCGCGCGCGGGAATCCGAGAAATCAGCCTCGGCAAGCTCGCCGTAAAGGTCCGCTATCAGGCGGTCCATCTCCCGCGCAAAAGGGCGCGAGGCCAGAATGGCGTTCTGCGCGCGCTTGATGCGCGCCGCGGCCACCATCTTCATGGCGTACGTGATCTGTTTGATGCTCTTTACAGACGAAATGTGTTTTCTGATATCTCGCAATGAAGCCATAGTCGGTCTTTAAATCTTGGTCTTCTCCATTATCTTTACGTAATCCGCGATGCCGTTCTCCAAGTTCCATTCCGGACTGTAGTTCAGGAACGCCTTGGCGTTCCTGAGGTCGGCCTGAGTCTTCAGCTGGTAGAAGGAATACGGGTTATCGAAATATTCGGGCGCCAGGTCTGTCCGCATGGCCTTATTTAAACCTTCCACCACCTCGTTAAAGTTGCCGGGCCTGCCGCTGCCGAGGTTGCACACGCAGGTCTTCTCGGCGTCAAGGGCGTTAAGGTTGCCGCGCACAATGTCCTTCACGTACACGAAGTCGCGGATCTGCTCGCCGAACTTGAAGATACGGGGACGCTTGCCGGCCTTCATCTGGTTGTAAAGGTGGAACATCATGCTGGCCGGGTTGCCCTTGTAATATTCGCGGGGGCCGTACACGTTGAAGTAGCGCAGGCCCACCAGCGTCATCTCCGGGTGCAGCGCCGCAAACTCGCGCGCCACATTATCCATCATGGCCTTCGAAAAACCGTAAACGTTCTCCGGGGCGGGCACGTGGTCCTCGCGCATGGGCGTGGGGCCGTTGCCGTAGACCGCGGCGGAAGAGGCGTACACCACGCGCTTCACGCCGTATTCCAGCGCGTATTCCAGCACGTTCCTGAACCCGTCCACGTTCACTTCCATCATCCTGCGCTGGTCGTGCACGGTGGTGTCAGTGATGGCGGCCTCGTGGAAGATAGCGTCCACCTTGCCGGCCCGGGCGAACCAAGCTTTATCCTGGATGTCGCCCGTTACTATCTCGCCGGAGAAACCCAAAAGGTTTTTGTAGTTGCCGGTGGAGAAGTTATCCAGTACGGTAACGGAGGCCTTGTGCTCCTCTAGCAGGGTGAAGGCGATGTTGGAGCCGATAAACCCGGCCCCGCCGGTGACAAGGTATTTTTTCATGATCGTCAGACGAACCTCTTCTTAAAGTCGATAATGGCTTCGTTGAGCCGCTGTTCCAATTCCGTGTCGAGCTGTTTCTTCTCCCGGATGTCGGTCAGCAGGTTGGCGTAGCTGGAGCGCAGGAACTTCACCATGGCGCCTTCGAAAACACGGACCTTCTCCACCTCCACGTCGTCCATAAGGCCGCGGGTGCCGGCGAACAGCACCGCCACCTGCTCTTCCACGGGCATCGGAGAGTACTGGTCCTGCTTGAGCAGCTCAACCATACGCTGGCCGCGCTTTAGCTGGTCCATGCTGGATTTGTCCAGGTCGGAACCGAACTGCGCGAAGGCCGCCAGCTCGTTATACTGGGCCAGGTCCAGGCGCAACTTGCCGGCCACCTGCCGCATGGCCTTCACCTGCGCCGAGCCGCCCACGCGGGACACAGAAATGCCCACGTTCACCGCCGGGCGTTGCCCGGAGTGGAACAGGCTGGACTCAAGGTAGATCTGGCCGTCGGTGATCGAGATCACGTTGGTAGGGATGTAGGCGGTCACGTCGCTGGCCTGCGTTTCAATGATGGGCAGCGCGGTCAGCGAGCCGCCGCCGTTCTTGTCGCATAGTTTGCACGCGCGCTCCAGCAGGCGGGAGTGGAGGTAGAACACGTCGCCGGGGTAAGCCTCGCGGCCCGGCGGGCGGCGCAGCAGCAGCGACATCTGGCGGTAGCTCTGCGCGTGCTTCGACAGGTCGTCGTAAATAACAAGGGCGTGCTTGCCCTGCCACATAAATTCTTCGCCGATGGCGCAGCCGGTGTAAGGCGCCAGGTAAAGCATGGAGGCTGGCTGCGAAGCGGAAGCGGAAACGATGATGGAATACTCCATCGCGCCGTTGTCTTCCAGCGTCTTGGCCACGCGGGCCACGGTAGACTCTTTCTGACCGATGGCCACGTAGATGCAGATGGGCCGCTTGTCGGCGGGCTCGTTCTTCTGGTTGATAATGGCGTCCAGCGCCACGGCGGTCTTGCCGGTCTGGCGGTCGCCAATGATCAGCTCACGCTGGCCGCGGCCTATCGGAATCATGGCGTCTATGGCCTTAAGGCCGGTCTGCAGGGGCTCTTTGACCGGGGCGCGCTCTACCACGCCGGGCGCTATCACTTCCACCGGGCGGCGCTTCTTGGCGTTCAGCGGGCCTTTGCCGTCGATAGGATTGCCGATGGCGTCCACCACGCGGCCAATCAGCTCGGGGCCCACGGGCACGTCGAGCACGCGGCCGGTGCGCTTCACGCGGTCGCCTTCCTTGATCAGGGTGTCGGAGCCCATTACCACCGCGCCTACGTTCTCGCGCTCAATATTAAGCACCATGCCGGACACGCCGCCTTCGAACTCCAGCAGCTCGCCCACCACGGCGCCGTTCAGGCCGTAAATGCGGGAGATGCCGTCGCCGATTTGCAGTACCTGCCCGGTCTCGGACAACTGGGCCTCGGGGATAAATTTCTCTATCCTGCTCTTGATTATATCGGTGATCTCTTCCGGTCTTATCATAGGATCCTTTTCAGAATATGACCCTCGGCGGGGCCTTATAAATTTAACTATTCAGCAGCCCGGCCCGGAGGGCGTCAAGCCGGCCGCGCACGGTGGCGTCAATCAGCATGTCGCCTATCTTTATCTCAAAGCCACCCAGCACGCGCTCCGCCATAACCTTGCGCAGGCTGACCTTCTTGCCGGTCATGCTCTGCAGTATCTTGTCGATGCGCTTCAGCTCGCCATCGGAGAGCGGGTAGCGGCTGAACACGTCAGCCCGCACCACCCCGCTGAAATCGTAATAGAGGGTGAGACAGTCCCTCATAATATCCTCGAACAGGTTGAACCGGTTTTGCCGCACCAGCAGCGCGGTGAACGCGGCCGCCGGCCCCGTGTTGCTGGCGCCCAGAATCTTCCCCAGCACCTCCAGCTTCACGCCGCTGTTTATTACCGGGTGGGTCAACACCTTTATGTGCGGCCTCGCCGCCTCGAAAATAAGGCGCAGCCCGTCCAGTTTAGCCAGGGCCGCCTTGTCCAGCTCGGCGTCGTGAGCCTTGCCGTCCAGGCCCATATAGGCCCGGGCGTAGCGTTTCGCGAGGATGGCGGCGCCGGCGTCCATTATTTAGTCTCCAGGCTCAGCCCGGGCCGCTCTTTCTCTAGCTCGGCCAGGTACCTTGAGGCCAAATCGGTGTTGGCGCGGTGGTCCAGCTGTTTCATCATAATATGCTCGGCAGCCAGCACGGACAGCTCCGCCACGCTATTCTTAAGCTCGCGCGCGGCGTCAAGCTTCTGTGCCTCGATTTCCTTTTTGGCCGCATCAAGCATCATGGTTGAGGTCTTAAGCGCCTGTGCCATTACAAAATCCCTGTCCTTATCGGCCGAGAGCCTCGCCTCTTCCGCGCGGCTTTTAAGCTCCGTCTTAAATTCGGCCATCCTGGCCTCAAGCTCCGCCTTTATCTTCTCCGCCCCGGCGCGGGCATGCTCGGCCGCGTTGCGGTCCGTCTTTATGGCCCGCTCGCGCTCTTCCACCATCTGCAGCAAAGGCCGCCAGGCCGTGCGCGAGAGCAGCAGCACCAGCAGCGCAAAGCAGACTATCGTCCAGAACATCAAGCCGAATTCCGGCTTAATTAAGGCTTCCATGTTAAACTCCAGTGTATAACGGCGGGCTGGCGGGAACAAAGCGTTCACCGCCGGCCCGGGCCGTTCTTACTTGTGAGCTTCGGTCTGCGCGGGCGCAGCCGCGTTGTCGGCTTTAGGAGCCGAGAAGTTCATGACCGCGAGCAGGCAGATAACCAGCGCGAAGAAAGCCAGACCCTCGATAAGGGCCGCGGCTATGATCATGGTGGTGCGCAGCGCGCCGCCGGCTTCGGGCTGGCGGGCCAGGCCTTCCAAAGCCCCGGCGCCGATCTTGCCGATGCCGAGTCCCGCGCCGATCAGCGTAAGGCCCGCGCCTATGCCGGCGCCCAGGTAACCGAGTCCTATAAATGTCGCGTCGTTCATTGTACTACCTCCGTATAAAATAAACCGTAAATCGAAAGGGCCCCTTTAGTGCGGATGCATCGCCATGCCGGTGAAGATCGCCGTAAGGAACACAAAAATGTAAGCCTGCAGGAAGGCCGTGAACAGCTCCAGCAGCAGCATGAACAGCACCAGCCCCACGGAAACCGGGGCCACGCCCAGGCCGATGCCCAAGCCGAACGAGCCAAAGATAAAGATGAAACTGACAAAGGAGAGGATGACCATGTGCCCGGCGATCATGTTGGCGAAAAGACGGACGCAGAGCGCGAAGGCCTTGGTAAACAGGCCCAGCACCTCGATCGGGAAAAGGATAGGGTACAGCCAAAACGGCACGCCCTTGGGGACCATGTGGGAGAAGTAGCCTACAAGGCCCTGCTCCCTGATGCCGGCGAAGTTGATCAGTAGAAAACTGGTTATGGCCAGCCCGCCGGTTACGGCCAGGTTGCCGGTGGCGGTGGAGCCATAAGGCACCAGGCCCAGCAGGTTCAGAATCAGCACAAAGAAGAACAGCGTGGCGAAATAGCCCATGTACGCCGCGCCCTTGCCACCAAGGCTGGGCACCACCACTTCGTCGCGCAAGAACAGCACGATGATCTCGATCATCGACCGCAAAGGGGCCAGCGCTGCGGAGCGGCTGCGGATTATCAGGGGAAAGATTACCAGCAGGATAAAAGAAGCCACGCCCAGCATCAGCAGATGCTTAGAAATAGGGAGCCGCAGCGGGCCCAATGTCACCCAGGACCAGATATGGTCCAGGACATGGTGTTCAAGAATTTCTTTTAATCCCATTTTTCAGCGGAAAAGCCTCGAAAGCCGTCTGTACAATTATAAGGGAAGCCGCGAACGCTACTATAATTATATATTTTTCATTACGCAGTAAAAAGACCCCGGCCGCCAGCAGCAGGAATCGCAGAAACAACCCGCCCGCGTAAACCGCAAAAAAAACCATATGGCTCGAATTGAGCACCCGCCCCACAGCCAACCGTGACAGCCAGCCGGAGATCATACCGGTTAGCGCTCCGTAAAAAACCGCCGCCCAGGCTGAACCTATCATTTCTTCTCCCGCCCGGGGCCGGTCCCGTCACGGGCAAGCTCCTGCCAGGCCAGGTAGAAACCGCCGGCCACTCCGGCGGCCGCGCCGCCCAGCATCAGCCAGGGCGCGGTGCCCAGCCTTTTATCCAGCTGGTAGCCTACAAAGAAGCCCGCCAGCACGGCCCCGGTAAGTTCCAGGCCCAGTTGGGCGTGCTTCCAATACTCTTCTTTCAGCGGCGGCATAATAATATTTTACATTTTACCGCGCCCGGCCGCCCGTTATATTTATAATCCGCTATTCCGCCAGGAAACTGAACTTCCGCGCGCGGAAATGCTAAAATCAGAATATGGCAGCCGTCAACGATAAAAAAATACTTCTCGTGGACACCGACGCCGCCGCGGCCGGGTCCCTCTCCGCTTTATTGGACGGCCACGGCTACCAGGCCCAGATTGTGGGTGGTTACCAGCAGGCCCTCTCCGCCGTGCTTAACTGGAAGCCCGACCTGGTGGTGTTGAACGTGCTGATCCAGGCCTTCAACCCGCTCGACTTCCTGGCCGAAGTAAAAAAGAACCCTTTCACCTCCAACCAGAAGGTCATAATTTTTTCGCAGACCCCCAAGACCGAGATAGTAACCGGCCCCGCGCCCAGGGTCTGCGGCTACCTCACCAAGCCGGTGGATTTCGACGCCCTGAAAGCGGCGCTGAAAAAAGCCATCCCGCCCAAGGCCCCCGGCGAACAGGCCACCGTGATGGTGGCCGACGACGATACCGAATTTTCCGACCTGCTGAAGATGTTCCTGGAAGCCAACTATTACCGCGCTCTGGTAGTGAACAACCCGCTTATCATTATAGACACCCTGCGCAGCGAGAAGCCGGACGCGCTGCTGCTCGACATCATGATGCCGAAGAAGGACGGCTTCGAAGTGATGGAGGAAATGCAGGACTACGCCGATACCGCCCGCATCCCCATAATCGTGCTCAGCGCGCTGCGCCTGGATAACTACCAGGAACGCGGCGTGCTCACCGGCCTGCCCGAAATAGTCTCCCGCGAGCTCCCCGCCGACCTGCTGCTGAAACTTATAGAGGAACAAACCTCCCCGGAAGCCCCCGCCCAGGCCGGCGAGCAGCTCAAAACGCAGCGGCCCCGCGTACTGATCGCCGACGACCAGACCGAGCTCCTTTACCTGATGAAGGAAATGATAGAAGCCGCGGGTTTCGAGGTCTTCACCGCCAATGACGGCGTGGAGGCCATGACCACCGTTTTCGAGTGCAGCCCCGACATTATAGTGCTGGACTATAACATGCCCCGCAAGGACGGCTTGGAAGTGGCCGAGGACCTTAAGAACAACCCGCTTTTCGCCCATATCCCCATAATCATAGTCACCGGCGCCGGGGACAAGAAAACCAAGATGAAAGGCCTGGGCATGGGCATTGACGATTACCTTATAAAACCGGTGGACACCGAAGAGTTAATTGCCCGCATCCGGATGATCCTGAAGCGCAATAAACAGGTGCTGGATACCAACCCGCTCTCCAAGCTGCCCGGCAACCCGTCTATTCAGGCGCGCGTGGAGCGCGAGATCCAGAAAGGCGGCGAGTTCGCCGTGCTTTACCTGGACCTGAACAACTTTAAGGCCTACAATGACACCTACGGCTTCGAAGCCGGCGACCGCATCCTTAAGGCCACGGCCAACTTACTGGTAAAACTGACCATCCAGAACGAGAACTCGGAAGATTTTATAGGCCATATCGGCGGGGACGACTTCATTGTGGTCACCGACTACGCCCGCTCGGAAGAGCTGGCCAAGCGCATCGTCAGCGCCTTCGACGAGATCGCCCCCTCCTTCTACAGCAAGGCCGACCGCGAGCGCGGACACATCATCTCCACCGACCGCCAGGGCAATATTAAAAATTTCCCTTTCCTTTCCATCGCTATCGGCATAGTTCACAACCACACGCGTCCGCTGGCCTCCTTCGCCCACGTCAGCAATATCGGCACCGAACTGAAGAAAGGCGCCAAGCGCACCGACAATAAGAGCAACTACATCATGGACCGCCGCAAGGACCAGGTCAGCTAAGCCCGTTACGGCAAAAGAAAAGGGCGCCCCGCTTGGGACGCCCTCTTTCTTTTGGCCGTGACTCAAATGCTGATTACTACCGGCGCAGAAGGCTCAGGCACATTGTATATGGCGGGCTCTATCTGCATGCCGCCGTCTGAACCGGGGCTATAAATAGCCGGAACCGTCTTTGGCTTAGAAACCTGCTGCTGCCGGATCATCTCGTTTAAATTTATTTCCATCTCGGTCTGCGGGATCAGGGCCTGCACTTCGGAGATCATCGTTACGTCCTCGCCGCGGCCTTCATTCTGCCCGTATACCTTGGCCTTGCCGGGGGTCTGCAGGTAGGCGTTCTGGGGATCGCTCACCGCGCCGTCCCCTGAGCCGTAAACAAAGTCCTCCCCGCCACGCGCCAGAATACCCTCTATCTTCATAGTCTGCGTGTTGAAAACAGGGCTGCCGGAATTGCCGCCGAAAGTGTCCAGGTCGGCCACAAAGTAGCCATTCCGACTGATGCTGCGGATGCTCCCCTCGGTGGCCACCTTAACAGGCAGGCCGCTGGGGTAGCCGATGGCCGCCAGCTGGGTCATCCGGCCGGTCCTTTCGCGGTTAATGGCAAGCGGATAGCGGCCCGCCACCCTGCGGTCCAGCTTGATCAGGGCGTAATCCGCGCCCAGGCCCGCGAGGGCGGCGGTGTTGCAGGCGCCGTTTCGGCAGGTAAAATTATGTTCCTCGTCCTGCACCTTCTGCACCAGCACCTGTTTACAGGTATAAACATTCTCCGCGGGGAAAGAAGAGGGCGTCTCACCGCGGGCGGTTACGGCATAACCGAACACCAGCTTTACACGCGCGCAGGGGCCGCCGCGTTCGTCCGGCTGGAAGCAGTGCCCGGCGGTCAACACGGTGTCTTCGCCCACCAGCACGCCGGAGCAGAACGCGCCCACGGGCTGGTCGCCGTAGCGCTCACCGTCCTGCAGATTGTATTTGCCCTTAAGGGTAAGCCCCTTCAACTTGTAACGGCCTGTAGCCTCGTCCTTGGGGAGGGCGGTATCGGCAAACATGGCCACGGTGGATTCCGCGAACTTCTTCATCATGCGGTCGGCTTCAAAGTAGTCCTGCCTGTCATCGGTGCCGTAAACGGAAGCGGGGATATACTCCGCGCTGCCGTTGGAACCGGCGCGCAGGACGGCGGACCCGGATACCAGGGCCGCTATCATAAGAGTTAAAGTCGCCAGCTCGCGTTTCATAAGATTTACCGTCCGCATGTATATAGTATGGAGGACGAGTTGACGAATGTCAACCCCGTAAAGGCCCAGGCCGCATCTGGGCCCTATGGCCAACTTATAATTATAGGCACCCTGGAAAAAACGACAATTCCTACCAATTAGCGAAGGAATAGGAGAGGGATACCGCGGCGGCGGTACCGCCAAAGTCTAATTTAAAGGGTTTTTCATTAGCGGCCAGGCTCTGCCCTACGGGTTTGAGGTCCAGCGTTTTGTCGTTTTTCACTATAAGCTTGTATTTCCCTGGGCCAGGCACGCCATTTACGTTGCCGCTAATTTCACCGGAGTCCCCGGAGAAGATCCTCCGCACCGAGAATCTTAGCGAAAGGTTCTTTATAGCGAACACCATGCCCGCTTCAGCGTGCGCGGCGCTAACCTTCCCCTTAAAAGGCAACTGCCCGAAGGTAAGCCCGGCCATAGTGCCAGAGACTTCCGCGATATAAGCAACAGGGTCAGGTCCGCCACCCAGGTAAAGCCCGAAGTGCCGTCCAAAATTGCGCATAAGATACAAAGTGGCTTCTACAGGTTTAGGCTTAATTGAAACCGTAACGCCGCTATTCTCATAGCCAGAGTCGCCGCCCTTAGCCATCCCGCCGGCAAGACCCAAAGTGTATTTCCTGGATAGATCCCGCTCATAGAACAGTTAAAACCGCCCGCTTGTTTTAGTGTACGTGACCCCGGAGCCGGGGTTAGCGGATTTGAGCAGCTCCAGGCTGTCCTCGTTCTTTTTAAAGTTGGAAGGGCCGATAGACAGCCCAATGTGGTTCTTGGGAAAATAATTATTTTCAGCCGCTGGCTTGACGAGGATTTCCGCTGCAAGTTTCGGAGTAGCTATCGGTTCAGGTTTTGCTACCAGGGCTTGCGGTTCTTTTTTTTTGAGCTCAACACTGGGGGCAGGCTTAGGCTCGACAGCTAAATTAAAACTTTTAGTAATATCCGCTCCGGATGCACCATCATAAACTTTAAATGCGGTTTTGTCGTCCCGGTTTTCCATTTTTACAACGGGACTGCCGCCGCCAAGCGCTGCGGCCTGGTCCGTATCCTGCGCCTCATCTGCGGACACTTCTGTTACGCTGATTCCCCGTCCAGCCATGTCAATCTTATACTTTTCAACGGCGGCGCGTGCCTCGCCAGCTTCAGAACCACTAGAAAGTATCAACACAACGTTTTTCTGCGGCAATACCTCAGCCGCAGCCAATTGCGCCGCCAGTAACAAAATCCAAATTAAGCAGCCTGCCGTTTTCATTCTATAGCTTCATCATGCCCGAACAATTTCAATTGGTCTGAGGTATAGGGAGAGGTCAGTTATTTAGGCCAATCCTCACCGACACTACTTTTTAATGAATTAACACTAGCAACACATTTGTCCCTAATAGAAATCAAAGACTGGTCAGATATTTGTCCAAGTGCCTTTAAACGCTTATCAAGTTCAGCGCTAGCCAGCTTGTGGTTTTCAAACCGTTCAGGATCAACTTGGCCACAAATCCAGTTTACAGAATAATTTTCTTGCTTAAGAAGCAAAAGCACGCTTTCTGGATTGTTCCCAATGGCCTCACCAAATGAAAGTATTATTTGCTCTACTGGACCTTCTTGTCGCGACCCCATTAGCTTCTTTGCAACCGTCAGCCAGGCTGATTTACCTGTTGCAATTCCATTAAGCAGAGAATCCCACCGAATACTATCTAAATACGCATTAGACAAAACAATCTCTATCCCTTTCGTTTCAATCTCAGCAATTATCGCATTCGGATTATTCCATAATGAGTTCTTCGGCACATTGTGTGCACACGCGGACAACAATAATTCTACTACGAGGAGCACACTCGTATATTTTAAAAAAAATAGTTTATCCATTACAGTGTCCCTTTAAGGAATAACCTGCAGCCGATTATGTCCTTCTTCCAAAGATAACAACCTATTAAACAAATCTATAATCCTAAATCCCCCAGCAATACAACCAGTTGAACATGTTTTAGATTTTCCTTCCGGACAGAGGTGTGTTTGCAAACTGTCTCTTCCGTTCGGAGAATCAGGCGTTAATGATCTGCGATTGGGGTACTTTGATGCAATTAGACCGCCAATTTTATACCCCCCCATAGGGGCTGGTCCGATAAATGGCAAATTGGATGCAGGAGGTTTATTTTGAAACTCTAGTTTTACTGGGCCTGGGAATTCATGCCCAGGAACGTCACCGTTATTACCGGAAACAAACTCTGTACTATTAATGGCCCTATAGGGAATACTATTGGGGGAACAAACCATTTGATGATCAGCCACATAGTAAACACAATTATATAATCCTGTTGGGTCAATATTGATTACAGGGTTATTCTCTACATATTTATACGCATTTGCACTACCGCTTTCAAACCCAAGCGGATCTTCTTGCGTAAATGCCCCACTAAACCAGTCATAATATCTGGCACGGTAATAGTATAGCTCGGATTCACTGTCGAATTCCCGTGCTGTGTACATATAAGGGTTTCTTACTGAAGATTTCGCAAGGATTGTGTTATTAGGCCCATTTATTATCGGTTGCCCATAGGCTTTGTAGCCATAAGTCTCGATTTTCTGCCCTTTATCATCGGTCAGTGTTTTTATAGAACCCAAACCATCAGCGTGGTAATAATAATTGGCTCCATCCGCCATTGCCATTACTAATGGCTCGTCTATTCCTAAGCCGTGCGTGCAGGTTTCAATCAAATTATTATTGCCGTCCAATATAGCGACTATATTCTCATTGTCATAGAGGTATTGCTCAATTCCGTCGTTTCTGGTCTTTTCTTGGCGACGGCCTAATGGATCGTATTTATAATGGGCCCTGTTTTCCGGGGTTATAACTTCGGACAACTGCTGCTCCGGGTTGTAGGCGTAGATTATTGTTGCGCTGCTGGTCTTCTCCGTGCGGCTGGTCAGGTTGCCGTTGAGGTCATGCGTGTAGCTGTAGAGCGAGTTCTCTTGCAGGCGGTTGGCGGCGTCGTATTTATAATCTTTGGCCAGGGTATCGTGGCGGCGGTTGCCGGCTTTGTCGTAGGCGAAACCTTCGCCGCGGAAAGGAACCAGCGGCAGGTCGCGGGCCACTATCAGGCGGCTGGCAGCGTCGTACTTATAAGTATGAACGCCGTTCTGGTCTTCCATTTTAACGCGGTTGCCGCTGGCGTCGTATTCGTAATTGGCGAAGGCCACGGTTTTGCTGCCGGCTTTATTGTTGATGCTTAAAAGCTGGCCGGCAGCGTCGTAGCTATAGGTTGTGGAAGTCAGCGGCTGGGCGCTGGAAGAAAGAATGCTCTTCCCGGTCCTGCGGCCTGCCGCGTCGTATGTAAAGGTTATCAAGATCCCCTGCGGATTAGTGATGCTCCCCAGGCGGTTAAGAATATCGTAGGCATAAGTGTATTTGCCCCAAGGCGTGGACATCAAGGTGCGGTTGCCTACTGCGTCGTAGACATAATTAATGGTGTAGGTCTTGCCGGCAAAGGTCTGGCCGGTCCCCGTAACGCGGTTCAGTGCGTCATATGTGTAGCTGACGGCGCTTTCGCCATTGGAGATATTCAGCGGGTTCCCAACAGCATCGTAAGTGTAGTCGGTAACCGAGCGCGCACCGGAAGCGGCCTGGATATATCTTTTGGTCAGCCGGTTCAGGGCATCATAGGTGTGAGTTGTAACATTGCCGGCAGGATCCTTAACTTCCGTCACCCGGGACATTTTGTCGTATTCGTAGTTCTTCTGCTGGCCCAAAGGATTGGCGGTATTGGTCAGCCTGCCGTATTTATCATAGCCAAAGGTCCAGGTGTTTCCCTTTGGGTCCGTGAGCGCCGAAAGCTGGCTACCGCCGCAGGAAGGGCACGCGCCGTTGCCGTAGGCGAACTTGGTGACAAAGTTGGCGGGGTTCCGCACTTCGGTCACATTGCCGCTTAAATCATATGTAAAAGAAGTACTGCGACCCAGAGGGTCCGTAAGCAAGGTAACATGCAGGTCCGCGTCGCGCTTGTACTTTGTGACGCGGCCCAAGGGGTCAACGCTTTTTGCTAGGCCCATCGTGTATTCGTACTTATAGGTGGAGCCCATGGCGTCACGCAGTTCCAGCATGTGGCCGGCCTTGTCGTAAGACATGCTGGTTTTATTGCCGAGCGCGTCTACGGTCTTATCCAGATTCCCATAGCTGTCGTAGTCCAGTTTTGTAGCGCGGCCAAGTGCGTCGGTTATCTTGATGGGGCGGGAATAATAGTCCGTATGGTCGCCCGAGGCATCCCGGTAGTTCATCTTCACCTGGTATTGAATTGTGGAGGTATTGCCCAAGGTATCGGTGATGGCTTCGGGGTCGCCGTTATTGTTGCGGATGAATTTAGTGGTGCGGCCCAACTGGTCTGTGGCTGCGGCAATGTTATAGTTGGGATCGTAAGCGAGCGTTGCTTTTCCCCCCAAGGCGTCGGTAACAGCGGTGGTGAGCTTGCGGCCATTCTCGGTCTTATAGGTGTAAGCAGTCTTGGAACCGAAACCATCGGTAATGACGGTCTTCGACGAAGCGTCTTCGTAGTAACGCTCCAGACGGTTCACGCCGCCTTCCGATTCGGATGTTAGAACGCGTCCCTTATTGTCGTAAGTGTAATGCTCTTCGGCAAGGGAGCCGTTCTTTACCGAGGTCATCATGCCTGCGGGATCGTAACCAAAATGCTTTTTGAAGCCGTCAGGGTTGGTTACTTCGGTGGCGTGGCCGGCGGCATCGTAGGCGAAAGTGGTCTTTTTGCCTTGCTCGTCGATTACTGTGACGGGCAGGCCCTGCGCGTTGCGTTCGAAGGCGAAATAGCGGCCATGCATATCCGTTATGCGCGCCAGGCCGTTGGTGTTATAGTCGTAGGTAAGCCAGCTGCCGTCGGCCGCGTTAAGGCGGCTGGGCCGCCACGTTGTACTTGAGGGCGAAGCGGTGAATTCTGTTACGTCGCCGTCGGCGCTTTCAACGCGGTAGCCGCGCCCGTCCTTAATATCGCCGTAGACCAGCCTGTTGGAAGACCCCGGCGGCGGACGGTAGTAGAAGTCGCCTTTCTCCGCAAGATCGCCGTAAGGGCGGAAGGTCCAGCGGGTGTTGGAACTGTCCGTAAACACGGCGCGGCCGTCGGGGAAGCGCTCCACTTTGAGTGCCGTGCTTTCGGACTGCCCGCCGTACATAGAGTTATATGCCAGGCCGTAACTGGGCGCAATAGAGGAGGGGGCGGGGGCATTGCAAACAATCGGCACAGTATTATTGCCTGGCGGTAGGACCGCGCTGGCGTACGCCCCTACAGCCGGGTCATCAGTCTTCAATATGCCGGGATTTATAGACGCATTGTCATAATCAGCTACAGCTTTACTTACAACATTTCCATCATACTCTGAAACCTGCGTAACGTACCCTTTGGCGGGTTTCTTGCCGGCAAAGAGCGCATAAAGCGCTTCCATCGGCTTAGCGAATGGATTGTCACGGTAAGGGATTATCCAGGTGCCGTCGGGCATTTCCTTGCGCCACAAAGAAGCCGAGTTATGCGCCTGAAAATCCTGGTCGAATTGTAATAAATCATCGTAATGACCGCTTAGGCAGGACGCGCCCTGCGCTACGCAGTACTGGTTGGCTGAACCAAACCCATTCCCCACAAACAGGCTGCTTCCCGGCCCGGCGCGCAGCATGGCCTCCGCCGAGGCGCACTCAGGCTCCGAGGTTCCTACACAAGTGGCGCCGTGAAATGAATAAGAAGTTATAAAGCCAGCCCCGCCGCACAAGGCAGCGGCCTGGGCGTAGCCGGACGAGTAAGCCGAACTTGTAAAGGAATCACACTGCGACTGACAATACGCAAAACCCACAAGGGACGGCTCGGTTTTAACCGTACAAACAGGAATACCGTAGCTTACAGCATTACAGCACACGTCATAATCCAGATACAAACTAAAGGACGCGTTCGCCTTAACCGCGAAAAACAGCAAGGCAAGGGCGGCAAAACGCCTGAACGCGTTCATTGCCTGCCGCCTAAATAAACCGTATAGCCCAACATCAGCCCGCGGTTACCGCTTTCACCCTGGGTAGCCGTTACGTCAAAGCTGCCGCCCGGCAGATATATGTTAATGCCGGCCACCACCGTAGGAGAAATATGACTGTAGCCGGTATAACTGATACGGTCAAGGCCTGCGCCGTAATTGTAACCGGTATGTTCGGTGAACGGATGGAGCGACCTGAACGTAAGCCCTATGCTGGTTACAGCCGATTCACTTATGTCGGTAAAATTGTTGCGGGACACGCTCAGCGCAGCGTCGTAGCGGTTATTGAGCAACAGCGTGCCGATACGGCCTATCCACATATTGGACGGCAGATCGCCGCCGCGCGTAAGTTGCCCGCCGGCATAGCCGAACCAGCGCCCGACCCGCCGCACATGCGGACCAAAATGCAGCTCGTTGCGCTTCCAGGAATCCGCCAGGGAGGCATTACCGTCCAAAATGGTCCACAACTCACCGTTGCCCTGATGCTCAACTACAGCCACGGCGGTGCCGGGATTCACTTTGGCCTGCGCCTCCACCGCCAGCTTGCGCGCATCCTTTTTCCATTTTAAATACGCGTCTGCGGCTTTAAGCCGCAATACCCCGCCGGAATTGACCGCGGTACCGCTAAAAGCGGAAGGAACCGGCTCTTGCGCTTTCACCACGGACGGGAAGAAAACCGCCGAAGCCAGCAGGGTCAGCAGGAAAAGTTTAGTCATTTCCCGCCCCCGAAGTAGATAGTGTAACCCAAAGACAGCGTTCTGCTTCCTTTGAAAGTTCCGCTTAACGCGAAGTCCAGGTACATATCCAGCGAACCTGAAGCGGTGAAATAGCTAAGCCCCGGCGAAAGCAGAAAGGTAGTGTTGCTGTATGGCGCGGGCACGCGCTCCAGCTTGGCGGCCAGCGTCCAGTTGAGCGGCATAAAATTGAGCGGCTCGTTATAGCGGCCGCTCACGCCCAGAGCTAGGCCGTTAAAATCTTTATCGGCGTTCCCCCCCGCCAGAGAAGCGTTGGCGGAAATATCCAGCCGTTCGCTTAGAAAACGGCCGAGCCGCCCGCTCAAAGAAGTGGTGCTGCTGCCATTGGAACGGGTCACGTTGCCGCCCAGATAGGCCAGATAGCGGCCTTTGAGCGTTATCTTCTCCGCCGTAAACCTGAGCGGCGGGCGATTCTCCAGGTCGGCAAGATACGCCGCGGCTAATATTTTGTGTTCCGGGAAAAGGGTCAATTCCAGATCTTTTTTGGCTTCAGCGGCGGCTGACTTGTACGCGCCCAGCTTCTCCAGGGAAATTGCGTAGCCGGCATAACAACGGGCATTGTCCGGTATTTTTTTAGATAACCTGGCATACAGCACCGCGCTCTCAGCGTAGCGCTTCTGCGTCATCAGGATA
>JBBRDG010000014.1:0-44562 GCA_038204165.1 Elusimicrobiales bacterium
CTAAACAGCAGAAATAGGCCACAAAAACCAACACCAAATGTCACTTAACTCAAAAAAAAGCGGGCAGCTTTTATAAGCTGCCCGCCTTTTTTACGTCCTGTCAGGTCAGGCCGTTCTTTCGTCTTTGATAGGTACGCGGAAGATAACCAGGATGCCGGGGATGGTCAGCAGGCAGACGGCCAGGAAGAAGTGGCGGTAGCCCACGGCTTCCTGCAGCATGCCGCTTATCATGCCGGGCACCATCATGCCCAGGGCCATTATACCGGTAGAGATCGCGAAATGCGCGGTCTTATATTTCCCGCCGCAGATCATCATCAGGTAAACGGTGAAGGCGGTAAGGCCGATGCCGTAGCCGAACTGCTCGGCAGCCACCAGCAGAGGCACCGAGCCGAAGGGGATGCTGTGTCCGAATACGGTGATCTGCTGCAACGCGGGCTGGGCGTAGGACATGTAGAGATAGAACACGTCGGGAATGTGCAGGGCGAACACCATGGGCCACAGGCAGCGCCTGAAGCCGTACCTGGAGACCAGCCAGCCGCCCAGGATGCCGCCAACGATAAGGGCGATCATGCCGGTGGTGCCGTAGATTATGCCGACCTCCGCCGTAGATATCCCCAGGCCGCCCTTGCTGACCGCGTCAAGCAGGAAGGGCTGCGTCATTTTAAGGAGCATTGCCTCTGCGAGGCGGTAGAAGAGGATGAAGGCCACGATATAGCCGATGCCATCCATGGTAAAGTAGGAGATGAAGGCCTCGTTGAAAGAATTTCCCTTCTCCGCCATTTTCCCCTTCAGGTAAGGGAAAAGATACAGCCGGCAGGCGACTATCAGCCCGAGCACCAGCAGGGCCGCCGTTCCGAGCTTCAGCCAGACTCCGGAAAGAGAGTTGAAGAGCCAGATGATCAGGCCGGCGGCGGTCAGGTAGCCGGCTAGCGGCAATATGGCCGCAGGTTTGAACGCGGCTTTTGGCTGGTCCTCAGCCGGGTAGGGCAGAAAGAACCTGTGGTACAGGAACAGCAGCACGAAAAGCAGCGCCGAGACCGTGAGCATTATGCTCCAGCTGCCGGCCGCGTCGCCGGTGGCTTCCTGCATTTTGCCGGCGCGGTAGACCAGGAACCCCGTGCCGAAGATCATGGCGAAGCGGTAGAACATCGAGCGGATGCCGACGAAGAAGGCCTGATCTTCCTTGGTAAGCGCCAGCATGTAGAAGCCGTCCACGGCTATGTCGTGGGTGGCAGAGACAAAAGCTCCGGCGGCGAAGGTGACGAGCGAAATGGCGAAGAAGTGATGGCCGGTGAGCGAGACGGCCGCGGCGCCGAGGCAGGCGGCCATGATCAGCTGGGAGTACACGGCCCATTTACGGCGGGTGGCGTACATGTCCACCATCGGGCCCCAGAGCATTTTGATGACCCAGGGCAGGTAGAGCCAGCTGGTCCAGAAAGCCATGTCGGCGTTGGAGACGCCCATGTTCTTGTAGAGGATGACCGAGACCGAGTTGATGATGATGTAGGGCAGGCCTTCCGCGAAATAGGTGGTGGGGACGAACGACCAGGGGTTGCGCTTTTCCGCTTTAGCGATCATTTTCTCTCCGTTGTCAAAAGGTTCTTTGAATATGATATTAAATTGTCCCTCAAAATGGAATTCAACAGGGCCATGCCAGCCATTTGCTAAAATTATTCTGCGGTCTGCGCTTTGGAATTCAGGCTGCTGTTTTCCGCCTAACTATGACTCTAATTATTGGCAATCTTTTCGTTATTATGGCGGCCGGCTGGCTGTTCAGGAAGTACGGCATCGTAGCGGATGGTTCGGAAAAGGTCTTTAACCAGTACCTGTATTACCTGGCCCTGCCGGCGCTCACCATAGTGAAGATAGCCGACACGCCCCTGGCCGGGCTAGGCTGGAAGTTCATTGCCGCCAACAGCCTTCCGCTGCTTGTTGTAATGGCGCTGGTCTGGGCGCTCTGGAAGGCCGGCGCGCTGGAATGGCGTTTCGCCAGACTGCTGGTGATCTCGTCCGTGCTGGGCAACACGGTCTACCTGGGTTTCCCGGTGGCCGCCATGCGCCTGGGCGAGAACGTGCTAGGCTACGCGGCCATAGTCGCCTCGCTGCAGAACGTGGTGGTCTTTACCTTCGGGTTCCTCATCATGTCGCTGATTTGCGACAAGGCCTGTCCCCCTGCCGGGCTCCTGCGGATGCTCGGGCGGAACGTGGTGCTCTGGTCTTCCCTGGCCGGGCTGGCGCTGGCCGCTTCGGGGCTTGCTCTGCCGGACCTTCTGCGCCGCGTGCTGAACGATATCGGAAAAACCACGCTGCCTCTTTCTCTTTTCACTATCGGCGTCAGCCTTTACGGCAAGCGGGTGGCGCATAACCTGCCGCGTATAGCGCTGGTAAGCGGGTTCAAACTGCTGCTGCTGCCGCTGCTCTTCCTTGCGGCGGCCCGGGCCATGGGATTTTCCGGACTGCTATCCCGCGTAGCCTTCATTGAGACGGTAATGCCCGTGGCGGTGATGAATTTTGTGGTTGCCCGCGAGTTCGATTTCGACCCCGACCTGGTGTCGCAGAGCATCCTGGTCTCTACGCTGGCGTTTTTCCCACTGCTATACCTCTATGACTGGGCACTGTCAGCTTTCCTTTAATTCTAGTCAAAGTACCTAAAAAACGCGTAGGCCCTAAGCCTGAAGTTAATTTCCCTTATAGTCCTTGGCGCCTCCCGGCATGCCTGATAGACTATAACCATGAACAAAAACTTCACTACGCTCCTGTTAGCCATGTTCTCCTTAATACCTTTAGCCGGCCTCAGCGCCGCCGAAAATATTTCTTACAGCCAGCTCTCCCTCTCCGCAGATGGCTCGGCCGTTTCAGGCCTGGCGCTACCCGATCCCCAGGGCATTACTAACATAATGCCGGGCATGGACTCCCGCTTCCCTACCTCCAGCCACGTGATCTTCAATCCCAGCCTTACCCTGCGCGACCGGACCGACGACCCCTCCGGTGATTTCTACCCCTTCGCCGCGGGCAAGACCGGCGACACGGACCAGGACGGCAACGCTATCAACCGGGGCATCCTGAGCGGCATGGGCAGCGAGGCCGGCCACCCCGGCCTGTTCGCGAACGGCGGCGATACTAAGAAACTCTGGGACCGCGCCCTTAAATCCTACCGCGAACTGGATTTCCAGATAGCCTACGAGGACATTGGCCTGATCTGCCACCTTACCCAGGACCAGGCGGTACCCGTCCACGCCGCCAATATCAACCACGTGGTGACCTTCGGTGACAACTTTGAAAGCGCCGTTAAAAAGAATCTTTCCCTGTTCGACAAAGTGAAAGCTAAAGCAGAAGCCATGCTGATGAAAGATATGCAGCCCTACGAATATTACCAGGCGCTGCAGGACGACACCCGCAGCCACCTGGCCGGCTGGGTGAATCCCCAGAGCGGGAAAATGTACTGGCCCCCCTCCGCCGACGCCCGCGCCGGGCAGGATGCCACCAGAGGTTCCTGGAGCCACTATTCCGACGATAAAGATACCTACGACAAGAACGTCAGCCCCGAGATCATCCAGACCCAGACCGTGAAGGCCGCCGCTTACACCGAGGGCGTGCTCAAGGCCGCCGCCAGACTGCTGCCCCCCGTGGCCGGTAGAATGAGCGCTCTCAGGACTGAAGACAAGAACGGCGCGCCGGTGGATTTCAAACTAAATATCCATGATAACAGGCTTGGTGATGTGCAGATAAAGATAGAGCGCCCCCTCTACGGCCTGGTGTGGCAGCAGGAAGCCAGCCTTTACACTTCCGCCCAGACCATCCCTTCCGTTACCTTCAGCATGCAGCTGCCCGCGCTTGCCGGCGCGATAAAGGGCAAGGACATTATCGTGGTGACGCTTACCGACAAGGACGGCAATGTGAGCCGTGCCGAAACTAAAGTGCGCTACGAAGCGCCTTACGACAGCAGCAACTAAGGCGGCTAAGTTCGCCGCCCGCAAAAGAAGAGGCCCCTTCCGGGGCCTCTTTCTTTTGGAGCGCAGCGCGGCGGTCTAGGCCTTCTCTCCCAGTTCTTCTTCCAGCTTCCTTCTCTCGTAGATCTGCCGGTACAGGCCGTTCAGCGCCATTAGTTCGTGGTGCGTGCCTTTTTCCGCCAGGCGGCCCTCTTCCAGGACCAGGATAAAGTCCGAAGTCTCTATGGTTTTCGCCCGGTGTGTGACGGCCAGGCAGAGCGCGTCCGGGTGTTCCTTGCGGAAAGCCTGCCAGAACTGGTGCTCGGTCTGGGCGTCCATCGCGCTGGTGGCGTCGTCGAGCAGCAACACGTCCGGCCCGGTCAGCAGCGCCCGGGCTACGGCCACGCGCTGTTTCTGGCCGCCGGAAAGGGCGAAGCCGCGCGTGCCTACCACGGTGTCCAGGCCTTTAGGAAATTTGTGCAGCTCCTGCGCCAGCTGCGCGGTTTCAAGGGCTTTTTCGAGCATTCCCGGCGTTACTCCTAACACGCGGTCCATCAGGATGTTGTCGCGCAGGGTGCCGCTAAAGATGGCCGCTTCCTGCGCGGTGTAGCCCACGCGCTCGCGGAACAGGCGCAGGTTCCAGTCGCGGATGTCGATGCCGTTCACCAGCATTTCTCCGGAATCGTGTTCGCTCAGGCGCAGCGCCAGCGACAGCAGGGTGGACTTGCCGCAGCCAATCTTACCAACCACGGCCACGCGCTGTCCTCGTTCGGCTTTAAAAGTAATGTCGCGTATCAGCGTGCTGTCTCCTTTGGGGCTTTTCAGGCAGGCCCCCCGGAACTCCAGGCTGGTGATATGGTCGGGCGTGGTCTTATCCCCCCGCCCCATCTTCAGCGACGAGCGGGCCGTAAGCAGTTCGTTTACGCGGGTTATCGAGACGCCGGCGCGGTTGCCGGCCACCACGAACTGGCTGATGTCCATCAGCGGCTGAACTACCATGCCGGCGTACAGCTGAAAGGCGATAAGTTCGCCCAGGGTGGCCTTCCCGTTTATCACCATCAGGCCGCCGACGGCGTAGAGCAGCGCGGTGGAGACGAAGCCGGCCTCGTTCCAGAAGTAGGAGAACAGGACCTGCAGCCTGGCGGTGGCGACCTCGGCCTCGCTTTGGGCGGCGGTCCGGGTTTTGAAGAACTCCAGCTGGCAGGGCTCTTTGGCGTTGGCCTTTATAACCCGGATACCGGTAAAGCAGGTTTCCAGGAAGTCGAACAGGTTGGTAATGGACTCCTGCAGCTCCTTGTAGCGGCCGCTGAGCAGGCGGCCTGTCTTTATCGAGAAGATCAGCACTAGCGGCAGGGGCAGCAGCACGCAGAGCGAAAAGGACGGGTTCACGTAGAGCATCATGGCTACGGCAGCCGCCAGCGTGAAGCAGGCCTGAATGAAGCGGAAGACGCCGGAGCACGAGAACCAGGAGATCTTTTCGGAAATGTCGTCGGACAGGCGGGCCACCAGGTCGCCCGTGGTGAAGCGGTGGAAGAAGTTGCGGTCCATCGTGATCACGTGGTCGAACGCGTCGCGGCGGATCTCCCACTCCATGCGGGCGTTCATCCACGCCCTGTTGCGCTGGGCCACCAGGTTGGTCACCATCAGCCCGAAGCCGACCCCGAGGATCAGCAGCACGTTGTGGCGGAGATAGCCGTCGTCCGCGGCCCCGCCGAGGCCGTTTACGATGTTCTTGATCAGCAGCGGGTTATAGGCCTGGAGCGCGGCGCTCAGCATGCCGAACAGGACGATGACCGCCATGCGCACCGCGTGCCGGCGCCAATAGGGCAGGAGCCATTTCAGCGTAAAGATCATTCGCCCTCCCCGAACTGCAGGCGGTAGTACCTGGAGTAAAGCCCGCCCAGCGCGAGCAGTTCGGTGTGCGTGCCGAGCTCCTTCACTTCTCCGCCGGAGATCATCATGATCCGGTCCGCGTTCCTTACGGTGGACAGCCTGTGCGCTATAATTATCACCGTCTTGTGCCGGAGCAGGTTTTTGATAGCGGTGGTGATCAGGCGCTCGGTGTGCGGGTCCATGTTGGATGTGGCCTCGTCGAGCACCAGCACCTCCTGGTCAAGTACCATCGCGCGGGCCAGCGAGATCACCTGTTTCTCGCCGATGGAAAGGTTCGCCCCCTTCTCCTGCACCTTCTTGTCTAGCGGGTGCTTTTTAAAGAAGGCCTCAATCCCCATCAGCCGGATGGCGTCGTGGACCCTGGCGTCGGGGATGGAGGTGTCCATCAGTTTCAGGTTATCCATCACCGTACCGGGGAAAAGGTAAATGTCCTGCTGCACCAGCCCTATGGCCGCGCGCAGCGAACCCAGGCTGAGTTGGCGGATGTCAGTGCCGTCGATCTCGATATGGCCTTTTTGAAAATCGTAGAAGCGGAAGAGCAGGCTGGTCACCGTGGTCTTGCCGCCGCCGGTCTCGCCCAGAATGGCCAGGCTGCGCCCGCGCGGCAGCGTAAAGGATACGTCCTTGAGCACCCAACCGGCCTCGGCGTTGTAGCGCATCCACACATTACGGAAATCTATAGAGTTGCGCACGCAGGTCAGGTAATGGGGTTTTTCCTGCTCGGTCAGCGCGGGCTTGAGCGCCAGGATCTTCGAGATGCGGTGCCCGGCGGAGAAAGAGCGCTGGATCACGCTCAGGTGCTCGGAGAACCGGAAGATGGGCTCGAAGAGGTTGCCGAGGTACATGACGAACATCAGAATGACGCCCACTGTCATGGTGCCGCCTATCACCATTTTGCCGCCGAAGTTAAAGACGGCCGCGGTGGCCGCCGGCTGCAGGAAGACGATGCTGAGAAAGAAGACCACCGTGTAGATTTCCACGTTAACTTCCGCGGTGAATTTTCTCTGGTTCAGGGCCTCCATCTTAACCGAGGTGTCTGCCTCGCGGTTGAAGGCTTGCAGGACTCCTACTCCGTTAAGCTGTTCCGTCAGGAACCCGGGTATTTCGGCCGCGAGCTTCCGCACCTTGATGAACATCGGCGAGGTCACCTTGACGAAGACCCACCCGAGGAGCGCCAGCACGGGGAATACGGGCACCAGCATCAGCGTCAGCTTCAGGTTGAAGTACGCCATAACGCAGAAGACCACCGCGAACATCAACACGTCGTTGACGATGGTGATCACGGTATTGGTGAAGAGGGCGTAAAGGGTGCTGGTGTCCGACTGCACCCGGGCGTTAAGGCGGCCGACCGGCATGGAGGAGTAAAACTCCAGGTCCAACGAAAGGATGTGGGCCAGCAGGCGCTGCTTCAGGTCTACTATAAGGTCCTGGCCAGCCCTGGCCAGTTGCAGGACCTGGAGGTAGTTGAAATAAAGAAAAAGCAGCGTCGTGACTATATAAACGCCCGCGGCCAGCAGCAGCGCCGCCGGATCCTTGCGCGGGAGCGCGGTGTCTATCACGAATTTTACGATATAAGGAATAAAGAGGCTCAGCAGCGTGGCGGAGACCATGTAAACTAAAGCGATAAGGAATGGCCTCTTGCGCGTTTTGATAAGACTGTACAGCAGGCGAAAGGTGGCCTTATAGTTTATCTTTTCTTTCGGGTCCTGCCCGTCGTCGCCTGAATCACCGTGCATAAGTACTATTCTATAAAATACAGAAAAAGAAAAGGGCCGGGAGTTCCTCCCGGCCCTTTCTTAGTCCTTTGACCCTGTTACTTTATCTGCATGCCGCGCTTCATGGCCTTCATATTAAGTTCGATCGCCTCGGGCTTGAGCTTCTTGTAGACCTTAGGCAGCGCCTTGGCCACGGCGTCTTCTGTTACTGCCCCGGTGGCTGCCGCGTAGGCGCCTATCACCACCATGTTCATGGCCTTCAGGTTCCCCACCTCGGCGGCGATCTCGTTGAACGGCGCGGAAATCACCCTGATGTCCGTGCGGGTGGGCTTGGAGTTCACCAGCGAGCTATTGATGATCAGCAGGCCGCCGGGCTTCACCATCGGTTCGAACTTGGCCAGCGAAGGCTCGTTTAAGACTATTACGGTGTCGGGCTCGGAAACTATCGGGGTGGTCACCTCGTCGGAGGCTATCACCACCGAGCAGTTGGCCGTGCCGCCGCGCATCTCCGCTCCGTACGACGGGAAGAAGCTTACTTCTTTGCCGTCAATCATGCCGGCCTGCGCCAGGATCACGCCGGCGGAAACCACGCCCTGCCCGCCGAAACCAGCTATCCTTATGCCTTGGTACATTTTAAAATCCTCCGTTCAGTTATTCGGCCGTTTACTATCAGGGCTTCACCGCGTCGGCGTCTTTGTAAACGCCCAGCGGGTATACCGGCAGCATGCCTTCGGCCACGAACTTGGTGGCTTCGGCGGGGTTGCTGGCCTTGGTCCCCCAGTTGGTGGGGCACATGGAGAGTATTTCTACCAGCGAGAAGCCCTTGCCGTCCACCTGGTTCTGGAAGGCTTTCTTTATGGCGGCCTTGGTTTTCATTACATTGGGGGCGGTGTGCACGGAAGTGCGCTCGATGTAGACCGCGCCGTCCACGGTAGAGAGCATCTCGCTCATCTTTATGGGATAGCCGGCCTGCGCCACGGTGCGGCCGTCCACGCAGGTGGTGGCTTTCTGGCCTATCAGGGTGGTCGGGGCCATCTGGCCGCCGGTCATGCCGTAGATAGCGTTATTTATGAAGATCACCGTAATGTGCTCGGAGCGGATGGCCGCGTGCACAATTTCAGCCATACCGATGGAGGCCAGGTCACCGTCGCCCTGGTAGGAAAATACTATCGCTCCGGGAATGGTGCGCTTAATGCCGGTGGCTTCGGCGGGGCCGCGGCCGTGCGGGCCCTGAATCATATCGCAGTTGAAGTAGGTGTCGGCAAACACCGCGCAGCCTACCGGGGCCACGCCTATGGTGCGGTTCCTGATGCCCAGTTCGTCTATCACTTCGGCCACCAGGCGGTGCACTATGCCGTGGCCGCAGCCGGGGCAGTAATGCGTAGGCACGTCCAGCAGAGCTTCGGGTCTGTTATTTAGCAGCTGCATATTCTTTGGCCCCCTTCTTGGAGATGTTTTCCATGGTCTTGTACAGTTCGTCGGCGGTCATTACGCCGGCGCCGGGCTTGGCGTGCAGGTAAACGTCGGACCTGCCGTTGAGGGAGAGTTGGACGTCCTCCACCATCTGGCCCAGGCTCATTTCAACGACGAGAAAACTCTTAACGCGCTTGGAGAGTTCCACTAGGCGGGCCTTGGGGAAGGGCCACAGGGTGATGGGGCGCAGCAGGCCCACTTTCAGGCCTTTCTCGCGCGCCAGTTTCATGGCGGCCACGGAGATGCGGGCGGCGGTGCCGTAAGCCACTATCACGATGTCCGCGTCCTCTATCATCTTCTCTTCGTACATGACCTCGTTCTGCTGTATCAGGTTGTAGCGCTTTACGCGCTCGTTAACCATGATCTCCAGATACCCGTCGCGCAGGTCGTAAGATTTTACTATGCGCTTGGCGCGGCCATTGTTAATGCCTATAGCCCAATCGGGCACAGGCAGCTTGGTCACGTCCACTTCGGGGTTGGTGAACTCTACGGGTTCCATCATCTGGCCTATGATGCCGTCGGCCAGCACCATGGAAGGTATGCGGTATTTAAAAGCCACTTCAAAACACTTGTGCGGGAAGTTGGCCATTTCGTTCACGCCGTTGGGCGCCATTACGAAAGTGCGGTAGTCGCCATGGCCGCCGCCGCGGGTGGCCTGCCAGTAGTCGCCCTGTGCGCCGGCGATATTGCCGAGCCCGGGGCCGCCGCGCATTACGTTCCCCAGGAAGACGGGGAGGTCGGCGCCGGCGCAATAGGAAATTCCTTCCTGCTTAAGGCTCATGCCTGGGCTGGAAGAGGAGGTCATGCAGCGCACGCCGGTGGCGGCCGCTCCGTAGACCATGTTGATGGCGGAGACTTCGCTCTCCGACTGCACGAACGCGCCGCCTACCTGCGGCATGCGCCAGGACATGTATTCGGGGATCTCGTTCTGCGGGGTGATGGGGTAACCGGCGAAGAAGCGGCAGCCGGCGCGGATGGCGCCTTCGGCCAGGGCTTCATTGCCTTTGGTAAGTTTTTTTTCAGCCATGTTGCGTTCCTCCTTACTTATAGACCTTAATGGCCAGGTCGGGACAGATGCGCACGCAGCTCATGCAGGCGATGCAGCAGCCTTCCTTGGCGTCCTTGGCCGGGTAGTAGCCGGTCTTGGAGAATTTATCGGATTTTTCGATACACTTCTTGGGGCAAACCTGGATGCAGAGGTAGCAACCTTTGCACCTGCTGTCGTCAACTTCCATTTTCGGCATATAACCTCCGGTGTCATCTTGCGCGGGGCGGGTCGGCGGTTTGCTTAAGAAGGCTTGAGGTAGAACAGTCGAGCTGCCGGAATGCGCGCGTATTAAGCCTGTAAAAAGTATATCAAAAATAGCCGGGTATTTATACCCGGCCTCCGTTGATAATTAACGTTGCTATGTCAGGGGCGCGGCTATTTCCGCAGGATCTTGTTGTAAAAACTTTTAAGCTGCGCGTTCATACTTTCCGTGCCGAAGCGGGAAAAACCGGAGGCGTCTTTAGCCAGCGCCCAGCTCTTTGCGGCCGCCCCCATGCGCGCGCGCAGTTCAGGTTCCGCTATAAGCTTTTCCAGCGCCGCCGCCAGCGCGGCCGGGTCGGCGGGCTTTACCGCAAGGCCGGTTTCCCCCTCCCTTATCACATCTGGCAGGCCGCAGACGGAACTCACCACGGCGGGCAGGCCCAGAGCCTGCGCTTCCAGCGGAGCCCGGCCCATGGCCTCGTTCAGGGACGGCTGAACGTAAATATCCATGGCGCCCATCAGGGCTGCGGCGTCGTTTCTGAAGCCGGTGAACAGGAACAGGTCCGCCGGCGCCAGGCTGCCGGACAGATCGCGCAGCGCGGCTTCCAGCGCCCCTCCGCCTACAATAAGAAAGCGCAGGCGCGCCTCTGGCAGCCGGTGCCTGAGCAGGGCAGCCGCGCGGATCAGATATTCCACGCCTTTCACGGGTTCCAGCCTGGCTACCGTGCCAATCACGATTTCGTCTGTGGCAATGCCGAGGTCGCGCTTGCGGATCACGGCGGACGGCGGCTTCAGGTCCACCCCGCTGTGCACCACGGTCCACTGCGCGGCGCGGCCTATCCCTGCCGCCGCGGATTCCCGCAGCTCGCCGGGCGTAAGCGCAATGAAGTAGTCGGTGAACTTCGCAAGAAATCTCTCGGCGAGCTTGAAGAGGAAGGTGCGCAACGGCCCGTAGTAACCGTAGAGCAGGTGGCCGTGCGGGGTGTGGATAATTACGGCGGGCTTTTCCGCGCCCAGGTTGGCCAGGGCCGCGGCCAGCCGCCCCAACGCCCCCGCCTTGGAGGTGTGGGTATGCACGATATCCGGTTTTAGACGGGCAAGGTGGTGCTTCAGTTCGAGCAGCGTGCGGAAGTCCCTGCCCGCGCAGAGTTCGCGCTGCAGGCCTTTAATCTCAATGTAGTTTACTTCGGGAGGCAGCAGCTTGAGCAGGCTGCCGGAATCTTTGTGCGGCCCCGCCAGCAGCACTACATCGTAGTCGGAAACCTGCGCCGCGCAGGAATCCACGGTGTTGCGGCTGGACCCCCCCGGTTCCAGCCTGGTTATGATATGTACGATTAGTGATTTTGATGACATGTTTGCGGGCTCAGTTGTTCACGCCCTTCGGCTTGGTGGATGCTTGCGCTGCGCACAGGCAGGCGCAGAAGATGAAGATCATTCCCGAGACGTAGATCCACAGCATCAGCGCGATTACCCCGCCGAAAGCGCCGTAGGTGGCAGTAAGCGAGGAGAAATGCTTGAGGTACAATACGAAAATTGTCTGCGCAACGTGGAGCAGGGCGGTAGCGCACAGGGCCGGGAGCCAGACTTCCTTGTAGGTGGTGCGGCGGCGCGGGGCCAGCTTGTAGAAAATGATAAGCCCCAGAAACAACACCAGCCAGGGCACGAAGAATACCCACAGGCTGTAAGCCCAGGGAAAGAAGACCGCGGCGTGAAAGATGCTGCGCGCCATCTTTCCCAGCACCGGCACGGCCACGCCCATCAGGACCGCAATAATGGTGATGCCCAGCAGCGTAAGGTTCTTAAGTGGCTGGCGCCACCAATTATGAATTTCGGTGCCCCAGGCGCGGTTGGTGGCGTGTACCAGCGTGGTGAAGAACTGCATGGCCGCCCAGGTGAGCATGGCAAAAGCCAGGAAGCCGGCCTTGCCGCGCGTCCTGGATACTTTTAAGACCGTGTCGAAGAGATATTGCTGGAGCTCGCCGCTCAAAGGTATGTATTTCTCTATATAGCTGATAATCGCGGCGCCGGCCGTAGCCCGGTCGAAGATTACCGAGGAGAGCGAGACCAGCAGCAGAATGAAAGGGAAAAGCGAGAAGAAGGCGCTATAGGCGAAGGCGGCGGCCCGCTGCCCGCCGTCTATCGCTCTGAACCTGTGCGCCGCCAGGCTCAGGGTGGAGCCGGCTCTTGATAGCGCGCTGCTGATTCTGTTAAGCATTATAAAAGTGAAGCCGGCGGCGGCAATCGCCGCCGGCCATAGCCGGTTAAGCCAGCTTTTTAACTTCTTCCAGGGATTCCGCTATCATGTCCGCGGCGTTGTTCAGGTCCTTGGTGGAATGCCTGTACGCCACGTAGCCGTGGTGATAGGGCTGCAGAAACACCTTGCGGCGGATCAGCTGGGTGTAGAAGGCCGTGCGCTGCTTCTTGTAGCGGCCGGTTTCCTCCTTGTCGAAGGTGATGTACGGCATCCAGGGCTCCCCGGTGAAGGTGCAGCCTATCCCGCTGTTCTTTACGTGCTTGCGGACTTTCTTGCAGAAGGCCTGGCCGCGTTTGGCTATCACGTCCAGGATATTGTCCCGTTCCAGCATCTCAATGGTCTTGAGCGAGGCCACCATAGGGAGCGTGTTGTTAAAGTAGGTGGAGCTTACGAAGGCTTTGCTGATCAGCACGTCCATAATGTCCTTGCGACCTACTACCATGCTGATCTCGTAGCCGTTAGCCATGGCTTTGCCGAATACGGACATATGCGGGGTCACGCCGAAGAGTTTCTGGGCGCCGCCGAGGTTTACGCGGAAGCCGGTGCGGATCTCGTCGAAGATCAGGACGGTGCCGTGCTGTTCGGCCAGCTTTTTGGCGCCTTCCAGGAAACCGGGCTTGGGCATCTGCACTTCGTGGGCGTTGGGGTGGCCGACAGGGGTTACTATGATCCCGGCCACCTGGCCCTGGTTGGCCTTCAGCAGATCTTCCAGCTGCTGCAAGTCGTTGTATTCGAACTCGAGGGTGTCCTCGTAGGACTTGGGCAGCACGCCGCCCTTGCCTTCCACGCACCAGTCGGCCCAGCCGTGGTAGCCGCAGCGGATAATCTTGGCTTTGCCGGTGAAGGCGCGCGCTATGCGGGTGGCCAGGGTGGTGGAGTCCGAGCCGGTCTTGGTGAAGACCACTTTCTCCGCCGAAGGGACCAGCGAGATTACTTTCTTGGCCAGGGTGTTCTGGATTTCCTGCACGATGGACATGCAGAAGCCTTTTTCCTTGATCTGCTTTATCACGGCCTGGTCTATCTCGCGCTCGCGGTGGCCTATTATGATGGGGCCGTAGGCGCACAGCATGTCCAGGTAGGTGTTGCCGTCCGCGTCGGTGACGTGGCCGCCCTTGGCGGAGTCGAAGAAGATGGGGTATTCGCCCGGTACGAAGTTGTACGGGCGGCGGATGCCCATCATGCCGCCGGGGATCAGCTCCTGGGCTTCTTTGTAAAGCCTGTCCGAATTGTCCAGTTTAAGATGTTCAGCCATTTTGTGTTTTCTCCTTTACTTCTTGTTGGTCAGCCGTTCCTGCAGCTTCTTTACTACGAAAGTGGCTACGTGCTCGGCGTAGGTGCCGGTGCCGAAGCCGGCGTCGTAGCCGAGTTCTTTGGCCAGCTTGTTATTTACGCGCGGTCCGCCTACTATAAGCAGCATTCCCGAGCGGACTTTCTCAGCCTCGGCCAGCTCAATCAGTTCGGTCAGGTTCTTGATGTGCACGTCCTTCTGGGTGACGATCTGCGACACCAGCACGGCGTCGGCTTTTACTTCCCGGGCGAAGGAAAGCAGTTTCTCGTTGGGGACCTGGGAGCCCATGTTGTAGGCCTCTATCATAGGGTAGCGCTCAAGGCCGAAATGGTGGTTGTAGCCCTTCATGTTCATGATGGCGTCTATGCCAACGGTGTGCGCGTCCGTGCCGCTGCAGGCGCCCACTATAACCACCTTGCGCTTAAAAGTAGTTTTGATGAACTCGTTTACCTCGTCCATGGACATATACTTATCCACGGCTTCGGCGTATTCCACCTTGTCGTAGTCCAGGCCTATGTCGGTCTTGCCGTAGGCCACAAAGAAGGTGAACTCCCCGGAGAGCGGCGCGGCGTGCACCACGTCCACTTTTTGAAAGCCAAGTTTTTGCACGTACTGCCTGGCGGCTTCTTTGGCCCGGCCGCAGTTCTTGACCGGCAGCGTGAAGGAAAGCTGCACCGCGCCGTCGTTAGATGTATCGCCGTAAGGTTTAATAAACATAAATTCTCCTTATAATAAAGCCAGCCGCGTTATTTCGAGATCTTAAGTTTCTTCTTAAGATAGGTCTCCACCGGGTTGTAATAGCCCGGGGCTTTTTCGTAGACGCCGTCAAAGCCCTTGCCGCCGTCGCGCGGGCGCTTGATCTCGGCGAACATCCCGGTTTCTATCGCGGTCATCAGGCCGCGCTTCTTAACGTCGGTAAGCATGGTTATCGTCTCGTCCACCACCTGGCGGGCGCGGCGGGCCATAATGCCGTCTTTCTTGAACTCCACCTCGCCCATAAAGTCGGCCATAGTGTTATGCACGTACAGCGCGTTCTCAATGGCCAGGTGCCGGTCCTGCAGGTAAGGGGTGTGGATGGCCTCGGTCAGCATGCCGAGCAGGTGAATGCCCTGGTCCGTGGCCTTGCTGACGAAGTTGAACAGCGTGTTCATGGCGTAGCCCTTGAACACGTCGCCGGTCATGAACTTGGTCGGGGGCATGTACTTGAGAGGGTGTTCGGGGAAGATCTCTCTGGCCATCAGCGCCTGGGCGTATTCGTACAGGAAGCCGTTCTTTACTTCGGGGTTGATCTCGAAGGCGTGGCCCAGGCCCATCAGGCGGGCGGGCATGCCGGCGTTGTACGCGAACTTCTCGTTGATCAGCTGGGAGGCCAGCACGGTATGCGCTTTCTCCACGGCGTCCGACGTGGTTAGGTAATTATCCTCGCCGGTGTTAATAATAATGTCGGCCGCGGTGTTGATCATGCGGGAGAAGAACTGGTCCGTGAAGGTGCGGTACATGTTGATGTCGCGAAACAGGATGCCGTACATGCTGTCGTTGAGCATCATGTCCAGGCGCTCCAGCGCGCCCATGGCGGCTATCTCCGGCATACAAAGGCCGGAGCAGTAGTTCACCAGCCGGATATAGCGGCCCGCTTCTTCCCCCGCCTCGTCGAGCGCGGCGCGCATGATGCGGAAGTTCTCCTGCGTGGCGTAGGTGCCGCCGAAGCCCTCGGTAGTGGCGCCGTAGGGCACATAGTCCAGCAGGCTCTGCGCGGTGGTGCGGATCACCGCTATGATGTCGGCGCCCTGGATTACGGCCGCTTTGGCCTGCTTCACGTCCTCGTAAATATTGCCTGTAGCCACGATCACATAGATTAACGGGGATTTGATTTTGTCTTTGTGCTGCTTCAGCTTGGCGTTCCTGTGGGCGACATTGCCGGTTATGCGGGCGTCCAGGCCTTTCATTATCTCGTCGGCTTTCTTCTGCAGGCGCTTCGCGTCGGTGAGTTCCAGTCCGGCTATGTTCAGGCCCGTCTCTATGGCCTTGTTAAGTTCGGCCGTGGTCTTGTCCAGTTTTACCAGCGCGTTCAGGTAGAAGGCGGCCGCGCCGCCGGAAAGCTTATCCGCGCACTGGGCCGCGATCAGGTTCGGCACGGGCACGCCGTCGGAGTTGGCGCCGTCCGCGCCCAGCAGGCGCAACGTGGCGCGCTCTATGGTAACGGTGGTATGGGTTTTTATGAAATCCTGCACCGGGGTTACAATGCCGGCGGCCAGTTCCCGCGCTTTGGCTATCTTCTGCTTTGAAAGTCCGAGCTTGCTTTTACGCTGTATCATTTTTTCTCCTCCATTAAATTCTGGGCCCGCTTTACTATTTCTTTGTCCACGCCCAGGATGCCGGCTATCTTGATGGCGTCCCTGGCTTCCGCCCCTTCGGCGCCCTCTAGCAGTTCATAGCGCATGAAGCGGTTTATCATCTTTAGTTTTTCGTCCAGCCCGCAGGCGGGCTTGCCCGAGAAATAGTCGTTAAAGGCGGCGGTGTCGAAGCCGCGCATCTTGAAGCTGGCGGAACAAGTCCCGGCGCGCAGGCCGGAAAAATGGGTGGCCAGGAAGGCGAACGCCCCGTCCCTTTTGCCGAGGTCCTCCAGGATGGCGCTCAGCAGCGCGCCTGCCTCTTCGGAATTGGTGGTGCGCGCGAATTCATCCATCAGCAGCAGCATATTGCTTTTCTTCAGCCGCCCGTGCGCCGCCGCAAAGTCGTTCACTTCCAGGCCGAAGCCGCTCAGGCCGCCAGCAGTTTCCAGCTCCGCCCCGCCTATGAAAGCGGCCCCTTCGAAAACGCAAGTTTCAAAGGCCGTCGCCGGGGTAAAGAACCCGCTCTGCGCCAGCAGCTGCAGGAAGGCCAGGGTTTTGAGCGCCACGGTCTTGCCGCCCATATTGGACCCGTAGATTATATTTACGCGCTTGTTGAAGACCGCGGTAAGCGGCGTGTATTTAAGCCCGGCCCCGGCCAGCCGGTTCTCGAGCGGCAGCAGCCGGGCCCGCGCCAGGCGTATGGAGTAAGGATACTTATGGATGAGCGGGCGGGTAAGCTTCAGCTCCGCCGCCAGGCGGGCGCGTTCCGCCGCTATGTCTATCTTTTTGATCGCCAGAATATAAGCCTCGAAATGCTTCCGTTCGGTGGCTGCGGCCTGGGCCAGGCGCTTTATTGCCGCGGCTTCCAGCTCCTGCTCGCGGCCGCGTCTGCGGTCGCGTTCGGCGGCCGCCTCCAGGTATTCGGGAGAATTTACGGGCTTAACCGTTACGCGGGTCCCGTCGAAGGGTTCCGTGAAAAGTTCGGGCGCACCGGAGAGCCGCGCGGCGGCGCTTTCCGGAATAACCAGGAAGTCCCGGTCGGTAAAGTCCAGACCCCAGCGTTCGCGCAGGGTTTTAAGTCTTTTGTCGCGCAGAGTTTTCAGCGTTCTGTCGCAGGCGGCTATGGCCGCGCGCTCGGCCGCCAGGTCCTGGCAGTAGGCGTCCGCAATATGGAAGGCTTCCCCGGCGCCGCCCTTGTTAAGCAGCGCCAGCAGCTCCGCCGAGGCCCATTTGGCCCCGAACTTCGCTCGCAGCGCGGCGGGGAGCAGCTTGAAGATCTCGGCGGCGTTGGCAAGGAATTTTCGGACTACGAACAGCCCGGCGGCGCTGTTAAGCGCCCCGGCTTCCAGCTCCACCGCAGGAATATTGCGCAGGTGAAAACGCAGCTTGTCCGCCTTGTGGCGCTGCCCGGACAAGTAGTCGGCCATAGCGGCGGTCAGGTCGTATTCGGCCTTAAGCGCGGCGGGCTCGGTGAAAAAGAGGCGCTCTTCCCGGTACAGGCGGCCATAAGGGGTGAGCGGCCTGAATAGGGCATAGAAGTTTTCAAATTCCGCGAAGGCTCTCAGTTTTTCCATGGTGCCCCCGTCAGCGCTTCATAAGGGTTGTAGATAATCCGCTCGGCTAACGCCGGCACAGCCAGCTTCTTTTCGAAATCAGCGCGGCTGACGTTCAGGAGGTTTACTACAAAGGCGGCCAGGTCCGGCTTTACGGCAAAGCGCAGCTCGAACCGGCCTTTAAGTTCCTGCCATTGCGCCCAGCTTAAAAAAATTTTCGTCAGGTCTTCCACTACCAGCGTGCCGCCCTTTACGTCTTTGTGAGGAATTTTGCCGGAGGTGAGGGCGCCTTCTATCCTGATCACCGGCGCCGGGCATTTCTCCCCCTCCCGCCACAGCGGGACCGCCGAGGCCGCCCAGACCAGCTTTATGGCCGCGGCGGTGGAGTCCAGGTTCTCGGGCTCTACCCTGGCTACGTAGACGAAGGCCGCCTTGCCGCCCGCCGCCACCTGGGTTATCCGGTCAACCGCGCCGTCGATGAAGATGGTTCCCGCGCCGTGGCGCTGCATGTCCGCCAGAATCTCCGCCAGCTGCGAATTGTTCTCCGGGCCCGAAATCTCCGCGCGGCCGGGGCGCAGCGCCCGCAGCAGTACCGGCCTGCCTATAGCCGTGCGGAAAGGGTAAACGTTAAGAATCTCGTAGTGCAGGTCGGCCCCTTTCAGCGCGCTCTCGGCGCAGAGCAGCAGGTCGCCGCGCCCGGCCCGCACCTGCGGCTTGGGATTGCCGAACACCAGGTCCTGCGGCTCGCCGTCCACGCCTACGCTTAGAGCTCCCAGCGGCCCGGCGCCGCGCAGGCGGTTAAGGGCATAGTTCAGGAACGTGGTCTTGCCGGCGTTCTTCTTCGAGCCGACGATGAACACGGTCCTGTCCTTGAGCCCTTTGATGAAGTCCATAGGTAAATACCGGGCCGGGCTGCTATTTTCTGTGCCTGCGCGTGCGCATCAGGTTGGCGGGCTCCAGCGTAAGCTTGCCGCCGTTAAGCAGCTTTGCCACGCCGTCGATGGGTTTATACGCGTCGTCCGCGCAGTAATCGCAGTTGTCGCAGGACGAGACATAGCCGGTCGGCTCGGTATAGGTAGTAATCACGCCTTCGTAGTTCCGGAGCACCACGCGCTTGTCGGACATGGAAATAAGGTAGTTGGGCATCACCGGCGTCTTGCCGCCGCCGCCCGGGGCGTCCACCACGAACGTCGGTACGGCCATGCCGCTGGTGTGGCCGCGCAGGTTCTCTATAATCTCGATACCTTTGGAAACCGTCGTGCGAAAATGGCTGATGCCGGTGGAAAGGTCGCACTGGTAGATGTAGTAGGGCTTCACGCGGGCCATCAGCAGCTCATGCACCAGGCGTTTCATGGTCTGCGGGCAGTCGTTTATGCCTTTCAGCAGCACGCTTTGGTTGCCCACCGGGATGCCGGCGTCGGCCAGCTTGCGGCAGGCTTCCACGGCTTCGGCCGTCATTTCTTTGGGGTGGTTGAAATGCGTGTTCAGGTAAATAGGATGGTACTTCTTCAGCATATTCACCAATTTGTCGGTGATGCGCATGGGCATTACTACCGGCGTGCGCGAGCCTATGCGGATGATCTCCACGTGGTCTATCGCGCGCAGTTTCTTGATAATGCCTTCGAGTTGCTCGTCGGGCAGCACCAGCGGGTCGCCGCCGGAGATCAGCACGTCGCGCACTTCGCGGGTTTTGCGGATATATTCTATGGCTTTGTCCAGGTTAGCGGTGGACATGTGCACGTCGTTAAAGCCTACCAGGCGGCGGCGCGTGCAGTGGCGGCAGTTCATCGAGCAGATATTCGTGACCAACAGCAGCACGCGGTCGGGGTAGCGGTGCGTGAGGCCCGGCACCGGGGAGTCCACGTCTTCGTGAAGCGGGTCGGACAGGTCAGACGGGTCGTTAAGAAGTTCCAAGCCGCGCGGGATGGCCTGCAGGCGCACGGGGCAGGTTTTGTTTTTCTTGTCCATCAGCGCCGCGTAGTACGGCGTTATGGCCATGGTGAATTTCTTCAGGCAGGCTTTAAGGTCGGTTTTCTCCTGCGTGGTAAGCACCGCTACCTTTTCCAGCGTGGGGATATCTTTAATGACGTTCTTGAGCTGCCAGCGGTAATCGGCCCAATCGCTTTCCGGCACGTTCTTCCAGAGCGGTATTTTTTTATAATCCACGGATTTATAAGGTTTCATGGTGTCTCCAGTCGCTGATTAATGTTACCTGAGGCTTTCTATGCGTACATCTTCTCGTAGGCCGCGCGGATCTCCGGCGATTCGCGCAGGATATTTATGGCCGTGTCGGCGTGGTGGCGGGTGTAGCCGTTGCCGATAATCATGTTAACGTCCTTGCCCACCCCCTCCGCTCCCAGCGCCGACTTGGTGAACGAGGTGGCCATGCTGAAAAAGTAAACGGTGCCCTCTTCGCGGCACAACATTATAGACGCCATCTCGGTGTTGGGGATGTTTACGCAGTTTATCACCACGTCGGCCATTCTGCCGCCTGTGAGTGCGCTCACTTTGGCATGGCAGTCCAGGGCGTCGGTGGCGTTGGCCTGTACCGCCTCCGCGCAGAAACCGTATTCCTTTATCTTCTCCACCGCTTTGGGCGAATATTCAATTCCTATGACTTTGCCGCCAACGCCTGCGCGTCTTCGGGCCTCGTAGGAACAGAGCACGCCGGATTTGCCGGCGGCGCCCAGAATTACAACGGTTTGTCCCGGGCTCACCAGTTTGGCCGTCTGCGCGGGAGCCCCGGCTACGTCGAGCACCGCCAGCGCCAGGGTTTCCGGCAGGTCTTTCGGGATCTTCGCGTAAATGCCGCTTTCAAAAAGTATTGCCTTGGCCTTTACGTGCACCTGCTCGGTGCCTTTCTTAATGCCGAGGATTTTGTCTATGTTAAGCGGGGTCAGCGAAAGCGAGACCAGGCTGGCTATCTTGTCCCCGGGTTTTAAATCTGTTTTGCCTTCCAGCTTCGGGCCTATGGCGGCTACCGTACCAATGAACATTCCGCCTGAGCCGGTTACCGGGTTCTGCATCTTTCCCTTTTCCGCAACTATTCGCAGGATAGTGTCGCAGATAATCTTCTCGTCGCGGCCGGCAGCTTCGCGAATCTGCGTGAAGCTTGCCGAGTCAATATTCAGCGTTTGCACGTCCACCAGGATCTCATTGTCGTAGATGGCGTCTACGTTGTTATCGATCTTAAGCGCTGGCTGCGGCAGCACGCCGCGCGGCTCGATCACCCTGTGGGAGCCGAAAGGGTTGCCGTTCTCTTTTATGCCGGGCTTCGTCTGGTTCATTAGTGTAAATTTGTCCGCCCCCCGGCTTTGCGGCCGGGGAGGCGGCACTGACTTAATTAAGCGTACAGCTTATTGTAGATCTTGCGGATCTTGGGGCTTTCGCGCAGAATGTTCAGCGTGATCGCGGCGTGGTCCTTGGTGTAGCCGTTGCCGATGATCATGTTGACGTCCTTGCCTACGCCCTCGGCGCCGAGCGCCGCCTTGGTGAACGACGTCGCCATCGTGAAGAAGTAGACCGTGCCGTTGTCGCGGCACATCAGGATGGACGCCATCTCGGTGTTGGAGATGTTGACGCAGTTGATCACCACGTCGGCGAGCTTTCCGTTGGTTTCTTTGTTGATGGCTTCGTAGCACTCAAGCGCGTTGGTGGCGCTGAGTTTCAGATTTACGTCGCAGAACCCATATTCCTTCATGTTCTTAAGGCCGTTGTCGGAGCTGGTGATGCCGATGATCCTGCCGCCAACGCCGGCGCGGCGCTTGGCCTCGTAGGCGCACAGCACGCCGGATTTGCCGGCCGCGCCGATTATGACGACGGTGTCGCCGGGGCGCACGAGCTTGGCGGTCTGCGCGGGGGCGCCGGCCACGTCGAGCACGGCGAGGGCCAGCTTTTCGGGCATGTCCTTGGGGATCTTGGCGTAGATGCCGCTTTCGAAGATGATGGCTTTAGCTTTTACGTTGACCTGTTCGGTGCCCTTCTTGATGCCGAGGACCTTCTCTATCTTCAGCGGGGTCAGGGACAGCGAGACCAGGCTGGCGACTTTGTCGCCGACCTTGAGGTCGATCTTGCCCTCAAGCTTGGGGCCGATCTTGGCTACGCGGCCCAGGAACATGCCGCCGGAACCGGTGACCGGGTTCTGCATCTTGCCCCTCTCGCCCACGATGCCCTGGATCATTTCTTTGATCTTGGCTTCGTCGCGGCCGGTGGCTTCCTTGATCTGGGTAAAGCTGGCGGAATCGATATTAAGCGTTTCTACGTCGAGCATTATCTCGTTGTCGTAGATATAATCCATGTTGTTGTCAATCTTGAGCGCGGGCTGCGGCAGTACGCCTTTGGGCTCTATTACCCTGTGGGCGCCGAACGGGTTGCCGCCTTTCTTTACGGTTACGGTTTTAGACATTGTTTTCTCCTGTTTGTTTGATTTCTGCCTGCGTTATTCTTTAAGGGCGAACAGCTTGCGCACGTCGCCGGGCTTTGCTATTTCCAGATCCGCTTCCTTCGCTATGCGGACCGCCCTCTCTACAAATTCGGCGTTTGATTTGGCCAGCCGGCCCTTCGAGTAATAGATGTTGTCTTCGAAGCCCACGCGGATGAAGCCGCCGGAAGCGATGGCGCCGTAGATGCCTGGCAGGTGGGCGCGGCCCACGCCCATTACGGTAAAGTAGCTCTCCGCCGGCATCTGGTCCATCATGTACGAAAGATTCTTAATGCTCATGCTGAGCGCGGCGGGCACATTCAGCACGAAACCGTAATGATACGGCGGTTTAATAAGGCCTTCTTTTATCAGGATATGTGAGGACTGAACGTGGGAGACGTCGAAGCATTCCAGTGTGGGGCGCACGCCGTGCTTGTTCATTTCTGAGGCGAACTGGCGCATGATGGGCAGGGTGTTCACGATATAGTCGTTGCCGAAGTTGACCGAGCCGCAGTCGAGCGAGGCCATGTCGGGCTGTAGCGCCACGGGGGCTATGCGCTCCTCGGGGCTCATGCCGACCGCGCCGCCGGTGGTCAGCTCTATTACGATGTCGCAACGCTTGCGGATCAGTTCGATGGCCCTCTTAAAGATTTTTACGTCGGCCGTAGGCGAGCCGTCGTCGTTTCTGGCGTGCACGTGCACGATTGATGCGCCGGCCCTGCAGCATTCTTCCGCCGAGGCCGCAAGCTCTTCGGGAGTTACCGGCAGCGCCGGGGCCTGGGCCTTGGAAGTTTCCGCGCCCGAGAGCGCGCAGGTGATGATCATTTTATTAGCCATTAGAATTTCCTCACATTGCCCGCGATATGCAGCTTGGCTTCGGTGCATTTAACTACTTCTTCCACGGTAGTGTCTTCGGCGATCTCCTCCAGCACCAAGCCGTGTTTGGCCACGCGGATAAAGGCCATATCCGTAACGATAATGTCCACTTCCCCGACCGCGGTGAGCGGCAGGGAGCATTTCTTCAGGATCTTCGGGGCTCCGTTCTTATTGACGTGCTCCATCGCGATAATAACGTTCTTTGCGCCGACTACCAGGTCCATCGCGCCGCCCATGCCGGGCACCATCTTGCCGGGAATCATGTAGTTGGCCAGGTTGCCCTGCTCGTCTACTTCCAGCGCGCCTAGTACAGTATAGTCCACGTGCCCGCCGCGGATGATGGCGAAAGACATGGCCGAGTCGAAGAAGCAGCCGCCGGGAACTATGGTTACGGCCTGGCCGCCCGCGTTAACCAGCCGCTGGTCCTCTTTGCCTTTTTCGGCCTGGGGGCCAAGGCCAATAAAGCCGTTCTCGGAATGCAGCATAATGGTCCGGTCCGAGGGAATATAGTTGGCGACCATGGTAGGCATGCCGATGCCCAGGTTCACCAGCGCGCCGTTTGGGAATTCCTGCGCTATGCGCTTTACCAGCCGCACTCTTTTAAGTTCTTTGGGGTCCATATTAAATTCTCCTTGGTGCTAGGCCTTCAGCTGCAGGTTGGCCGCCGGCAGCACGGATTTGACGATGGCGGAGATGAACACGCCGGGGATGGTGACCTTCTCGGGGTCCATCTCGCCCGGCTCCACTATTTTATCGGTCTCTACAATTACGTAGTCGGCGGCCATCGCCATGTTGACCGCCGCGTTCTTGGTGGACATCGGCAGGAAGCAGTTGCCGAACTTGTCGCAGACCTCGGCCTTGATCAGCGCGAACTCGGCGCCCAGCGGCAGTTCCAGCAGGTAGTCCTTGCCCTCGATGGTCAATTTCTTTTTCCCCTCTTCGACCGCGGTGCCTATGCCGGTGGGCGTAAGCACGCCGCCCAGCCCGGCCCCCTTGGCGCGCAGGCGCTCGTTAAAAGTGCCTTGCGGCACCAGCGTCACGTCCATTTCTTTGGAATTCATTTTCTGGCCCGACACCGGGTTGGTGCCTATATGGGTGGCGTAAAGTTTCTTCACCCGGCTCTGGCAGATCAGCCTGCCCACGCCGACTTCGGGGAAAGCCGTGTCGCTGGTCAGCAGCGTTAGATCCTTTGAGCCTTTGTTTATAAGGGCGTCGATTAGGGTAAAAGCGTTCCCGCAACCCATGAACCCGCTCACCATCAGCGACGAACCGTCCTTGATGTTCTCGACCGCCTTGTCTGCCGTAAGAATTGGTTTCATGCCTTGCTCCTTAAGCCCAGGAATTATACGCGGGATTTAAAATATTATAACAAAATAATTATATTGTGCTGGCGGGATAGTTGCAGCCTTGATATGCGGTGATTGCCCGCTGTTTTCCGCTTTGCCCGGAGCCCGCTACGAAGAAATCAAATAATGCGCGTTTTTTTGTAAAATGTTCACAACTCTGTGGGGGCGAACCAAGGTATTCATATGACTTATCTGACGGACCGGATGGACTACATTTTCTTTTTTTACGGCCTTTCATTTATTTTTCTTTCGGTGGTCTGTTTCGTGCTGGACCGGGACAAGCTGCAGCGGCTTCCCTGGAAATGGCTGGGCTATTTCGGTCTGCTTCACGGCGCTAGCGAATGGCTGGACCTGCTGGCCTTTACTTTTTCAGACAGCCCCGTGTTCTCCGCGGTGCGGCTGCTGGTCATGGCCGCCTCTTTCTGCGCCCTGCTCGAGTTCGGCCGCCGGGTCTTAACCGAAGTTCACGGCAAGGTTATCCCGGTCTGGGTACATCTTCCGCTGCTGCTTTTAGCGGCTTCCGGTTTTCACTACGGGTTTAGCGGACTGAATGCCGGCGTGCGCTATGCGCTGGGCCTTACCGGCGGCCTCCTGGCCTGCCGCGCGATCTGGCTGGAAGCTTCGGGCGCTGAGCCGGAGCTCCGCCGCCTTCTGCTCAGTATTGCCGTCGGGCTGGGGCTTTACGCGCTGGCGGCCGGCGCTATAGTACCGGACTCGTCCCTGTTCCCCTTTCGTTTGCCGGATTACGCCGGCTTTTCCGGCCTGCTGGGATTTCCCGTGCAGCTGCTGCGCGGCCTGCTGGCTGCTGGCATAGCCGTCGCGGCCTGGTCGTACTCGGTCACCTGTTTGTCCGGTGAGACTTTTTGCGCGCGCAAAACCAGAGCGGGCTGGATGTTCATTTTCGCGCTGTTCATCTTTTTGGCCGCTGGTTGGTTCTTTGCCGACTTCCTTGGCACCAGGGCGATGTCCAGCCTTTCCCGCGATAGCGATAATGTGCAGAGGGTGCTTTTTAATGGGCTTCGAAACTCCATGCACGTTGGCGAAAGTACGGCGGCGTCTATGTCCGGCGCCCCCGGAGTGCTAGGCGCCCTTCAGAAACCGGGCACCTCCGGCGTTCCCGGAGCCAACGACGTGCTGGGCCGTTATTGTTCCTCCTTCGGACTGTCGGTCTGCTATGTCCTGAACCCGCGGGGCGTGGTTGTTGCCGCCACCAATCGGGATACGCCGCAGAGTTTCGTCGGCAAAGATTACGGGTTCAGGCCCTATTTTAAAGAGGCCATGGCGGGGAAGCCTTCATACTATTTCGCGGTGGGCGTTACCACGGGCGAACGCGGTTTTTACGCTTCACACCCGGTCAGATATGCCGGCAAGGTGGTAGGCGTGGCCGCGGTAAAGATCAATGTTGATTCGCTCGCCGCGGACCTGCGCCTGTTCCCGTACGCTTTCCTGGTTAGCCCCGAAGGCGTGATCTTTATTTCTAGCCGCAAAGAACTGATCCTCCGCAGCCTTTGGCCGGTTTCCCCGGAAGAAGTAAAGCGAATTGCAGAGTCAGGCCAGTACGGCAAGGTGGATTTTGACCCTGTCTTTAAAGAGAAGCCGCACGACAAGCAGGAACTTGGGCTAAACGGAGGCAGGTACTTCGTCTCGCTGGATTACTTCAGTCAGAAGGGCTGGGCGCTTATCGGGCTTAATTCCACCACTCCTGTTCGCATGGCCCGCTTTACCGGGGTGTTATTGACTTTCGTGCTTAGCCTGCTGCTGCTGGCTTTCCTGCTGGTCTACGTACATACCGAAGCCGCCCGCGAAGATACCGAGCGGCTGCTAAGGCTGAAAGAGGACCTGAACCGGTCCATAACAAAACAGCGCGACGAGATCTTGATCCTGAAAGGCGGCATCGAACAGTCTCCCCTTGGCGTGGTAGTTACGGATACCGGCGGCGCCATAGAATACGTTAATGCCGCGTTCACCGGGATGTACGGCTACACGCCGGCGGACGTGCTGGGGAAGACCCCGCGGGTGATCAACTCGGGAGATACCCCTGTGGCCATATACGAGAATCTGTGGAAAACTCTGCTTAAGAACAAGCCGTGGACGGGCGAAATCCACAACAAGGCCAAGGACGGCAGCCTGCTCTGGGTCCGCGCTTTCGTCTCTCCGGTCTGCGACAGCGCCGGCAGGCTCACGCATTTTATGACGCTGCATAAGGACGTCACGCTGGAGAAGCAGCTCATGGCGGACTTGCTGGAGGCCAAGCGGCAAGCCGACAAGGCCAATCAGGCCAAGAGCGATTTCCTGGCCTCCATGAGCCACGAGATCCGCACCCCGCTGAACGCCATTGTCGGAATGTCTGATCTTATCGACGAGGCCGCGCTAAATAAGGACCAGCGGCAGTACCTGGACATCTTGCGCAATGCCAGCGACTCCCTGCTGGCCCTGATCAATAATATCCTCGATATTTCCAAGATAGAGGCCGGTAAGATTGATCTGGAGGCTGTGCCGTTCAGCCTGGAAGAGATGGTCTCGAAGGTCAGCGACCTTACCGCGGTTCGCGCACGGGCGAAGGGCGTAGAGGTGAATTTCAAGCTGGAAGCCGACGTGCCGGTGTTTCTGGAGGGCGATGCTACCAGATTGCGGCAGATTCTGCTGAATGTGATGGGCAATGCGGTCAAGTTCGTAGAGAAAGGGTGGGTGGCGCTCAGCGTTAAAAAGCTTAAAGCAGAGGGAGAGAGCATCGAGCTATTGTTTACCGTGCGGGATACAGGCATAGGTATACCGCAGAATAAGATGGCTTCGGTGTTTGAAAAATTCACTCAGGCTGATTCCTCCACCACGCGTAAATATGGCGGCACCGGGCTGGGGCTTCCGATTTCTAAAATGCTGGTGGAACTCATGGGCGGCAAGATCTGGCTGGAGAGTGAGCCCGGCACCGGGACCGTGTTCTATTTTACTGTGCAAGTTAAGGCGCAGAAAGATAACTGCGCGGTTTACCTTCCCAAGGTAGACATTAAAGAACTGAAAGGGCTACGCTTCCTGGTGCTGGACGATAATCTGACCAACCGCATCATCATTCGCGAAATTGTGCAGAGCTGGGGCGCCTACGCCGAGGGCGCGGCCGACGGTAAGACCGCTTTGGTTAAAGTAGCCGAGGAACAGGCAAAGGGCCACCCCTTCAACGCAATTTTCGTAGACTATAATATGCCCGGCATGGACGGCTACGAATTCTGCACCAGGCTGATGGGCGACGCTAATATACAGCCCAAGCCAGCGGTGACCATGGCCACTTCCGACAATATCCGCTTCAAACAGACGGATTTCACGGCGCTGGGGGTGAAGACGCATTTGTTGAAGCCGGTGCGCAAACAGTCTGTACTTGATGCCGCTCTGGAAATGCTGGCCCGCGGCCGCGTCGATGCGACTGCCGTGCTTGCCGCCCCTGCGGCCGGCGTCTATACCAGAGAACAGGTGCCGGAGCTTTCATTGCTGATAGTGGACGATTCCGAAGACAACCGTATTTTGATGACCTCTTTCCTTAAAGGGACAAAGGTTAAATTGGACCTGGCCGAGGACGGTCTTAAGGGGCTCGACAAGTTTCGCGCCGGCAAGTACGATATGGTTTTCCTGGACATCCAGATGCCCGTCATGGACGGCTTCGAAGTGGCGAATAAAATACGCGAACTCGAAAAGGCGGAAGGGCGCGTCAGAACGCGCGTGGTGGCGCTGACGGCCATGGCCATGCGGGAGGATGTTGAAAAGGCGCTTGCGGCTGGCTGCGATGATTTTCTTACCAAGCCGATACGTAAGAACACTTTTTATGCTTACCTGGCGGAGTTAAAGCGCTGATAATGTCGGCGTATGGAGAAAAAAATGGCTAAATATAAAGTAACGGTTGATAAAGATCTTGAAGATATCGTTCCTGCCTACCTGGAGATCCGGCGCAAGGAACTGCCCGTGCTGCAGGCGCTGGTGGCCGCAGGCAATCTGGACGAAGCTCGTAAGCTGGGGCACAAACTGTCCGGTTCCGGCGGTGGTTACGGTTTCGACCGCATCTCGGAGATAGGCAGGAATCTCGAGGCAGCCGGGCTCGCTGCCGACGCCGCCGCGGCGGCCGCCTGCGTAGCGGAGCTTAAGGATTATCTTGAGAACCTTGAAGTCAGTTATGAGTGAACTAACTCCGGCCTTTCTGACTGCGTTGCTCCTATGCGCGCCGCTCTCGACGCGGGCGGAATTCAAGCCTTTTGGTTCTCAGGCCCAGGAAGCGCCGCCTCTTAATTTCTGCGCCTCTGGCAGGTTCTTGGTCTATACCGGCAGCTGAATAGCCCGCACCGCAAATAAAAAGGCCGCTAGAGAGCGGCCTTTTTTTGCAGGTACGCGGGTCAGGTCTTGAGCAGGAAGGGCGCGCGCGGGCGGATATAGCCCAATATCCCTTCGGCTATCACCCGGTGCCCTGCGGCATTGGGGTGGATGCCGTCGGCGCAGAGCAGGTCCTGGAAGTCCGAGCGCAGCAGGAACTCGCCGCGTATATCGATGAACTTCGTTTCCGTTTCTTCGGCTATTTTAAGGATAGCGGCGTTGTAGCGCTCCTGCCACCAGTAGAGCTTACTGACGCTGCCGAGCCATTTGAGAATATTGGTGCGCGCCTCTTCTCCGCCGCGGCCTACCCACTTCAGGTACTTTTCAGCGTCAAGCGGCGGCAGCGTCATCAGCACCGGTACGATGCCGCGCGCTTTAAGCCCGGCCAGGGTTTCGGTTAGCAATGCGCGGAATTGGGAGAAATCGGTATGCGGCTTGTGCTCCCCCTCGGGGTTTAGCGCCACTTCCGACCAGTTGAAATCGCAGTCATTGCCGCCGAATTCCAGCAGGACTATGTCCGGCCGCCTGTCCGCCAGTTCGCGCGTAAGCCTGGCCGCGCCCTTGGTAAGGGTGCTGCCGAAGCTGGCTATGTTGCGCACCGCGCCCTTGAGCGCTCCGCGAAGCAGCTCAACGTAGCTAGTCTCCAGCAGGGTGTATCTGGCGCGTTCCTCGTCGTAGACCACCCCGCGGGAGATGGAATCTCCGGACACAACGATGCTGTACTCCCCCTTGGCGGGATCAAGGCCCGGGGTCATGGTCGCCACCGTTCTAAGCTGATTGGCTCAGGTCTGTGTTCGCCTAAGCCGAAGGGCAGCGGCATCCGGGCTGTCGCGTCCTGTGCCAGGGTGAAGCTGTTGATATCGCTAATTGCGGTCATGGTTAAGATGCTGCTATGGGCCTCCGGAGTTTTACTTTTTTGCCGGCGCGGTTTCGGCTTTCTTCGCCGGGGCGGTTTTGGTCACTGTGATCTGCTTCGTAACACGGTCGCCTTTCATTTTCACCAGTACTTCCATGTTCTCGGGCATTCCCTGCATTCCTTCGCGCTCCATCATCATCCGGGAGGGAGTTTCGCATCTGCGGCAGCCGCTGTTCATCCTGGCGTGCGCCGCAACTCCGCAGAGCAGGCCCGCAAGGCCGGCCGCTATAAGCACCCAGCCGACCAGCTGTCCTGCACGTTTTGAATAGTTGAAGGTTTCTTTCGCCGCGTGCTGCAGTACCCAGTAACCCAGGGCCGCCAGCAGCGCGTAAAGGCCGACCGCAAGGTGCATACCAACCGCGGGTTCATAGCCGCGCATATTGTCATTCATGCCCATGGCCTGCGCCCCGGCAGGCAGTGAAACCAGAAGTGTTGTGAGTATTTTTCTCATTTTATCTCCATTTTTTTGATTGAAGGAATATTTCATATCGGCCTGGCGCGTATTTTTATAGCAATTTTATCAGCCTGCCGCCCCAGAAAGCCAGAACCCCGGCTAAAGCCAGGTTTACCACTTTTGCCGAGCGCAGCGCCCCAGGAACACGGTCCGCGGCGTACAGTGCCGTCAGCGCGGTCAGCGGGAAAACCAACGGGTTCGCACCCCACGCTCCGGAGAAGTCCAGCCGGCCCAGCGCCAGGAAGGCGTGCGTCATGCCGCAGCCCGGGCAGGGCAATCCTGTTAGCGCCTTGAACGGGCACAGCGGCGCCGCAGGCAGCGCCGTCAGCAGACTGCGCCCGGCCAGGTGAAGCAGCCCGCTAAAGGCCGTCACAGCTAGCAGCGCCCAGGCTGCTAAGCGCAGCGGGTCGGCTTTAAACGGCCGACTGCTGTGGAAAGAATTTGTTAAGTTCATGCTGGTGAATTGAGTCCACTATAATGCTCAGCCCGAACAGCGAAAGGAACAGGCTGATCACAGGCAGGTTGTCGAAGGTCTGGACCGCGCGGTTGCGCTGTATCTCCACAATAACCCCGCCCATACAGTACTGGTAATAAATGAAGTATAGGCCGCAGGTCACCAGGGACAGTAGGAATACGGTGCCGGGGTTGAATTCCTGTCTTCCTAGCAGGTCGTTGCACGTTTTCATTTGGTGCCAGTTCCAGAAGAGATTGTAGATGCCGCAGGTGATCAGGGTCAGGATTATCCCTTCCGCAATGTTCTTGTAGCCGGATTTCATTCAGCCTCCGTTAAGTATTCCGCGTTTTAGAATCGTTACGAGAGTTTCTTTATCATTTGTTCAGCGTCGGTGAAGAGGCGGTCCAGGTGGGGCTCGCCGCGGAAGCTTTCCGCGTAGATTTTGTAGACGTCCTCGGTGCCTGAGGGCCTCGCGGCGAACCAGCCGCCGTCCGTGAGCACCTTTATGCCACCCAGCGGCTCGTTGTTGCTCGGGGCGCGGTTGAGCACCTTCTCTATCTTCTCCCCCGCCAGCTCCTTGAACGGGACCTGTTCCGGAGTAAGGCTTTTTAGGAGCTTTTTCATGGCGGGGGTCGCCGGTGCGTCCTGCCGGCGGTAAAAAGACTCGCCGTATTTGTCGGTGATGCCTTTGTACACCTGCGCCGGGTCCTTGCCAAGCTTTGCGGTTATCTCCGCGGATAGCAGTGAAAGTATTATGGCGTCCTTGTCCGTGCTCCAAGGCCCGCCGTCAAAGCGCAGGAACGAGGCCCCGGCGCTTTCTTCCCCGCCGAAGCCGAAGCTGCCGTTCAGCAGGCCGTCCACGAACCATTTGAACCCGACCGGCACTTCGCACAACCGCCGGCCTAGCCCGGCCGCCACACGGTCTATCATGCTGCTTGAGACCGCGGTCTTGCCTATGGCCGCGTCAGGGCGCCAGGCGGGGCGGTTCTGGAATAGGTAGGAGATAGCGGCCGCAAGATAATGGTTCGGCGGCAGCAGCCCGGCGCGGGTTACTATGCCGTGGCGGTCGTAGTCTGTGTCGCAGCCGAAAGAGATATCGAAGCGGTCCTTAAGCCCGATCAGGCGCTGCATGGCATAGGGCGAGGACGGATCCATACGGATCTTCCCGTCCCAGTCCGCAGTCATAAAGGAGAAAGTCGGATCCACTACACTGCTCACTACCGTAAGGTCGAGGCCATAGCGTTCGGCGATGGGGCCCCAGTAGTGTACGCCGGCCCCGCCGAGCGGGTCCACTCCTATCTTTACACCCGCGGCGCGGATGGCTTCCATGTTTATAACGTCCGCCAGGCCTTCGACATAGGAGCCAGTATAATCGTAGCGGTGCGTGGTGACGGCTTTCAAGGCCGTGGCCAGCTGCAGCCGTTTTACTCCCGAAAGCCCGCTTGAAAGGAACTCGTTGGCGATGTTCTGGATCTGGCCGGTGATAGCAGGGTCGGCCGGGCCGCCGTTAGTGGGGTTATACTTGAAGCCGCCATCCGCGGGCGGGTTATGCGAGGGGGTAATTAATATCCCGTCGGCCAGGCCGGTCTTGCGGCCGCTGTTGTAGACAAGGATGGCGTGGGATACGGCCGGAGTGGGAGTGTATTCGTCGGTCGCCGCTATCATCACCTCTACGCCGTTGCCGGCCAGCACCTCCAGCGCCGTCTCGAAGGCGGGCATGGAAAGTGCGTGCGTATCCATGCCCATAAAAAGAGGGCCGTCGATACCGGCGGCCTTGCGGTACTGGCAGATGGCCTGGGTTACGGCCAAAATATGGTTTTCGTTGAAGGAGCGGCTGAAGGAACTGCCGCGGTGGCCTGAGGTGCCGAAAGAAATTCTCTGGGCCGGCACGGAGGGATCGGGGACTTCTTTGTAATAGGCCTCAAGCAGCTTAGGTATGTCCGTGAGCAGCTCCTTCGGCAGCGTCTTTCCGGCGTAAGGACTTATAGGCATGGTTCTCCCCTTTGTATACCAGTTTAACGGCAAAGTCTATTCTAATATAAAAACGGAGGGCAGACTACTCCCCGGCCGCGGCTTCGTAGCGCGGCTGCAGCAGGGCCGCCGTGTCAGGGTGCCTCAGGGCAGCGTAGTTCTCCTTCAGCCATTTGCGGCGGGCGGCGTAATCGGGGCAGGTCAGGCTTACCAAGGCCCAGAACTTACCGGAATGGTTCATCTCGCGGAGGTGACAAAGTTCGTGGATTACCACGTAGTCCAGCGCCTCGGGCGGAGCGGCGGCCAGCCGCCAGTTGAAGTTCAGGTTCTTTCTGCCGGAACAACTTCCCCAGAGGGTACGCTGGTCTTTAACAGCTACGCGATTATATTTTACGTCCAGAATCCCTGCCCAGTGTTTAACGCGGGCCAGGATTATGCTTTTGGCCTGCCGGCGGGCCGCGGGCGTAAGTCCCGGAGCGCGGCGCGCCCGGACCGGTGCGGGCCTGTAACGGCGCGGGGCAGGGAAGATCTCGGGCAGGTCCAGCTTTAGCCCGCGCAGGAAGAGTTCCACGTCCCGGCAAATGTTATAAAAAGGCATGGAATAATCCTGAATGCGGGAGAAGAGGCTCGGCTGACATGTTTAAATTATAACAAATGCCCTTATTCTTTCCTGCAGTCGAAGAAAGCTTTAAGCTCGCTGAGGCCCGCGACCTGGAAACACTTGGGGATAGAGCGCAGGAACTTGGGGCCGTAGCGCCGCGTGCGTATTCTCGGGTCCAGTACCGCCACCGCGCCGAAATCGGTCTTGCTCCGGATCAGCCTGCCGAAGCCCTGCCGGAACTTAACCACCGCTTTGGGCAGGGAATACTCGTTAAAGACGTTTATGCCCCTGGCCGTCATCCACTCGTGGCGGGCTTCCTCCAGCGGCGTGTCGGGCGAGGTGAACGGCAGGCGCGCTATCACCACGCAGGACAGCGCCGGGCCCTGTACGTCCACGCCCTGCCAGAAAGTGTCGGTGGCGAATAGCACGCCGTTGCCCGCGCGCCGGAAATCGGTCAGCAGCTGCTGCGGCAGCTTATCGCCCTGGCGGAACAGCGGTCTGCCCGCCAGCCTCCTCTCCAGGGCCCTATGCGCCTTGTCCAGGATCTGCCAGCCGGTGAACAGCAGGAATATTCCCCCGCTTACGGCCGCCGAGATCCTGAAGCATTCCTCTATCAGCGCCGCTTCGTAGGCCTGCGCTTCAGCCGGGTCCGGGATGGACTGCGGCACATAAATAACCGCCTGCTTCTCGTAATCGAAAGGGGAGTCCAACAGCAGCTCCGCCGCCCTGTCTATACCGAGTCTGGTCTTTACCATGTGGAAGGAGCCGTCGACGGCCAGTGTGGCGGAGGTAAGCAGCACCGGGTAATCGTTCCCGAAAAGTTCTTTTCTTAAGTATTCCGCTACGTCCACGGGCGACATGTTAAGGGAGAGCGAGGGCGTCCTCCCGGAAGAAGAGTTCTCCACCCAGTAGGCGTTGTCCGCGTCGCCGCATTTCAGGAAGGCGGCCGTCTGCTCGGCCAGGGCCAGGCACCTTACCAGGTGGCCTTTTATCTCGGCTTCCTCCTGCGCGGAGCCGCTGTGCCCTATAGCCTCCGACAGCAGCACCGTCAGCGCCAGCAGCGGCTGTGCCAGAGTGTTTTCCACCAGGCGGGGTTTGCGTACGCGCCTTGCCCTGGCCGGGCCTTTCCCGTCCGGGTCGTAGAAACCAACTGCTTCTCTGATGTCGTAGAAAAAAGTTTTAGAAGCGAAATTCACGTCGGCCACGGCCTGCTGCATTGCCGGCAGCCAGTTGGCGGGCGGAGTTTTAAGCCTCTTGGCCAGGCCTTTGCCGGACTTCTGGCTGAAAATATCGTCGAGCAGCCGTTTTACTTTTCTGTCGGTCAGCGAGAAGCCCATGAACGCGGAGGCCACGTCCTCCAGGTTATGCGCCTCGTCGAAGATCACCGCGTCGAAAGCTGGTAGGGGCATGCCGGCGAAGAAAAGGTGCTGGTTCGCCACAATGATGTCCGCGGCTTTGGCCAGCGCCACTTCTTTGCGATAGAAACAGGCTTCCTGAAAGGCGCACTTGCGTCCGAGGCAGATGTCGGGGTCCCGGCAGACCTCTTCCCAGACGCGCTGCGGGACATTCAGCGGGATCTCGGTCCGGCAGCCGCTCGAGGCGAGCTTTACCCAGGCGGTCAGCTCGGACAGGGCGCCCTTGCTCCCGTCCTCTTCGAACAGTTCGTCGCCCTGCCGGTACGCGCGCTCCAGGCGGGACAGGCAGAGATAGTTGGCCGACCCCATCAGCAGGAAATAGTTGAGCTTCAGGCCCTGCTCTTCCAGGATGGTCTTTACCACCGGCAGGTCTTTCTTTACCAGCTGGGCCTGCAGCGCTTTTGTGTGGGTGGCCACTACGACTTTTTTCTTATTGCGCACCGCCCACAAGGCCGCCGGGATCAGGTAGGCCAGGGATTTTCCCACGCCGGTGCCGGCCTCAACTATAAGGTGAGATCTGCCGCTGACGGCCTGGTAGACGGCGTCGGCCATCTGCCCCTGTTGTTCCCTGGGCTCGAAGTTTTTGATGGCGCGCGCCACCGGGCCTCCCGCGGAGAATAAATGTCCCGGGGAGGAAGGGTCGTTTTTTTGAAGTTCGTTCTCGGTCATTGGTCTTGGCTGTAACCAGCTTAACGCAGGACTATGATCGCGCCGGGCTCGCTGCGCCCGGCCACCAGGATCTTGAACTTTACCGGCAGGCCCTTGCCGGCGAAATACTCCGCGATCTCTTTCGGGGGCAGGTGCGGCGCGTTGCATTGCCCGCTGAGGTGCCCGAGCACTACCGCCTGCGGGGCGGCGCCCAGCTGGCAGACCCGGTGCAGGAACTCGGCGGCTTTAAGGTTGGAAAGGTGATACTCCGATCCGGGGTGGCCGAACATCCGCAGCATTTCCGCGTCGTGGTTAGCTTCAAGGAGCAGCAGGTCGGAGTTGGCGGCGAAAGCCGCGTGCGCCTCGGTAAAGCCGCTGAAGTCGGTAAAAACGCTGGCTTTGTGTTCCTTTCTCCCCCGCCGCGTGGTAAGGGTAAAGGCCGTGGTGTGATAGCCGGGGGCGTGGTCCACTTCGGTATAGCCGACCTGCAGGTCCCCTATCTTTATCTGCCCGGCGAAAGAAGTAATTATCGCGGCATGTTTGCTGCCGTGCCTGGCCAGGATCTGCTGCCGCACGCCCGGGTGGCAGAGGACCTTGATGCCGGCTTCTTCCAGCACTTTCAGGGAATTCCGGTTGATATGATCTCCGTGGGCGTGCGTTACCAGCACGGCCGCCGGCAGGCCACAGGTCTTTTCGGCCTCGGCCAGCGCTTCCCTGCAGGCGCGCTGACTGCCCGGGGCGAAGTCGATCAGGACGGCGGTGCCGCCGGTCCACAACAGGTAAGCGTTGCCGCTGCTGCCTGAGTATAAAGACTTGAACTTGAAAGCTATAGCTCCTCCGCCGCTGTAAAGACAAAGACCGGGGTTTTAGCCCCGGTCCTTGTGTAGTCCGGCGGCCAAAGCCGCGGGACGGGTGCGCTTTTTAGAAGGGCACGTCTTCGATATTTTCTTCGCTGCGGGCTGCGGGCTTGGCGGCGCGGGCTTTCGGCGCGGGTTCCGAGTCCCCGGAACCTTCTTCGCGCTTGTCCAGGAACTGGAAGTCGTCCACGTAGACCACCATCTTGGACTGCTTCTTGCCGTCTTCTTTGCCGGCCCATTCTTCCAGCACCAGGTGGCCTTCCACGTAAATCTGCTGGCCCTTGCGCAGATACTTGGCGGCGATGTCCGCGGTTTTGCGGCCTGTTTCGCGGTTGAAAGCTTTCAGATCCACCCACACCGGTACGTCTTCCCACTGGCCGGTCTGCTGGTTCTTCTTGGTATTGTTAACGGCGAAGCCGATGTTGGCCACTTTGCCGCCGTTGCTGAATTCTTTAATTTCCGGGTCGCGCGTCAGCCGGCCGATAAGCATTACTTTATTTAAATTTCCCATTTTAGTTCTCCTTATTACTGCGGTAGCCGCCGGGACCTTCCAAAAACCGTCCCTTTTCTTCCCTCCCAACAGTTCCATTATACCTTAATAAATAATCCCCCGCTTTTCTCCCGTCGCGGGCGGTTGTTCCCGGGCGGGCTGCACAGGAAATGTAACTTAACGGTATAATATATACAATATCAGGGGAAGGGCTATGATAAAAATATTGCATACGGCGGATCTGCACCTTAAGGGCGGCGAAGAGCAGGGCTACTGCTTTGCGGTGCTGGACGCCGTGATCGCGCTCGCGAAAGCGGAGAAGCCCGCCTACCTCCTGATCGCCGGCGACCTGTTCGATTCTTTCGAGGACTTTAAGAACCTGCGCGCCGAGGCCGCCGCCCGCTTCAAAGAGCTTAAGGGCGTGTGCGAGATAGTCTATATCCCCGGCAACCACGAGAACCTGCGCCGGACCGGCCCGCTCGAGAACTTCGACCTGGGCGAAGTTAAAAAATTCACAAAGCTTCCTTACGAGATCTATTACGGCGAAGGCGTGGAGTTCGTCTGCGTGCCGCACGCCGAGACTTACGGAGCCTACCGCGAGTGGGCTATCCCTCCGAAGGATCCGGCCAATGCCCGCGTGCTGGTAATGCACGGACTGAATTCCAGAATTTACACCGGCCCGGAGGAAGAGGCGGAAGGGAAAGCCGGTGTAATAGACGACGGCTTGTTCGCGCGCTTCGCTACCGATTATGCGGCCCTTGGGCACGTGCACGGTGCCCGGCATGAGAGGTTCGGAACTACGCTGGCCGTCTACCCCGGTTCCCCCAGGGTCTGGCGGGGCAGCATTAGGGAAGAGGGCCCCCGGGGCGTTTACCTGGCGGACGTCGGCCCGGGCAGCGCGCGGGCCGAATTCATCGCTCTCCCCGAGGCCGGCCAGTACCGCCGCTACGAGATACCTCTCGGCGTGAACGGCCAGCCCGCGCCCGCTGATCTCGAACGGATGCGGCTGGAATGCGGCCTGAAAGATTTCCTGAGCGTGGTTGTTTCCGGCACCGTGGATTCCGATCAGAAGGCTATTGAAGCCGAGGCCGCTCTGGAGGCCGAGTTTTCACCGAAGGTGCGCCGCTACGAGACCAGGCCCCGTGATATCGAGGTCATAGAGAACATCTCCGGCAACCAGCTGGCGGCTGAATTCCTGGCCGAGCTGGAGAACATAAAGCCGCTCCCCGGCACGCCCGACGAGAAAAAATGGCTTTACGCCAGGCGCTATGGTTGTGAAGCTATAGCCGCCAGGCTGAAGGCGGGCAAATGATCAGTAAGCTCAGCCTCGAAAAGTTCGGCAAGTTCTCCGGCCGCACGCTGGAGTTCTCCCCCTTTACCATCATAACCGGCGCCAACGAAGCGGGTAAGACTACGGTGTTCGACGCGCTGTTCGACAACCTTTGCGAGGGCGACAAGAACGCCCTGGTTTACAAGCGGCTCAGGGAGCGCTATGGCAAGGACAGGCTTTCCTCCGTGGAGTGGGCCCCGGGCACGGAACAGCCCCGGTATGACGCCTACGATTTCCTGGATATCTTCGCTATTCGCGGCGGTCAGATCCACATAGACGCGGAGCAGGACGGGGCCTGGTTCAGGGCCTTCAAGAGCGCCCTGTTCACCGCCGGCATCGACCCGGCCGAAATGGCCGAGGCCCTGAATAAAGAAGGGCGCGAGGCGAAGAACAACCGCCGCGTTAAGCTTCTTGCCGTGGCCGAACAAGGAGCTTTCTCTCTGAAGAAATCACTGGAGGCTGAAGAACAGCGGCGCCGGGAAGTACTGGCCGGCGAGGAAAACATAAAACAGCTTTCTATTAAGGCGCAGGAATTGCGCGAGGATGCTGCCGACAAGGAGGCCGGGCTTGCCGAAGCCAGGCCGAAGCTGGAGGCGGCGAAAGCCGGGGCCGAGCTGGACCGCGCCCGCAAGGCGCTGGCTTTCCTGCGCGAGCTCGAGGTGCTTGAAGCCAGGGCCACGGAGCTGGAGCATTTTAAGGAAGGCGCGCTGGGCGTTTACGATACTCTAGCCGCCACGGTCGATAAGACCAAAGAAGACCTTGCTCAGCTTAAGGGCCAACTGGCGGAAAAGGAACACGGCGTAGACGCCGCCGCACTTTCCCTGGAGGGCGCTTCCACCGCCGCCACCGAACTCAGCCGCCAGGGCGAGCAGGCCGCGGCCTTAAAGGCCGAGATAGAAAAATTCACCGCCGAGGCCGCCGCTACGGTGAAAAAGATTGTCTACTGGCCGCTGCGCTTTGTGATCTGGGGCGCCGGTCTGGCGCTGGCCACGGCGCTGTTCTTCTGGCTTAAAGGCGCAGCCGGGGCCGTAGTTGCCCTGGTCGTAACTGCGCTGGCCGTGGCGGTCGGCTGGTTCGCCGCCGCCAAGAACGTGGCCGGCATAATAGACCAGGGGCAGAACAGCGCGTTGCTCTCGCGTCTTGCTGACGCCTGGCGTAATAACGGTTTGGACGTTGAGCTCGTGCGGCGGGATACCGTGCAGGGCATGCTAGACGCCCTTTCTTCCATAATAAGTAAATATTCCGCGGCCCGCGAAACCCTTGTTAAGAGCGAGGCCGCGGTATTGCAGTGCGGTAAAGAGAAGGGCGAACTTTTGAAGAAGGCGGAATCCGCAGAGGCCGCCAGGCGCGAGGCTGAAAGCGCCGCGCAGAAATGGCTTGCCGATAACAGTGCCCGCAGCCGGGACGATTACGCCGCCCGGGCCGAAGAACGCGTTAAGGCCGTCTCCGAACTGGAAGGCCGCCGGGAAACCGCCCGGGCCATGGCTGCCGGGCGCGGCTGCAAGGACAGCAAGGATCTTAAGTTCCGCCTTCAGGACGAGACAGAGCGTCTTGAGCGTTCAGGCGCCGCGCAGGTGCCGGAAGCGGAACTAAAAACGCTGGAAGCCGCTTTCGAGAAGCTGCGCGAAGAGGCGCAGGGCGCTAAAGAAAAGCTGCTGCGCGCCGAGGGTGAACTAGAGAGCGTGAAAAAAGTGGCGGCAACCAAACTGGAAGGCATCCCGGAGAACATCAGCCGGCTCTCCGTAGATTTGGCCGCTAAAGAGGGCGAGGCCGCCGAGATCCGCCTGATGCTGGAAGGCTACAAACTGGCCGCCGCCGTTTTCGAGAAGATAGCCGGGAATTCAGCCCTGAAACTGGCCTTGCTGGCCGGGGAAGTGGGCGGCATGGTTAAGACCATGCTTCCTGACCGGGCCGTAGAATTCAGGACTTTCGGCATTGAAGGCGCCGCTATGAAAGACTCGCGCGGCGAGATGCTGCCTCTGGGCTCTTTGTCTTCCGGAACCCGGGACCTGTTCATGTTTGCCGCCCGCCTTGCGCTGGCCCTTAAGACAAGGCTGGGCCCCGGCGGCCTGGCCCCGGCGCTGCTGGTGCTGGACGAGCCATTCTATACCCTGGACCAGGTCAGGGCTGCGGCGGCGCTTAAACTGTTGGGGGCTTTTCAGAAAGAGACCGATTGGCAGATCATCCTGCTGACCAAGGATCAGGCCGTACGCACGGCCGCCGAGGCCGTTATTCCCGCCACGACAATTGAGTTGTAGTCCGCCCCCGAAAATTAAGAGGGCCGCTCCGCGCGGCCCTCTTTGCTATTTCCTGGCGGCCCGGTAGGCGGCCAGCGCGTCCGGGAAAGGCGAGAGCACGCGCTCAAGCACACCCTTGCACTCCGAGATAGCCGTGCCGTAGTTGGTGATGGGGATGCCGGCCTGGGCGGTCTTTCCCATGCGGCCTAGGATCTCGGTGCGGGTGAGCATGCAGCCGCCGCACTGGATGGCCAGTTTGTAAACGCCCAGGTCCGCGGGCAGGTCGTGCCCGGCGAAGGTGTCTATCCTGAGTTCCCCCCCGACGGTCTGTTTCAGCCACCTGGGTAGTTTTACGCGGCCTATGTCATCCTCAATAGCGTGATGGCTGCACCCTTCCATTACTACTATCCTGTCTCCGGGCTTAAGGCCGCGGATAGCGGCGGCGCCGGCGGCATAGGCCGCCAGGTCGCCTTTGAAGCGGGCGAAGAGTATCGAGAAAGTGGTGCAGGGAATTCCCGGCGGGGTATGGGCCACCATGAAATCCACCACCTGCGAATCGCAGACTACCAGGGCAGGCGGCTTTTTTAGGGCGGCGAGGGCCTGGGTATATTCGTGTTCACGGGCGGTCAGTGAAAGCGCGCCGTGGTCGAGCAGGTCGCGCATGGCCTGCACCTGCGGCAGGATGATGCGGCCTTTGGGCGCTTCTTTGTCTATCGGGATAATAAGGACTGCGGTCTCCCCGGGACTTATAAGGTCTCCGAGTATCGTCCTGGGGCCGCCTGCGGTTTTGGCGGTTATCTCAAGCAGGCGGTTCTTTACGGCGGATACCGCGGCCTCGCGCCTGTCCTTTATGGTGGCGCAGCAGAGTATGGGTTCCAGCCCCTTTTCTTTGAGGGTCGCTGTGAGCTCCGGCGAAGGGCCGGAAATATCTGTCTTATTGACGAGTACTATGAGAGGGATGTTCTTTTCCCCGGCGGCGGCGGTGATTTCCTCTTCACAGGGGCCCCAGCCGTAAGGTTCCGTTATCAGCAGGGCTACGTCGGCGCGGTCGAAGATCCGGCGGGCCCGGGCGGTGCGAAGGCCGCCTATTTCCCCTTTGTCGTCCAGCCCGGCGGTGTCCAAAAAGACCACCGGGCCTACCGGCAGGAGCTCCATGGATTTCTCCACCACGTCGGTGGTGGTGCCGGGGATGGGCGAGGTGATAGCCACGTCCTGGCCGGCCAGCATATTGAGCACGCTGGACTTGCCCACATTAGTGCGGCCGAAAATTGCGATCTGCAGGCGCATAGATTTAGGTGTGGTTTGCATAAAATAAGCCTATGAGTTCTTTAAACTGTGGCCGAAACCGTCGTCGCGGAACCGGCCGAGGCCTTTAAGCATGGCGTCCACGCAGCCGGCGCATTGCTCGGGCTGGTCGTTAATGCAGATCTTACCCGGGTAGAGGCTGTAATCCACCCGGTGCTCTACGGGACTGATATTGGGCATCAGCACGTTGGCGCCGCAGCGGAGGGCCTTCTGGCGCCCCTGCGGGTCGATGGAGCCCATGGCCGTTGTGGCGGGGATATGCGTGTTCTTCGTCACTATGCGCGTTAGCGCTACCATGCGCAGCCCCAGGTCCAGGGTGCCGCCCGGAGAGCCGCCCAGCGGGGTGTCGGGGTTGGCGATGAACGGGCCGATGCCAACCATGTCCAGGTCCATCTTTTTGAAAAGAAGGATATCGTCAGCCATGCTTTCCAGGGTCTGGCCGGGCAGGCCGGCCATTACTCCAGAGCCCACCTGAAAGCCCGCTTCCTTAAGCCAGGCCAGGCAGCTGAACCTCCTGTCGTAGTCAGAATCCGGCTTAAGTGCGGTGAAGAGTTTGCGGTCGGAAGTCTCGAAGCGCAGCAGAAAACGGTCCGCGCCTGCCTGCCTGAGGGTTTTGTAATCCTCTTTTGAGTATTCCCCTACGGAGAGGGTTATGGCCAGGCCGGTAGCGTTTTTAACTTCCTCCACTATCTTTACCAGCTCTTTGGGACCCCATAAGGGGTCTTCGCCGGACTGCATTACTATGGTCTTGTAATTTAGCGCTACGGCGGCGCGGGCGCAGTCCAGGATCTGCCCGGAGGTAAGACGATAGCGGCGCACTTTGTTATTTTCGGAGCGGATGCCGCAGTAGCGGCAGTTGCGGCGGCAATGGTTGGAGAATTCTATCAGGCCGCGCAGGTGCACGCCGTCCCCGGCGTATTTTCTGCGTGTCTCGTCAGCGAGCGCGAAAAGAGCCGCAGTTTCCGCGCCGGGCGAGAGGGCCTTTATGAGCTCTTCTTTGTTCATAGCGAGCCTGGGGTGCGCTGGTCCCCGGTCAGAAGCAGAGGTCCCGCTCGCCTTTCTCTATTCTTTCATAGTAGGAGTCGAGCAGCTTCACGGTGTCCATCGGGAAATCCTTTTCCCTGGCGCGGATCTCGGCTATTTCTTTCTTTATCAGGGCCTCCCCCTTGGCGCGGGTGGCCTCGGAAGCGAAATCGTCCAGCCATTCGCGGAACGTCAGCACGGCGTTCAGCTTGCAGAAGCGGCCTTCATGGCCGCTCTTGAGCAGCTTCATAATGTGGTCGCCGGTGCGGCCGCAGCGGTAGCCGGAGGTGCAGAACGAGGTAATGTGCCCGAGGTCGGCCAGCTCGCCGATCACCTCGTCCAGGTTGCGCATGTCACCGAGCATGAACTGCTGGCGCTCCGTCTCCTGCTTGCTGTAGCGGTCCGAGTAGGCGCCTATGCCGATATTGCTGCCGGCGTCGCGCTGCGTGCACATGCTGATTACGGAGCGGATTACCTCCGGTTTTTCGCGGGCAGTGACGATGATGCCGGCGTAAGGCACCGAGAGGCGCAGCACGGCGACGATCTTCTTGAAGTCAGCGTCGGAGACGTTCTTTACGCTCTCCTCGGGCAGGCTGGTGCCGTTGGCGCTTTCCAGGCGTGGGAAAGAGATGGTGTGCGGCCCGATGCCGAACCTGGCCTCGAGCTCGCGGGAATGCGCCACCAGGCCCAGCACTTCAAACTTCCAGTCCGGGTTCAGGCCGAACAGCGCGCCCAGCGCCACGTCGTCTATGCCTGCTTCGAACGCCCGGTGCATCACGTACAGGCGCCAGTGAAAATCGCTCTTGGGACTCTTGCCCGGGTGCAGCCTGGCGTAAAGGTGCCGGTCGTAGGTTTCCTGGAACACCTGGTAGGTGCCTATGCCTGCGGCCTTGAGCACCTTGAGCTCGTCGATAGTCATCGGCGCAGCGTTTACGTTAACGCGCCGGATCTGACCAAAACCGCGCCGCGTCTTCTCCTTAACGGAGTAGATGGTTTTCATGGCTTCTGCTATATATTCGGCGCCGCTTTCGGGATGTTCCCCCACTACAAAGATCAGCCGCTTATGACCTATCTTGCCGGCCAGGGCTCTGGCTTCTTCCTTTATCTCGTCCATCGTGAGCTTGCGCCTGACGGTGCCTTTGTTGGCGGCGCGGAAGCCGCAGTAGAGGCAGTTATTGACGCACAGGTTGGAGGCGTAGAGCGGCGCAAAGGTGACCACACGGTTGTCATATACCTTGCGCTTCACCGCGCGCGCGGCCTCGAACACTTCCTCGAGCAGGGCGGGGTCGGTGACGGAAAGCAGGATGGCGGCGTCTTCGGGAGGCAGCGCCTCGGAAACTTCCAGCGAGCGTTTGAGAATCTCGCGCACGCGGGCGGGTTCCGGTTTTGCGGCGGCGATGGCGGCGTGCAGCGCCTTGTCGTCGATAAAATCCGCTTTGGTCATAAATTTACCGTCTGTTCTCTTAGGGTCTGGTGCGGGCAGCATATATGCCTCCGTGTTGGCTGACTAGTAGTTGCATTAAGCCGCTGCGGGCGGCTCTTTAAGCGTCACCGTGAAGACCGAACCTTCGCCGTAGGCGGAGGAAACTTTTACGTCCCCCCCGTAAAGTCCGGCTATCTTTTTAAGTATCGAAAGTCCCAGCCCGCTGCCGTCGATAGCGCGGGTATGTTCGTTCTTTATCCTTATAAATTCCCCGAATAGTTTGGCTTGTTCTTCCGGGGTCATGCCTATGCCGGTGTCGGAACAGGTGATCAGCGCGGAGCCGACCGAAGGTTTGGAGATCTCCAGAGTTACGCGGCCGTCCTGTTTGTTGTATTTTACGGCGTTAGTGATAAGGTTGGTGAGGATCATGTCGATCTCTCCGGCGTCGGCGTTCAGCAACGCAGGCGGCTGAACCTTCAGCTCTATCTTTATCCCCCGCGCGTCGGCTCGTTCCGCTACCGCTTCCGCGGCGAGCGCCGCGGCCTTCCCGAGGTCTACCGGCTCCAGTACGCGTTTTTTTTTGCCGGACTCCAGCCGGGTGAGGTCCAGCAGGTCCATTACCAGCTTGCGCATGCAGCCTATCCTTACTACGCTGCGGTCCACCATGGAATCGTATGCGGCCAGGTCCGGGCCTTTCATACGCTCTTTCATCAGGTGCATATAGCCTTCCACCGCGGCCAGCGGGGATTTAAGTTCGTG